>NZ_JABBFX010000003.1:0-300000 GCF_012927085.1 Ramlibacter agri | reverse complement strand
GCCGCACGACGGCTACGCGCTGCAGGCGCTGCACGCGCAGTCGGTGTTGTCGGGCCTGGGGGGACGCGTCATCGGCACGCGCATCCGCGCCCGCGACATGGCCAGCCTGGCCGCCCTGGGCCTGGGCGGCCCGATGCGCGGGCCCCTGTTCTCGGCCAGCGCGCACCGCAGCCCGGCCAGCCTGCCGCGCTCCGACCACCTGGTGTGCCGGGTCGAACTGGCGCTGGCCGTGCGCCTGCGCGAGGAAATCGGCGGCCACCCTTACCTGCCGGGCCGCGACGTGCTGCTGCACGCGATCGGCGCGGTGCTGCCCGCCATCGACGTGATCGACTCGCGCCTGACCGCGCCCGAACAGCGGCCGCTGCCGCTGATGCTGGCCGACCTGCTGTACGGCGGCGCCTGGGTGCACGGCGAGCCGGTGACGGACTGGCAGGACCTGGACCTGCCGGCGCTGAAGGTGCGGCTGACCTCGGGCGGCCAGGAAGTCCGCGCCGGCACCGGCGCGCCGGGCGGCGTCGACCCGTTGCAGGCGCTGAGCCTGCTGGTGGCAGACCTGGGTCGCGAAGGCCAGACCTTGCGCGCCGGCGACATCGTGAGCATGGGGCCGTGCACGGTGGCCTATGCAGCGAGTGCAGGCGAGGTGTTGCGGGCAGATTTCGGGCCGCTCGGCGAAGTGGAACTGCGGTTGACCTGACGGCGGAGGCGCTGGCCCACGAGTTGCAGGACTTCCGGACTTCCGGACTTCTGGACTGCAGGACTTCCGGACGCAAAGGGCGCAAAGGTCACGCAAAGGACGCAAAAGAACAGCCCAATTGAAATGGGTTTCTTTTGCGTCCTTTTGCGTCCTTTTGCGTCCTTTTGCGCCCTTTGCGTCCGGAAGTCCTTTCAAGCGTAGTACGCCAGCGTCGCCCCTCGATTCGCCTTCGCCTTCGCCAGCTCCGCCCGCGCCACGGTGCGCAGGTGCACTTCGTCGGGGCCGTCCACGAAGCGGAAGGCCCGGCCCCAGGTCCACAGGAAGGCCAGCGGCGTGTCCGCGGTCAGGCCCATCGCGCCGAAGACCTGCATCGCCCGGTCGAGCACCCGCACCTGCAGGCGCGCACTCACCAGCTTGATGGCGGACACATCCACTTGCGCGGCCTTGTTGCCCTGCGCGTCCATCAGCCAGGCCGCGCGCAGCACCAGCAAACGCGCCTGGTCGACCTCGACGCGCGACTCGGCGATCCAGTCCTGCACGTTGGCCTGCTCGGCCAGCGCCTTGCCGAAGGCGCGCCGCTCCAGCGCGCGCTCGCACATCAGCTCGATCGCCAGCTCGCACTGGCCGATGGTGCGCATGCAGTGGTGCACGCGCCCCGGCCCCAGCCGCGCCTGCGCCAGCGCAAAGCCGCGGCCCTCCTCGCCCAGCACGTTCGCCACCGGCACGCGCACGTCGCGGAACAGCAGTTCGCAGTGCCCTTCCGGTGAATGGTGGTTCATGATCGGAAGGTCGCGCACGAGGGTGAGGCCCGGCGTGTCCAGCGGCACGATCACCATCGAATGGCGCTCGTGCCGGGCCGCTTCGGCGCCCTCGTCGCTCACGCCCATCACGATGGCGAAGCGGCACAGCGGGTGCTTCGCGCCGGTGGTGAACCACTTGCGGCCGTTGATGACGTACTCATCGCCGACCCGCCGGATCGTGGTCGCGATGTTGGTGGCATCGGACGAGGCGGCATCCGGCTCCGTCATCGCGAAGCACGAGCGCATCTCGCCGCGCAGCAGCGGCAGCAGCCAGCGCTCGCGCTGCGCCCCTGTCGCGAACAGGTGCAGCAGCTCCATGTTGCCGGTGTCCGGCGCATTGCAGTTGAAGACTTCCGCCGCCCAGGGGATGCGGCCCATGATCTCCGCCAGCGGCGCGTATTGCAGGTTGCCAAGGCGCGTGCCCGGTTCGTCGTCGCGCAGCCCCGGCAGGAACAGGTTCCACAAGCCCGCTTCGCGCGCCTGCGCCTTCAGGGGCTCGACGATCGCCGAGGGATAGGCGCCGCGCTCGGCCAGCCGCAGCCAGTCGCGGTTGGCGGGCAGCACGAAGCGCTGCATGAACTCGCGCATGCGTTCCTGCAGTTGCAGGTCGTCCGGGGAAAAGCCGAATTCCATGGGTCCTCCTTCAGTTTGCGTGCACGGCTTCCAGGCCGCGCCGTGCCATCGCGCCGGCAAGCGCGCCCACCGCCGCGGCATCGGCGGCGGCGGCCGTGCCGTCGGCCGCACGGGCCGCGATGCCTTCGAAGATCACCGACCAGCGCATCAGGGCGAAGCCGTAGTGGAAGGGCGCCGCCCGCTGCTCGCCACCGGCCGCGCGGTAGTAACTCGCCAGGTACTCGTCCTCCGCCGGGATGCCCAGCGCCGCCAGGTCCAGCCCGCGCAGGCCGCCGTACTCCCCGGGCAGCGTGCGCCAGGCGCAGGCGTTGTAGGCGACGTCGGCCAGCGGATGGCCCAGCGTGGAAAGTTCCCAGTCCAGCACGGCGACGACGCGCGGCTCGGTGGGATGGAACATGAGGTTGCCGAGCCGGAAGTCACCGTGCACCAGCCCGCATTGCTCGTCGCGCGGCAGGTGCGCGCCCAGCCACGCGAGCAGCGTGTCGAGTTCCGGGTTGGGCCGCGTGCGCGACAGGCCCCATTGCTGGTTCCAGCGGGCCAGCTGGCGTTCGAAGTAGTTGCCCGGCTTGCCGTAGTCGGCCAGGCCCAGCGCCGCGACGTCCACGGCGTGCAGTTTCGCCATGGTCGCGGCCATCTCGAAATAGAGGGCGCGCCGCTCCGCCGGTGCCAGGCCCGGCAGCGAAGCGTCGGCGAACACCCGGCCTTCCACCCGCTCCATCAGGTAGAAGGGCGTGCCGATGACGTCGAGGCCGGCGTGATACAGCACCATGCGCGGCACCGGCAGGTCGCTGGCCGCGAGCGCCTGCATGACGCGGTACTCGCGGTCGATGGCATGCGCCGAAGGCAGCACCGCGCCCGCGGGCTTCGTGCGCAGCACCAGCCGGCGGTTGGCGTAGCTCACGAAGAAGGTCGGGTTGGACTGGCCGCCGCCGATGCGCTCCAGCTCCAGCTCGCCGCGCAGGTCCGGCAGCGCCTGGCGCAGGAAGGCGTCCAGGCGGGCTGGCGCGAAGGGAAAGTCTTTTCGTTCCATGGTCAGCGGCAACTCTAGGGATGCGCGCCGCGCCCGGTAATCGTCACTTCCGACGAAGCGGGGGAAAACACCGAGGCGAGGCCGCGGAGATTCGTCGCTTCCGACGATCCCGCGCCGCACACCGTGCAGCCTACAGTGCACCGCAGGCAAAACCATGATCTCCCTCAAGAACCGAACCATCCTGGTCACGGGCGTGACCTCCGGCCTCGGCGCCGGCGTCATGCGGGTGTTCAGCGCGCTGGGCGCAACGGTGGTCGGCTGCGCCCGCCGCAGTGAACAAGGACAGGCCTTTGCCGATGAACTGCGCGCGCAGGATCGCGACGTCACGTTCGTCGAAGCGGACGTCACCGCCGAAGCGGACCGCCAGCGCCTCGTGGACGCCTGCATCGCAAGAACCGGCCGCCTCGACATCCTGGTGAACAACGCCGGCATGCTGGGCCAGATCGCTTCCGTGCAGGACGTCGCGCTGCAGGATTGGGACGACGTGCTGAACGTCAACCTGACCGCGGCCTTCGGCCTGTGCCGCCTCGCGCTGCCGCACATGCGCCGGCAGCGCGATGGCGTGATCCTCAACATCTCTTCGCTCAACGCGGTCATCGGCATCACGCAGATGGCGGCCTACTGCAGCGCCAAGGCCGGCCTCACGCACCTGACGCGCGTGCTGGCCGCCGAAGGCTGGCCGGACAACGTGCGGGCCAACGCGATCATCCTGGGTGGCGTGCGCTCGGAGATGACCGAGCACCTATCCACCGTGCTGCTGCAGCGCTCCGAAGGCGCCGCGCCGCCGGAGCGCGTGGCCGCCGCACAGGCGCGCAGGCTGGACCCGGACGAAGTCGCGCAATCGCTGGCCGCGCTGTGCCTGCCCGAGGCACGCCTCATCACCGGTTCCGAAATCGCCATCGACCAGGCCGTGACGGCCGGCGCGGGCTTGAGCCGCCTGCTGCATGGCCCGCAGGCCGCGACCGCCTGAACCTGAAGCTTTCCGAGGAGACAAGCATGACGAAGAACTCGCACGACCCCAGCCGCCGCAGCATGCTGCTCGCGAGCGCCGCCGCACTGGGCGCCGGCATGTGGTCGCTGCCCGGCCGCGCGGCCGACAACGAACTGCGCCTCGGCTGGATCAAGCCGCTCAACGGCCCGCTGGCCAGCACCTTCGAGGGCTACTTCCAGGCCGCGGAAATCGGCTTCGAGGAGATCAACGCCGCCGGCGGCATCCTGGGCCGCAAGCTGGTGAAGGTGGAGGTGGACGACCAGGCCAACCCCGCCAACGAGCCCATCGTCATGCGCAAGCTGGCCGACGCCGGCGTGCAGATCCTCGTCGGCCCGATCGGCAGCTCGCAGTCGCTGGCCGCCTTCCAGATCGGCGGGCCGCGCAAGATGCTGCAGGCCACCTATTCCAGCGCGGACGAGGTGGGCGACGGCACGCGCTTCCCCTACCACTACGGTTTCAGCTCGCCGGGCCTGGCGCAGGTGAAGCGCCACGCGGAATACCTGCAGGCGATGGGCATCAAGAAGGCGGGCATCCTGACCGAGGATTCGGCCGCCGGCGCCTCGATCCGCGAGTCGATCCAGCAGGAGCTGAAGGCCAGGCGCATCGAGGTCGTGTCCGACCAGGTGTTCAACCTGAAGACCCAGGACATGACGCCCTTCCTGCGCAAGCTGCGCGCGGACGGCGCGCTGGCGCTGGACACGCACCTGTCC
Source organism: Ramlibacter agri (assembly GCF_012927085.1). NCBI lineage: Bacteria > Pseudomonadati > Pseudomonadota > Betaproteobacteria > Burkholderiales > Comamonadaceae > Ramlibacter > Ramlibacter agri. Next base: position 295,142 of record NZ_JABBFX010000003.1, on the reverse strand, counting down.
AACCTCAACGACATGACGCAGCTGCGCATCGGCCTGAAGCGCCTGAACTGGACGCCGCCCATCGTCGGCGGCGCCGGGCTGCTGCTCTCTGGCACCGTGCCCGATGGCGCCATGTACAAGGACATCTACGCGGCGACCTACCGGGCGCTGACCTACACCGACACCGAGAAGCCGCCGGGGCGCGTGATCGAGTTCGCGCGCAAGCTGGCCGCCAAGGACATCTCGCCGACGATCATCGGCACGGCCGTCACCTCGCCCTTCTACGACTTCCTGCATGCGCTGAAGAAGGGCGCGGAGGCGACCAAGTCGCTCGAACCCGACGCGATCCGCAAGTACTGGGACAGCGGCGCCGACCTCGGCGGCCTGTTCGGGCGCCTGACTTTCACGCCCGCGCGCCACTTCGGCTACGAGACCGACGCGATGGCCATGGCCGTCGTCGCCTCCGAGGACGAGCCCTTCTCCAAGGAGTTCAAGGGCATCTTCCGCCGCCGCGCGCCCGCGGTGGCCTGACCGGGAGCACGAACGATGAAGATCACCGACGTCAAGCTCACCGCCTTCCGCCGGCCCGATGCGCCGGCCGACAAGGAGGCGATGATCAAGGGCCAGTCGATCCGCGCGCTGATGACCGAAGTGGTCGCGGTGCAGGTGTTCACCGACGAGGGCTTCACCGGCGAGGCGCTCAGCCTCGGCGGCGGCCAGGGCCTGGCGCACTACATCGCGTCCACCATCAAGCCCATGCTGATCGGCCGCGACCCGGAATACCTGGAATCGATCTGGCAGGACATGTGGACCTTGAACCGCCTGTGGTTCACGCCGCTGTTCGCCATCGGCACCGTGGACACGGCACTGTGGGACCTGTACGGCAAGATCCTGAACAAGCCGATCTACAAGATCCTCGGCGCCTACCAGGACAAGCTGCCCACTTACGCCAGTTCGCACACCAAGGCCACGGTGGGCGAGTTCGTCGACGAGGCCTTGAAGTACCAGGAGCGCGGCTTCCAGGGCTACAAGCTGCACGTGCTGGGCGAGCCCAGGTTCGACATCGAATGCTGCACCGCCGTGCGCAAGGCCGTGGGCGACGACTACAACCTGATGATCGACGTGGTGTCCGGCTACAACCAGCGCGAGGCGCTGCGCGTGGGCCGCGCGCTGGAGGAGCTGGACTTCTACTGGTACGAAGAGCCGCTGCGCGACTACGACATCCACGGCTACAAGATGCTGGCCGACGCGCTGGACATCCCGATCTGCGGTGTCGAGGTGAACGAAGGCTCCATCTACACGACGCCCGAGTACATCACCCAGCGCGCCGTCGACATCGTGCGTTCGGACATCTCGTTCAAGGGCGGCGTCATGCAGGTGAAGAAGACCGCAGCGCTGGCCGAGGCCTTCGGCCTGAACCTGGAAATCCACACCAATCCCAACCCGCTGCTGGACGCCGCCAACCTGCAGGTGGCGCTGACCTTGAAGAACACCGATTTCTTCGAGCAGCTGGTGCCCGAGCACGTGGTGCAGTTCGGCACGAAGAACTGCGTCCACATCGACAAGCAGGGCTTCGCCCATGCGCCCACCGGACCCGGCCACGGCATCGAGATCGACTGGGAATTCGTCAACCGCCACAAGATCGCCGTTCTCTGAACCCCTGAAGGAAAGACCTAGCAATGAAGATCAAGGACGTCCGCCTCGTTTCGTTCCGCCCGCCCATGCCCAAGGGCTTCCAGACGCCGACGCTGTATGGCGGACAGTCGATCGGCGCCTACGTGACCGATTTCCTGGCGGTGCAGATCAACACCGACGAAGGCGTCAGCGGCGAGGTGGTGACGGCCTATGGCGGCCTGAGCCTGGCGCACTCCATCGCCGACCGCCTGCGGCCGCTGCTGATCGGCAAGGACCCGGCCTACCGTGAAGCGATCTGGCAGGACATGTGGCGGCGCGACCGGCTGCTGTACACCACGCAGTTCGCCATCGGCACCGTCGACGTCGCGCTGTGGGACTGCTATGCCAAGAGCCTGAACGCGCCGCTGTACCAGCTGCTGGGCGGCGTGCGCGACAAGGTGTCGGTGTACGCCAGCTCCATGGAGCACGCCACGACCGAGCTGTTCGTCGAGGAAGCGCTGAAGTACAAGGAACTGGGCTACCAGGGCTACAAGCTGCACGTGTGGGGCGACGCCCGCCGCGACATCGACCTGTGCATCGCCGTGCGCAAGGCCGTGGGCGACCGCTTCCCGCTGATGATCGACGTGGCCGGCAACTACAACCACGCACAGGCGCTGGAAGTAGGCAAGGTGCTGGAGGAACTCAAGTACCACTGGTACGAGGAGCCGCTGCGCGACTTCGACCTGCACGGCTACCGCATGCTGGCGGACAAGCTGAGCATCCCGATTGCCGGCACCGAGGTGGTGGGCGGCTCGATCTACTCGGCGCCGGAGTACATCACCACCCGCGCCGTCGACATCGTGCGCGCCGACGTTTCGTTCAAGGGCGGCATCGGCCCCGTGAAGAAGATGGCCAACCTGGCCGAAGCCTTCGGCATGAACCTGGAGGTGCACACCAACGCCAACACGATCATCGACGCCGCCAACCTGCACGTGATCGCCTCCATCTCCAACACCGAGTACTTCGAGCAGCTGGTGCCCGAGCCGCTGTTCACGCTGTGCGGCGTGGAGAAGATCCACATCGACCGCGAAGGCTTCGCCCACGTGCCCAAGGGGCCTGGCATCGGCGCCCGCATCGACTGGGACCTGGTGGAAAAGTACAAGGTCTGCGAGATCTGAGCCGATGAAGATCACCAGCTTCAAACTGCGCGTGTGCCAGCCCAAGGGCTGGGAGTTCAACTGGCGCGACGACCTGCCCTCGGTCAAGATGACGATGACGGTGTTCGAGATCGGCACCGAGGACGGCCACACCGGCATCGCCACCTCGTGGCTGCCGGCCTCGCCGGTGGAGATCGCCGACCAGGCCAACCACTTCTTCCGCCCGCTGCTGATCGGCGCCGACTCCAACGACCGCGAACGGATCTGGCACGAGATGATGGCGCACGCGCGCTACCTCATCATGCCCAAGGCCGCCAGCCACATCGACATCGCGCTGTGGGACCTGGTGGGCAAGCAGACCGGGCTGCCGGTGTACAAGCTGCTGGGCGCCTACCGCGAGAAGGTGCCGACCTATGCCACGACCACCAGCTACGACTCGGTGGAGAAGAACGTCGAGGTGGCGCTGGCGATCAAGAAGCGCGGCTACAACGCCTGCAAGCTGCATCCGCCGGCCATCCCCGACCTGGACATCGAGATCTGCAAGGCCGTGCGCGAAGCGGTGGGCCCGGAGTACCGGCTGATGCTGGACCCGACCAGCGCCTACGACTACGACCAGGCGCTGCGGGTGGGCCGGGCCATCGAGAAGCTGGGCTTCTACTGGTACGAGGACCCGATCCGCGACGACGACGTCGCCGGCCTGCAGGAGCTGTGCCGCTCGCTGGACATCATGGTGCTGATGGGCGAATCCACCAGCCGCGGGCCGTGGCAGTTCGCCAACTACTTCAACCAGTTCGCGGGCGACGGTTACCGCGCGGTGGCGGACGTGGTGGGCGGCATCACCGGCCTGCGCAAGGTGGCCGCAGCGGCCGAACTGCACAACCGCCGGCTGGAGCCGCATTCCTATGGCTCGACGCTGGTGCAGGCGGCGCATCTGCACCACATCCTGGCGGCGCGCAACTGCGAGTACTTCGAGGTGCCGCACCCGAAGGAGACGCTGGACTTCGGCATGAAGACCACGATCGAGATCGACCGCGAAGGCTTCGTCCACGCGCCGACCGCGCCCGGGCTGGGCTTCGAGGTCGACTGGGACGTGATCGAGAACTCGACGATCGCGGAGTACAAGTAGCCACGGCATCCGCCGACAAGCCGGGCCGCGCTGGCGGCGCGAGGATGGCGCGACAGGAGGTATCCCTCATGAAACGCATCGTTCTCGCGCTGGCGCTCGCAGGCGCCGGCACACTCGCGCTGGCGCAAGGCGGCAGCTTCCGCTGCGGCGGCGTGGGCGTGGGTGAACAGGACAAGTTCAAGGCCGAGGCGGTGCAGCACGACGCGCTGCTGACCTTTGCCGTCAGCACCGGCGCCTACCTCGCCGACGTCGGCGTGCGCATTACCGACAGCCACGGCGCGGTGGTGCTGGAAGGCAAGTGCGACGGCCCGCTGATGCTGCTGGACCTGCCCGGCAAGGGCAGCTACACCGTCGCGGCCACCGCCCAAGGCAAGACCCAACAGAAGACGCTCGCGATCGGCCAGCGTCCGGCCAGCGCCACCTTCACCTGGCCGGCAGGCTGACGTGGCCGAGGCCGGAGCGACAGCACGGTGGCCCGCGGACGCATCATCGGCATCGGCATCGGCGGCCCCGGCGGCGGCCCCACCGGCGTGCGCGTGCGCGAACTGCCGCTGCGGCTGGACAAATTGCTGGGGCAAGGCGTGCTGGCCTGAGCGCCCGGCGGACTGGCATGATGCCGTCCATGTTCGATCTCGCCGCATTGTTCGATCGCCCGCGCACGCCGCCAGGCGCCGTGCCGCGCGATTTCACCGAGGCCAGGAAGCACCTGCTGCCGGTGCTGCTGCCGCTGGCCGGGCTGGACGTGATGCGCATCGGTCACCTGGGCCTGGACACCCCCAGCCCGCGCCTGGAGGAAATGTTCCCCTTCCGGCGGCTGGCCGCTGACCTGGGCCTGGCGCTCGCCTTCGACGACGGCTCGTCTTTCGCCGTGGCGTCGCCCGCGCACCTGGAAGCCTGGGGCGTCACGCTGGACGAAGGACTGGCGGTCGCGGAGGCCCGCTTGCGCCACCTGCACGCGCCGCATTTCGCGCAAGCCGCGCCCGGGCTGTTCGTCTCGCGCTTCGGCGACGCGGCCCGGCTGGCGGCGCCGGAGCTGGCGCAGCAGGTCGTCGGCGACGGCGAACCCGTGGCCATGGTGCCGGACGGCGAGTACCTGTTGCTGGCTTCCTCGCGTGACGAAGCCGCCATCGAAAGCATGCTGGCCATGGCGGCGGAGTTGCTGCAGGCGCCGCGGCGCCTGTCGGCCACACCGTTCCGGCTCGAAGGTGGGCAGTGGCGCGCGTGGCTGCCCTCGCACGAGCCGGTCGCGGCCACGCTGCACAACCTGCAGCGCAAGAAGCTCGCCGACGACTACGACGAGCAGTCGCAGGCCTTGCGCGACGCGCTGGAGCGCGGTGGCCAGGACGTTTTCGTCGCCGACCACGGCCTGCTGCGCACCGAGGCTGCGCCGCGCATGCTGGGCCTGTCGACGCTGGCGCACGAGGTGCACGCCTGGCTGCCATTGGCGGACGTCGTGGCGATCCAGCCGCCCGGCGGCGAGGTGCAGGACACGCTGCTGGTGCCCTGGGCGCAGTTCCGGGCGATCGCGGGTGAGTTGCTGGAGCCGCTGCCCTGCGTGCCGCCGCGGTTCGACTACCGGGGCGGGTTGTCGGAGTCGCACTTCGAGCGCTTGCGGGGGGCGACGCTGACTCTGGCGGAGGCGGCGCGGGACCTGGCGTCGCACGGGGGAGCTGGGGTGCGCTGACGCGCAACCCAGCCTACCGACGCTCGCAGCGAATCAGGAGTCCACGCCGAATTCGGCGCGGAAGGCGTCGCAGAAGTCCTCACTGCCCGTGACGGTGAGGCTCAACGTGAAGCGTGGCGACGCCGAGGTCCCGGGCTGCAGCGCGATCTTATGGGCCGACAAGTCCACGCTCACGTCCAGCGGCGTCGCGACCTCCTGCACGCCCTGCAACTCGTAGTCCCACGCACCGCCTTCCTCCAGGGGAGCGGGCGCGCCGAACACATGCTCCGCCCAGGCCAGCACCCGCAGCACTTCCGCCTGCAGCGCCGGTAGTTGCGCTGTCAGGGCGGCGGCCATGGCGTCGAAGCTGCCGTGGCCTTCCTCGTCGCCGCTGAAATCGAAATCGAGCCAGTCCAGCGCCATGGCTACACCACGTGGTCCGGCGCCAGCGCGCAGGCCTGCTGCGTGTCCGCCACCTCGATCTGCACCGTCGTGTGGTGGATCTGGTGGTGCTCCTTCAGCTCGCGGCACAGGCCCTGCAGGAAGGCATCGCCCGGATGCCCCGCAGGCATGACCAGGTGCACGGTCAGCGCGTTCTCGGTCGTGCTCATCGCCCAGATGTGCAGGTCGTGCACCTCGGTCACGCCGGGCAGCGCGGCCAGCGTGGCGCGCACCGCGCCCTCGTCCACCGTGGCCGGCACCGCCTGCAGCGCGAGCCGCAAGGACTGCTTCAGCAGGTCCCAGGTGCCCCAGACGATCACGGCGGACACGACCAGCGTGGCCGCCGGGTCGAGCCAGTTCCAGCCGGTCGCCAGCACCAGGCCGCCCGCAATCGCCACCGCCAGGGAGACCGCCGCGTCGGCAGCCATGTGCAGGTAGGCGCCGCGCAAATTGAGGTCGTGCTTGGCGCCGCGCATGAACAGCCAGGCGGTGACGCCGTTGATCACGACGCCGATCAGCGCGATGACGATGACCGTCCCGCCGGCCACCGGCGGCGCGTCGGCCAGGCGCCGCACGGCCTCCCAGGCCAGGGCGCCGGTCACCAGCAGCAGCGCCAGGGCGTTGACGAGAGCGGCAAGGATGGAGGTGCCGCGCAAGCCGTAGGTGAAGCGCTGGCTCGGCATGCGCTGGGCCAGCAGCATCGCGCCCCAGGCGACCAGCAGGCTCAGGACATCGCCGAGGTTGTGGGCGGCGTCGGCCAGCAGCGCCACCGAATCCGCCGCGATGCCGAACACCGCCTCGGCGACGACGAAGCCGGCGTTGAGGACGATGCCGATGGCGAAGGCGCGGCCGAAGCTGGCCGGCGCGTGGTGGTGGTGGCCGTGGTGATGGCCGTGATCGTGGTCGTGATGGCCGTGATCGTCGTGACCATGCGAGTGGTCGTGGTGGGAATGCTCGTCGTGCGCCATGCAGCCGCCATGGTACGCCGCCGGCCGGCGCCCGAAATAGTAAACATGTATATAATCAAGGAGATTATGAAACCGGCTTTCCGGCAACGCTTCGGCTTCCTCGTGAACGACGTGGCGCGCCAGTATTCGCAGCAGTTCGACCGCGCCGCGCGCGAGAAGCTGGGGCTGTCGCAGGCCCAGGTGCGCCTGCTGGGCGTGCTGGCCACGCACGAAGGCGAGCGCGCGCTGTCGCAGGCGGAGCTGGCCCTGCGCCTGGGCCTGACGCCCATGGCCGTGGCCACGCTGTGCGACCGCATGGCCACCGCTGGCTGGATCGAGCGCCGCGCCAGCGCCACCGACCGCCGGGTGAACGAACTCCACATGGCCCCCAGCGCCCGCAAGGCGCTCGAACGCGCCATGGCCATCGGTGACGACATCACCGCCGCCGCGCTGGCCGGCCTGAGCGCCGCCGAACGCGCCCAGCTGCTCGCGCTGCTGACGAAGGCGCGCGAGGCGCTGCACGCCCGCGGCGAGGACAAGGAACAGGAATGAGCAGTCCCGACAAGGATCATTTTCCGCACAAGGGGATGATCACCATCAGCATCATGCTGGCCACGATCATGCAGGCGCTGGACACGACCATTGCCAACGTGGCCTTGCCCCACATGCAGGGCAGCCTGCAGGCCTCCCAGGACCAGATCACCTGGGTGCTCACCTCCTACATCGTGGCCGCGGCCATCGCGCTGCCGCTCACCGGCTGGCTGTGCGCCCAATGGGGCCGGCGCAAGGTGTTCATCATTTCGGTCATCGGCTTCACCATCGCCTCGGCGCTGTGCGGCCTGGCGACCTCGCTCCCCGGCATCGTGTTCGCGCGCCTGCTGCAAGGCATCTTCGGCGCCGCACTGGTGCCCTTGTCGCAGGCCGTGCTGCTGGACATCAACCCGCCGCAGAAGGTGGGCCAGGCCATGGCGATCTGGGGCGCCGGCATCATGGTGGGCCCCATCCTGGGCCCGATGCTGGGCGGCTGGCTCACCGAGAACTTCGACTGGCGCTGGGTGTTCTTCATCAACCTGCCGGTGGGCGTGTTCGCGCTCTACGGCATCTGGCGCTACCTGCCGGAGAACAAGCCCAAGGCGCAGCCATTGGACATGTTCGGCTTCATCGCCCTCAGCGTCGCCATCGGCCTGCTGCAGATGTTCCTGGACCGCGGCGAGCTGCTGGACTGGTTCGACTCGCTGGAGATCCAGCTGGAAGCGGCGGGTGCGCTGATCGCCTTCGCCTTCTTCGCGGTGCACACGGCCACGGTGCGCGGCACCTCCTTCGTCAACCGCGAGCTGCTGAAGGACCGCAACTTCGTCACCGGCTGCCTGTTCGGCTTCGTCGTCGGCATCGTGCTTTACGGCACGATGGCGCTGCTGCCCACCTTCCTGCAGACCTTGCTGTCCTACCCGGTGGTCTACACCGGCATGGTCACCGCGCCGCGCGGCATCGGCACCATGCTGGCGATGATCGTGGTCGGCCGGCTGGTGACCAAGGTGGACCTGCGGCTGATCATGGCGACCGGCTTCTCGCTGACGGCCATTGCGCTGTGGCAGATGACGCACGTCACCCTGCAGATGGATTCGAGCCTGATCATCTGGTCCGGCTTCATCCAGGGCCTGGGCATCGGCTTCACTTTCGTGCCGCTGTCGGCCGCCGCCTTCGCCACCCTGCCCTCGCGGCTGCGCAATGACGGCACGCCTTTCTTCAGCCTGATCCGCAACATCGGCGGCAGCGTCGGCATCTCCATCGTGCAGGCGCTGCTGACGCGCGGCGTGGCGCAAAGCCATGCGCAGCTGGCGACGCTGGTCGCGCCCGGCAACCTGGGCCTGGGCGACCTGCCGGCGGCGATGAGCCCGGCGACGCAAGCCGGCCTGGCTGCGCTGAACATGGAAGTGACGCGCCAGGCTTCGCTGATCGCCTACATCAACGACTTCTGGATCATGATGGCCGTGACGGTGATGGCGATCCCGGCGCTGATGTTCCTGCGGACGGTGCGGCGCGGTCCGGCCGCGGCGGGTGCGGGCGGCGACGTGCCGCACTAACCGGCGAACGTGGTCTCCGGCAAACCTCGCACCTTCCCCGGCCGATAGGCAAACAGCGATCCTGACAGCGGAGCCGCCGCCAGCTCCGCCTCGCTCAAGCGCACCGACGCCGTCGTGATGTACAGCGTGTCGAGATTCTCGCCGCCGAAGCAGCAGCTGGTGGGGCGCGGCACCGGCAGCGGCAGGCGCTCCAGCTCGGTGCCGTCCGGCGAGAAGCGGGCGATGTGCCACGCGTCCCACATCGCCACCCACAGGCAGCCTTCTTCGTCCACCGTCAGGCCATCGGGCTTGCCGCGCGACGGGTCGACTTCGATCAGCGGCCGCCGGTTGGAAATCTTCCCCGCGCGCAGGTCGAAGTCGTAGACGAAGATCGTCCGCCGGAAGGTGTCGGCGAAATACATCCGCGTGTCGTCCGGGCTCCAGCCCATGCCATTGGGCACCGTGAAGCCCGAGTCCATGCACTTCCATTGGCCATCCGGATCGACGCGGAACAGGTTGCCGCGATTCGGCGCCGTGCCCAGGTCCATCGAGGCGATCCACAAGCGGCCCATGCGGTCGCACTTGCCATCGTTGTAGCGGTTGCCCGGGCGCTCCGCCTCGGGGTGCGCGAAGCGCGTCATGCGTTTGCTGGCGTCGTCGTAGGACAGCAGGCCCGCCGGCGTCGCCAGCAGCAGGCCGCCACTCATCTTCGGCACGGCCAGGCTCACCATCGAGCCGACGCGCGTCATCGTGCTCGTGCCCTCCAGCGGGCGCAGCGAGTGGATGGCCGGCGCGAGGATGTCGACCCAGTACAGCGCGTTGTCGCGCGCCGACCAGACCGGGCCTTCGCCCAGCAGGCTGGAAGCGGTGTCCAGGCGCGTCAGTTCCGCCGGCACCGCCGACGCCAGCTTCTGTCCGGTGCTGATCGACATGCCCTTGCCGGCGGCGCTGTGCGAGATGGCGCGGGCCGCTGAAATGAGCCGTGAGGACAGCGCATGCGCGCGTTCCAGCTGCAGCCGGTCGGCCGGGCCGGCCAGGTCCAGCGCGCCGATGACGGCGCCCTCGAAGTCGTACACCGGCACGGCGATGGCCACGGCGCCCGCCTGCTGCTCGCCGTCTTCCAGCGCGTAACCGCGCACGCTGGTGATCTCCAGCTCGCTTTGCAAAGCCGGTGCATCGACCAGCGTCCGCTCGGTCAGCCGCGGCCACGGCGCCGGCCCCAGCAGGCCCGCGCGCGTGCCGGGTTCCGAAGCGGCGAGCACCGCCTTGCCCGCGGCACTGGCGTGCAGCGGCAGGTTCATGCCGACGGCGGTGCGCTCCTGGCCACCCTGCGCGCGGGTCTCGCAGGCCACCACCATCAGGCGATTGCCGTTCAACACGCTCAGGCGCACGGTTTCCTGCAGCTGGTCGGCCAGGCGCACAAGTTCGTCCTGCGCGGCGAGCCGCAGGTCGAAGTCGCTCCAGACGTCGTAGGCGAGCTCCAGCAAGCGGAAGCCCAGGCGGTAGGTGCGCGTGTGCGGGTCGTGCCGCAGCAGGCCCTCGCGCACCAGCGTGTTGAGGATGCGGTGCAGCGTCGCCTTGGGCAGCGAGCCGACCTTCAGCAGCTCGGTGAAAGTCATCGGCGCGCGCCGCTCCGACAGCAGGGTCAGCAGCGCCATCGCCTTTTCCAGCACGCCCAGCCCGGGCGCCTGGGATTCGGAGGGATTCATGGGAGCCAGTACTTCATGCCGGCGCCGATGCTACCCGCCGGCAAGGCCGCGGCCGACCCCGGGTTTGTACCGATGACTGGAAATCATCAGCTCCAAACAATCGCTCTGTTCCATTCATCGGAACTTCAAGACAGAATGCCCGCATCCTCTTCCGCTCCGCTGACCGGCGTCTTCCCGGTCCTTCCCACGCCGTTCAAGCCCGACGGCAGCCCCGACGTGGCCAGCCTGCGCAACCTCGCGCGCTACCTGCTGGCGGCCGGCGTCGACGGCATCACCTACCCCGGGGTCGCCAGCGAAGTGGGGCAGCTCACGCGCGAGGAAAGGCAGGCCTTGCTGGGGGTGGTGCTGGAAGAAGTGGCCGGCCGCTGCCCCGTCATCGCGGGCGTGTCGCACCCGGACCTGGTGGTCAGCGCCGAACTCGCCGCGGACGCCGCGCGCGCCGGCGCCAGCGCGCTGATGGTGGCCGCGCCCGTCGACCGCAAGGACGTGGAAGGCCAGGTCGCCTATTTCCGCGGCATGGCCGAAGCCGCGGGCAGCACGCCCATCATGTTGCAGAACGTCCCGCCGCCGGCCGGCGCGGGCTTGGACCCCGCGGTGCTGCTGCAGGTGCTGCGTGCCGTGCCGGCGATCCGCTATGTGAAGGAAGAAGCGCTGCCCAGTGGCCAGCGCCTCACCGCATTGCGTGAAGCCAGGCTGCCTTCGCTGCAGGGCGTGTTCGGCGGCGCCGGCGGGCGCTACATCACCGACGAGATCCGGCGCGGCGCGGCCGGCACCATGCCCGCGATCGAACTGGCCGAAGTGCACGTGGCGCTGTGGAGCGCGCACCGCCACGGCGACGCCGACGCGGTGCGCCGCATCTTCACCCGCATGCTCCCCATCCTGAACGTGCAGGCCGTGTTCCGCTGGGCGCTGACCAAGTACGTGCTGCAAAGCCGCGGCCTGATCGCCCACAACGGCCAGCGCGCTGCCGGTCCCAGCCTCGACGGCTTCGACCGCGCCGAGGTCGACAGCTTCCTCGCCGACGTCGCGGACCTGCTGTTGCCGGCCAGCCGGCTGCCGCGCCTGGGCTGAGCCGCATGCGCAGCTTTCCCTGCATCGCCCAGGTCGAGACCTTCATCGTCTCGCTGCCGCGGGCGGTGCCTTACCTCGGCCCGCTCGGCCCCGGCGAGAGCGTCAACGAGCGCGGCTACATCGTGCGCCGCGGCAACCGCAGCATCTACCCGTCCACCGACATGTCGGTGCTGGTGAAGGTGACGGCCGACGACGGCACGGTGGGCTGGGGCGAGACCTACGGCATCATCGCGCCGGACGCCGTCACGGCCATCGTCGACGACGTGCTGGGCCCGCTGCTGCGCGGCCGCGACCCGCGCGACGCGGTGGTGATCCAGGAGGACCTGTACGACCTGATGCGCGTGCGCGGCATGTCCGGCGGCTACTGGGGCGATGCGATCGCCGGCCTCGACATCGCCATCTGGGACCTGTTCGGCAAGCTGGCGGACCAGCCGGTGGTGAAGCTGCTGGGTGGCCAGCGCATGGCGCGCATTCCCGCCTATGTCTCCGGCCTGCCCGGCGCCGACCTGCAGGCGCGGTTGGCGCTGGCGCGCTCCTTCCGCGAGAAGGGCTTCCGCGCCTTCAAGTACGCCGCGGTCGTGTCCTTCGACGGCATCGTCGAAGAGATGCGCACCTTGCGCGAAGGCCTGGGCGACGCCGTCGACCTGATGGTGGACCTGCACTGGAAGTTCACGGCGCAGGAGGCAATCCAGCTGGTCGACCGGCTGGCGGCCTATCGCCCTTATTTCGTCGAAGCGCCCTGCGCGCCGGAAGACACCGAAGGCATGGCGCAGGTAGGCGCGAGCGTGCGCGTGCCGCTGGCCCTGGGCGAGGAATGGCGCACCGTTTACGAAGTGCGCCCGCGGCTGGAGCGGCGTGCGATGGCTATCCTGCAGCCCGAGATGGGCCACACCGGCATCAGCCAGTTCATGCAGATCGCCCGGATGGCGAATGCCTTCCACGTGAACGTGATCCCGCACGCCAGCATCGGCATCGGCATCTACCAGGCGGCCAGCCTGCATGCGGCGGCGGCGCTGCCCAACGTGCCGATGCACGAATACCAGCACTCCGTGTTCGACCGCAACCTGCAGTACGTCAACACCACCATGCGCTGCGCCGACGGCCACTTCGAGTTGCCCGAAGGCCCCGGCATCGGCTGCGAGCCGGCGCAGGAAGTGTGGCAGTACCTGCGCCCCAAGGCGGAGACCCGATGACAGCGTCCCTCATCGCCCTCGACTGGGGCACCTCGAACCTGCGCGCCAAGCTGCTCGATGCGAGCGGCCGCGTGCTGGAAGCGCGCAGCACGCCCGGCGGCGTGATGGCCGTGCGCGACGGCCGCTTCGCCGAAGCGCTGCTCGCGCTCGTGGGCGACTGGCTGCAGCAGCACAACTGCCCGTTGATCGCCAGCGGCATGATCGGCAGCCGCCAGGGCTGGCGCGAGGCGCCCTACCTGCCCTGCCCCGCCAGCCTGGACCAGGCCGCGGCGGCGCTGACCCGCATCGATCTTCCCGGCGGCCACGTACTGACGATCGTTCCGGGCCTGCGCTGCGAGGGCGACGACGGCGTCGCCGACGTGATGCGCGGCGAAGAGACGCAGCTGTGGGGCGCGGGCCTGCCGACCGGCAGTTGCTGCGTGCTGCCCGGCACCCACGCCAAGTGGGCCTGGGTCGGCGAAGGCGGCCGCATCGAAAGCTTCCAGACCTTCATGACCGGCGAGCTGTACGGGCTGCTCACGCAGCACGGCATCCTCGGGCGGCTGATGGAGTTCGGCCACGCCGACCCGCAGGCTTTTCGCGCCGGCGTGCGGCTCGGGCTGGCGGAACACGCGTCGGCGAGCCACGTGATCTTTGCCGCGCGCACCGCGGGCCTCATGGGCACGATCGCGCCGCGCGGCCTGCCGGACTATCTCTCGGGCATCCTGGTCGGCATCGAGATCGCCGGTGCGACCAAGCGCGGCAGGCCGCAGACCGTCACCGTCCTCGGCGACGAAGCACTGGCCGCGCGCTACGAAAGCGCGCTGCAAGTGGCCGGCATCGCCTGCAGGCTCGCGCCCGAAGACGCAACGACGCAAGGGCAATGGCTGGTGGCGCAACGCGCCCGCCTGCTGCGCTGAACAACGACGACAAGCAAGGAGACAAGGATGATGCAGAAGTCCCGCCGCGCCGTGCTGGTCGCGGCCGCGCTCGCCGCCTGCGCCTGCATGGCTGGCGCACAGACGGCGAACTGGCCCGGCAAGCCGATCAAGTTCATCGTACCGGTGCCGCCCGGCGGCGCCGCCGACGCGATGGCGCGGCTGATCGCCGACCACCTCACCGGCAAGCTGGGGCAGGCCGTGGTGGTGGATAACCGCGCCGGCGCCGGCAGCAGCATCGGCATGGACGTCGTGGCGAAAGCAGCGCCCGACGGCTACACCATCGGCCTGGGCAACGTCGCCGCCAACGCGATCAATCCGGCGGTGCGGCCGCAGGGCTATCCCTTCGAACCGGTGAAGGCCTTCGCGCCCATCTCGCTGGTGGGCGTGACGCCGCTGATCCTGGTGGTGAACGCGGAGAAGGTGCCGGCGCGCACCGTGCCGGAGTTCATCTCCTACCTGAAGTCCAGCGGCGGCAAGACCCCTTACGGTTCCTCCGGCGCCGGCTCCTCGCTGCACGTGGGCATGGAGCTGTTCCTGCAGATGACGGGCACCCGCGCGATCCACGTGCCCTACAAGGGCTCCGCGCCGATGGAGACCGACCTGATGGGCGGCCAGGTGCTGGCCTCGATGGATGCCGCGGCCACCTCGTGGCCGCAGGTGCAAGCCGGCAAACTGCGGGCGCTGGGCATCTCCACCAAGGAGCGCGCCTTCTTCGCACCCGACGTGCCGCCGATCGCGGACACGGTGCCCGGCTTCGAGATCAAGCCCTGGCACGGCGTGGTGGCGCCGGCCGGCACGCCGCCGGCCATCGTGAAGCGGCTGTCCGACGAGATCCAGGCCTACCTGCGCACGCCGGCGGCGGAGCAGCGCCTGCGCGACCTGGGCGTGGTGCGGGTCGGCTCCAGCGCGCCCGAGTTCGCGAAGGTGATGGACGACGAGTACGAGTTCTACAAGAAGCTGGTCAAGCAGGCCGGCATCCACGCGGAGTGAGGACGACGATGGACCAACAAAGACGCCAGCTGCTGCTGGGAGCGGTGGCGGGCGCGGCGCTCGCGGCGCAACCCGCGCGCGCCCAGGGGAATTGGCCCGCGCGGCCCATCACCGCCGTCGTGCCCTTCGCGGCGGGCGGCGCCGGCAATGCTTCGCTGCGCATCCTGGCCGAACTGGTCGGCCCGCGCATCGGCCAGACCGTGGTGGTGGAGAACCGCCCCGGCGCCGGAGGCATCCCGGGCACGCGCTACGTGGCCAAGAGCAACGACGACCACATGCTGCTGCTCGGGAGCACCAGCATGACGATCGCGCCGTGGCTGAACAAGGACCTGGGCTACGACATCGCGACCGACCTGCAGCCGGTGAGCATGATCTCTTCGCAGCCGGAAGTGTTCGCGGTGGCGGCCGATTCGCCGATCAAGTCGCTCGACGACTTGATGGAGCGCGCGCGCCGCGGCGAGGTCAATGCCGGCAACAGCGGCATCGGCACGCTGTCGCACCTGACCACCGAGCTGCTCAATCGGCGGCTGAAGACGCGCTTCGTGCCGGTGGCCTACAAGGGCGATGCGGTGCTGATCCCCGACGTGGTGTCGGGCACCGTGGCGCTGGGCGTGTTCAACCTGCCGGTGGCGCAACCGATGATCCAGAGCGGCCGGCTGCGCGCGCTCGCGGTGACGTCCGCCGCGCCCCTGGCCTCCATGCCCAACGTCCCCTTGCTGCGCACGCTGGGCAACGACTTCGTCATCAGCGGCTGGGCCTGCGTGATGGCGGCGCGCAACGTGCCGGCCGCGGGCGTGGAACGCCTGAACGGGCTGCTGCGGCAAGCGCTTGCCGAACCCGGTGTGCGGGACCGCTTCGCCGCCTTGGGCCTGACGCCGGAATCGGGCACGCCGCAGCAGCTGCGCGAGTTCGTGAAGGCGGAGATGGCGCGGTGGGGCGACGTGATCCAGAGCCAGGGGATCAAGACCGAGTAAGGACTTCGGCGCGCGTCGGCATGGAAGCTTGCGCACCGACGCGCGTGACGGCGATGGCCGCCGCGCGGATCGCATGCTCCACGGCGCGGTCCATCGTCGCGCCTTCCACCAGCAAGGCCGCCAGCGCACCGATGAAGGTGTCGCCGGCCGCGGTCGTGTCGACGGCCCGGACCTGAGGCGCCGGGAAGTGACGTGACTTGCCATCTGCGAACCACACCGCGCCCTCGGCGCCCAGCGTGACGATCACATCTCGTGGGCCGCGCGCGGACAACTGCGCCGCAGCCTCCGCGGCATTGCCTGCATGGACATCCGCCAAGCCGCCCAGCAGCTTCGCCTCGATCTCGTTCAGCACCAGGATGTCGACCAGCGGCCACAGCGCTTCCGGCAAGGCCTGCGCCGGCGCGGGATTGAGCAGCACCTGGCAGCCCGCCGCGCGCGCCACCTGCGCGGCGCGCAGCACGGCGGCCATCGGCACTTCCAACTGCAGCAACAGCAACTTCGTCCCTGCCAGCCGCATCGCGTCGGCATCGGCTTCGGCCACCTGTCCATTCGCGCCAGGCACGACCGAGATGCAGTTCTGCGCGCCGTCGTCCACCAGGATCGCAGCGACGCCGGTGCTCACGCCGGGCGTCTCCAGCACACCGGAGGCATCGACGCCCTGCACCGCCAACGCTGAACGCAACTCCGCGCCGAAGGCATCGTCACCCACCCGTCCCACCATCGCGACGCGCGCGCCTTGCCGCGCGCAGGCCACCGCCTGGTTGGCGCCCTTGCCGCCGGGGTTGGTGAGGAAGCTGCGGCCGGTGAGCGTCTCGCCCGCTTCGGGCATGCGCGGCACGCGGACCACCAGGTCCATGTTGAGGCTGCCGAAGACGGCGACGCTCATCACAGCAGCGTGAACACGCGGATCTGCACCCGGTCCGGGTACCGCGCGCCGGTGCCGACGAAGATGCGCTCGTTGATCCAGCCCAGCGCCTGCGACGAAGTCTCGAAGGTCGGCACGCAACGGAAGTAGACCTGCGACGGGTCCACCGGCTCGCCGCGGATCAGCTTGGCGGTGATCTGGGCCGGCGCCGAACGCAGGGCGCGGTTCTGCACGAAGATGCGGTCGCCGCCATCGGTCTCGATCACGTAGCGCGCATCGAGCTGCGCCACGGTGTCGCTTGCGATCAGCTGGAAGTCCGCGCCGCCCGGCAGCACGCGGCCGCGCCAGCCCTCACCCTGCACCTCGCCACCGAGGATCGGAATGACGCGCCGCTGCGCGTTGAAGACGCGGCCCACTTCCTGCGGGCGATCGACCTGCACGGAGAGGTCGGCGAAGAACTGGAGGGAGGGGGTGGCGAGCTGGGTCATCGGGGTACTTCCGGTTGCGCCGCAGTGTAGCGCTGCGGGCCTGTTCCGACGCCACCTGCGGCCGTGCTCCGACGCGGGCGGCGCGCGTCGTTTCCCAGAATCGAGGCATTCACTTCGAGGAACACAACATGAAGACCCCTCTGCTTGCCACCGTCCTGCTGGCCTCGCTCGCCTTCGCGGCGCCCGGCGCTTACGCCAAGGGCTGCATCAAGGGCGCCGCCGTCGGCGGCGTCGCCGGCCACTTCGTCCACCACCACGGCCTGCTGGGCGCCACCGCCGGCTGCCTGATCGGCCGCCACCACGCCAACAAGGAAGAGCGCGTGGCGCACAACGAGCGCCACACCGTCGCTTCGCGCTAGTCCTTGTAGATGCCGCAGGCGATGACCACGTCGCCTGCGCGCTGCACGAACGAGGACTTGGTGAGGATCTCGTTCGTCACCGGGTGCGCCCACTTGTAGTCGACCCAGCCGCCTTCGGCCTTGCTGCAGGCGAGGCGCACCATGTCCTGCACGAAGGCCTTGCCGTCCACGTCCTTGCTCTGGCGGCCCAGGCCCAGCACGCGCGGGTTGTTGCC
Organism: Ramlibacter agri; assembly: GCF_012927085.1. Lineage (NCBI taxonomy): Bacteria > Pseudomonadati > Pseudomonadota > Betaproteobacteria > Burkholderiales > Comamonadaceae > Ramlibacter > Ramlibacter agri. Next base: position 277,368 of record NZ_JABBFX010000003.1, on the reverse strand, counting down.
GTGCGCGACGAAGTTCTGGTCGTCGACGCGGATCAGCATCAGGTAGAGGTCGCGGTCGACGAAGCGGCCCTGGCCCAGCAGGTTCACGTCGTCCACCAGCGCCTGCTGGCCCTGGCTGCGCAGGTGCTCGTGGCCGCCGCGAACCAGGTCCATCGCTTCCTGTGCGTTGCCGTGCTCACGCGCGCCCAGGTCGAAGACGGCCACCGATTTCAAGAGCGCCACGCCCTGCTCGTTCAAAGTCACCGCGGTGCGCGCGGCCAGCTTCACCAGCGTGGCGTTGGCCTGCGTGGCATGGTCGATCTTCGCCACCGACTCGTTGACGCTGGCGAGGCCTTCGCTCTGCTCGCGGCTGCCGGCGCTGATCTGGCCGATGCGCCCCGCCACCTGCTGCACCGAGGCGACGATTTCGTCCATGGCCTTGCCTGCCTTGTCGACCAGCACGCCGCCGGCGTCGACCTGGGCCACCGAAGCGTCGATCAACGCCTTTACCTCCCTGGCGGCCGCGGCGCTGCGCTGCGCCAGGCTGCGCACTTCGCTCGCCACCACCGCGAAGCCGCGGCCCTGCTCGCCGGCGCGGGCCGCTTCCACCGCGGCGTTCAGCGCCAGGATGTTGGTCTGGAAGGCGATGCCGTCGATGACCGCGATGATGTCGACGATGCTGCGCGAGCCGTCTCGGATGGAGCCCATGGTCCGGACCACTTCCTGCATCACGGCGCCGCCTTCGGCCGCGCGCACGCTGGCGGAAGCCACCAGCGCATCGGCCTGCTGCGCGCTTTCGGCGTTGTGGTGCACGGCGGCCGCCAGCTGCTCGATCGAAGCCGCGGTCGCCTGCAGGAAGGTCGATTGGGCGTCCGTGCGTTGCGCCAGCGCATCGTTGTCGCGGTTGATCTGCGAGGAAGTGGAGGCGACGCTGGTGGTGCCGGTGCGCACCTGGCTCACCACGCCGAACAGGCGCTCGTGCACCTCGCGCAGCGCCGCCAGCAGCGGGCGGAACTCGCCCGCGCCCTGCACGGCGACCTCGCCGGTCAGGTCGCCGGCGCCGAGGCGGCGCGCGGCGGCCAGCGCATGGTCCAGCGGACGCGCGAACCGCAGCCACAGCCAGGCCGCGATCGCGGCACACCAGGCCAGCGCAACGAGGGCCAGCACCCCGATGGTGGGCAGGGCGGCCTCCGCAGGCAGCAGCCAGGCCGCCAGGACGATGGCAAAAAGCAACGCGCCGAGGCCACCCAGCGCAAAAGCAAGCCGCAATCGCAGGGAGGCGCGAGGCGCAATCCGCGGCGAGTTCGATTCGGGAAAAGGCAAGGCTGGCAGCGTGGCGGCCATGGGATGTTCTCCTCCTTGGTTCCGCTTCACGGAACGCGACGTCTTCCTCGCGGCCGATTCTGGTCAGCAGTTGCCCGGGTGTCAAACCGAATACTTTGCACTACAAACGGCACCCATATGCAAAACCCAACCTACCTTCCCGGCCAGGAGCAGCGCCAGTTCGTGACGGCGCTGGCGCGCGGGCTTGCCCTGCTGGCGGCCTTCCGCACCGGCGAGCGCGTGCTCGGCAACCTGGAGCTGGCACGCCGCACGCAGCTGCCCAAGTCCACCGTCTCGCGCCTCACGTTCACGCTCACCTGCCTGGGCTACCTGGAACAGGCGGACGACGGGCGCGGCCATGCGGGCTATCGCCTCGGCGCGCGCGTGGCCGAACTCGGGAGCCCGCTCGCGGCCGGAGGTGAATAATGGGGCATGCACGACCACGAGCATGAGGACCACAGCGACCTGGACCCGATGGACTTGCGGGTGCGGGCGCTGCAGACGATCCTGGCGCAGAAGGGCTACATCGACCCGGGCGCACTGGATCTCCTGATCGACACTTACCAGACACGCATCGGCCCGCGCAACGGCGCACGCGTGGTGGCGCGCGCCTGGTCCGACCCGCAGTTCCACGACTGGCTGCTGCGCGACGCCAGCGCCGCCATCGCATCGCTGGGCTACGAAGGCCGGCAAGGCGAACACATGGTGGTCGTGGAGAACACCGACGAAGTGCACAACATGGTGGTGTGCACCCTGTGCAGCTGCTATCCGTGGCCGGTGCTGGGCCTGCCGCCCACCTGGTACAAGAGCGCGCCCTATCGCTCGCGCGCGGTGCGCGACCCGCGTGGCGTGCTCGCCGATTTCGGCGTGACCTTGCCGGTTGACAAGCAGGTCCGCGTCTGGGATTCGACCGCCGAAGTGCGCTACCTCGTCCTGCCGCAGCGGCCGCCTGGCAGCGAACGCCTGGATGAAATACAGCTGGCCGCGCTGGTGACGCGCGACAGCATGATCGGCACCGGCCTGCCGCTGCAGCCATGACTTACCGATCGCACGCCGATCTGGGCGGCCAGCCCGGACACGGGCCCGTGCGGCCCGAAGCCGAAGGCGAGCTGTGGCACGCCAGCTGGGAGCCGCAGGCGCTGGCGCTCACGCTGGCCATGGGCGCCACCGGCAGCTGGAACCTGGACATGAGCCGCGCCGCCCGCGAGACCTTGCCGGACTACGCGCAGCGCAGCTACTACGCGATCTGGATCGCGGCCCTGGAAAAGCTGATGGAGGAGCGCGGCCAGCTCACCCCCGCCGAGATCGAGGCGGGCCGCATGCTGCATGCGCCGGCGAGCGTCAAGCGTGTGCTGCACGCGGGCGAGGTCGGCGCAGCGCTCGCCCGCGGCTCGCCGACCTTGCGTGCGTGCCCCGAGAAGCCGCTGTTCGCCATCGGCCAACGGGTGCGCACCCGCGCCGAAGCCGTCCCGCATCACACGCGGCTCCCCGGCTACGTGCACGGCAAGTGCGGCGTCGTCGAGCGTCTGCACGGCTGCCATGTCTTCCCCGACGCCCACGCGCAAGGCCTGGGTGAACGGCCCGAGGCCTTGTACACGGTGGTGTTCGAGGGCGAGGAACTGTGGGGCGCGGATGCGGCGCCGGGCCTGCGCGTCTCGGTCGATGCCTGGCAGTCCTACCTGGAGGCCGCATGAAGCTCCCGCCGCTGCCGCACCTGCCGCAGGACGCGGACGGGCCGGTGTTCGCCGCGCCCTGGCAGGCCCAAGCCTTCGCGATGGCGCTGTCGCTGCACGAACGCGGGCTGTTCACTTGGCCGGAATGGGCGGAAGCGCTGGCGAAGCGGATCGCGCGGGCGCAGGCGGCCGGCGATGCGGACCTTGGCGACACCTATTACGTGCACTGGCTGGGCGCACTGGAAGACATCGTGGCGGCGAAGTCGGTGACGTCGCAGGAGGAACTGGCACGCTACCAGCATGGCTGGGAGCATGCGGCGGAGCGCACGCCGCACGGGCAGCCGATCGAGCTCACCCCGGACGATCTCCACTAAGTTTCCCGCTTACGAATTCACCGCGGCCAGCCTGGTTTGCAGGAAAGCCCGCACCGCCGGATCCGGCTCCAGGCCGATCGCGCGCTCATACGCCTTGCTGGCCTCCTGCCCGCGCCCGGCACGAGCCAACAAATCCGCCCGTGCCGCCCAATACGGCTGGTAATCAGCAAGACGCTGCACCTCGGTAATCGCCTCCAGCGCCTGCAAGCCCGCTACCGCATCCTGCGCATGCGACAGCGCCACCGCGCGATTGAGCGCTGCCAGCGGCGAGCCCGTCATCCGCTCCAGCGCCGCATAGAGTTCGACGATGGCGTCCCAGTCCGGGGCGAGCCCATGCCGCCGCAGCGCATGCGCCGACTGCAGCGCCGCTTCGAGCTGGTAGCGCCCCGGCGACTGCAGCTCGCTCGCGCGCAGCAGCAGGGCCTCCGCCTCCTCGATCATCGGCAGGTCCCAGCGCGCCACGTCCTGCTGCGCCAGCGGCACGTAGGCGCCCGCAGGACCGCGGCGCGCGTGCCGGCGCGCGTGCGCGTGCAGCATCAGCGCCAGCAGGCCCAGCACCTCGGCTTCTTCGGGCAGCAGGCTGGCGAGCAAGCGCACCAGCCACAGCGCTTCTTCCGCCAGGTTGCGACGCCGCGGGTCGGTGCCCTCGGCGTCGCTCCAGCCTTCTGCGTACGCCGCGTAGACGGCGGCCAGCACCGAGTCGAGCCGCTCGGGCCAGTGCGAGCGCGGCGGCACTTCGAAGGCGATGCGCGCCTCGCGGATCTTGGCCTTGGCGCGCACCAGCCGCTGGCCCATCGCGGCCGGCGCCACCAGGAAGGCCGAACCGATCGCGGCCGCGTCGAAGCCCAGCACCGCCTGCAGCATCAGCGGCGCCCGCACGTTGGCCGGCAGCGCCGGGTGCGCGCACACCAGCAGCAGGCGCAGGCGATCGTCCGGGATGCCGCCGTCCTCCGGCGGCTCCGCCAGTTCGTCCAGCAGTTGCAGGTGCTCCGAAGCCGATTCGGCACGGAAGCGCCCGCGCACCGCATCCACCTGGCGCCGGCGCGCCACCGTCAGCAGCCAGGCTTCGGGATTGGCCGGCACGCCGGTGCGCGGCCAGTCGGTGAGCGCGCTGGCGAAGGCTTCCGCCAGCGCGTCCTCCGCGCCCGCGACGTCGCGCGTGCGGGCGGCCAGGAAGGCCACCAGCTTGCCGTAGCTGCGGCGCGCCGCAGCCTCCGCGGCGTCGGTGGCAAGCGTCACGCTCAGTACTCGTTCATCGGCCAGATCGGACGCACTTCGACCGTCCCGTACGCCGAAGCCGGGCAGCGCGCGGCCCACGACAGCGCCGTGTCCAGGTCGGGCACGTCGATCAGGTAGTAGCCGCCCAACTCTTCGCGCGTCTCGATGAAAGGGCCGTTCTGGACGTCGGTCTTGCCGTCACGCATGCGCACGGACGTCGACATGGCGCCCGGCCGCAGGCGGTTGGAGGACAGCAGCACGCCGGCTTCACGCGCGGCGTTGGTATAGGCCCGATAGGCGGCCAGCGCGGCGGCCTGGGTGTCCTTGGGCAGGGCCTTCATGCCTTCGGGGTCGGCGTGCAGCAGCAGAAGATATTCCATGTTTGACTCCTGGGATGGCGCCACACCGTGTGGCGCCTGGACAATGTCGTCCGGCCGGTTCCCATTTCGACATCGACATTGTTTGCCATTCGCGAACGTGGGCCATACACTGGACTTCCAGAGTACTGCTGACGGAGGGGTCCATGTCAGCCAGCCAATTGCCGGCCGTGCAGGCGACGGCCTTGCAAGCCGTTGCTCGCCTGCAGCTCTACGAGGAACACTTGCGCCAGCTGGTGGGGAGCTGGCTGGACATGGAGTTGTACCAGTCCGTCAGCGCCGAGGTCGACAACATCCGGGCGTCCTGCGCCATCCTGCCCGGCCTGGCCATCCCCATCGCGGCGCTGGTGGTCAGCCACGCGGACCTGGTGCACTGCCTGTGGCGCAATTCCCAGCCTGGCAGCAGCGCCGGAATCGCCGAGTGCGACACCGAGCTGCAGGAACACCTGGGCAACATCCACTCGCTCTCGCGCAAGTGCCTGCGCGCGGCCGGCCGCCCGGACCGCGCACAATAGCAATTCACTCGGCCTTGGCGCCGGAGAACTGCACGATCTTCGCCCACTTCTCCGTTTCGGCGCGGTGCAGCGCCCAGAACTCTTCCGGCGTCCCCGGGATCGGCACGCCGCCCAGTTCGGCCAGCTTGGCCTTCATCTGCGGGTCGGCCAGCGCCGCATTGAACTCGCGATTGAGCCGCGCGATCGCCGCCGGCGGCGTGCCCTTGGGCGCGGCGGCGCCGAACCAGGCGCTGGCTTCGTAACCGGGCACGATCTCGCCGATCGCCGGCACGTCGGGCAGCGCCGGCGAGCGCTGCGCGCTGGTCACGCCCAGCGCGCGCACGGTGCCCGCCTTGATGTGGGTCATCATCGAAGGCATGTTGTCGAAGATCACGTCGACCTGGCCGCTGATCAGGTCCACCGTGGCCGGGCCCGCGCCCTTGTACGGCACGTGCTTCATCTGGATGCCGGTCATGTACTTGAACAGCTCGCCCGAGAGGTGCACCGAGGTGCCGGAGCCGGACGATGCCATGTTGACCTTGTCCGGGTTCTTCTTCGCGTACTCGATGAACTCCGGCACCGTCTTCGCCGGGAAGTTCTTCGTCACCGTCATCACGTTCGGCACGCGCACGATGCCGGCCACCGGCGCCAGGTCGTCCAGGAAGTTGAAGTTCAGCTTGGGATAAAGCGTGGCGTTGATCGCGTTGGCCGGGTTCACCAGGAAGATCGTGTAGCCGTCGGCCGGCGCGCGCACCGCCATCTCGGTGCCGATGTTGTTGCCGCCGCCGGGCCGGTTCTCGATGACCACCGGCTGGCCGAGGCGCGTGGACAGCCACTGGCCCATGAGGCGCGCAAGCAGGTCGGTGGTTCCCCCCGGCGGGTAGCCGACGATCCAGCGGATCGGCTTCGTCGGGTAATCGCCGTCGGCCGCGCTGGCGGCGAGGGCGGTGCAAGCGAGGACGAGGGCAGCAAACAGTCTCTGCAGCAAGCGCATCGGGCTCTCCTGGTTGGAAGCGGCCCACGATAGCGGCTGCCCCGCGCCCGTCAATCCGGGTTGGCACGCTAACGCCAGGAAGAGCCCGGCGCGAGGATGGCCGGCACCAAGAAGAGGAGATCCATGATCCGCGCCGCCATCATCGGGCTGGGGACCTGGGGCCAGAACCTGGTCCGCAGCGTCCCGCCCGACAGCCCCCACCTGCGCTTCACCGCCTTCGCGACCCGCACGCCCGACAAGGCGCGCGACTTCGCGCAGGCGCACGGCCTGCGCATGCTCCCCAGCTTCGAGGCCGCGCTGGCCGACCCGGAGATCGACGCCGTGGTGCTGGCCACGCCGCACTCCCTGCACACCGAGCAGATCGTCGCCGCGGCGCGCGCCGGCAAGCACGTCTTCAGCGAGAAGCCGCTGGGCCTGGACGCCGAAAGCGCAGAGCGCGCGGCGCGGGCTTGCGCCGAACACGGCGTGACCTTGGGCGTGGGCTACAACTGGCGCTGGCAGCCGGCGCTGCGCGAGATCCGCCGCCTGGTCGAGGACGGCACGCTGGGCCGCGTGCTGCACCTGGAAGGCAACTTCTGCGGGCCCAGCGCCTACCGCTTTCCCAAGGGCCACTGGCGCCACGACCGCGACGAAGTGCCGGCCGGCGGCATGACCGGCCGCGGCGTGCACGTGATCGACGCAATGCTCTATCTCGCCGGCCCGATCGAGCAGGTCACCGCGCAGAGCTTCCGGCTCGCGCAGGACTTCGGCGTCGACGACACCACCAGCATGCTGCTGAAATTCGCCAGCGGCGCCACCGGTTACCTGGGCACCGTGATCGCCACCGCGGAGACCTGGCGGCTGCAGGTGTTCGGCAGCAATGCCTGGGTCGAAGTGGGCGAGGTCGAACATCTCACGACCTGGGAGCTGCGCCTGTGCCGGCTGGACCGCGAGCACATCACGGTGAAGCAGCGGCCGCAGGTGATCACCTTCCCCAAGACCAGCACCGAGCGCGCCGAGCTGGAGCACTTCGCGCAGCAGGCCGCGGCGCGCCAGCCCATCGTGCAGCCGGGCGGCGACGCCGTGCACAACGTGGCAGTGCTGCAAGCCATCCTCGATTCGGCCCGCACCCAGAAGACGCAAGGAGTCGCGCGATGAAAAGACGTTCCCTCGCACTCGCGGCCGTGCTGGCCCTGGCGGCCGGCCTGGCGCAGGCCCAGGCCTTCCCGAACAAGCCGATCAAGGTGGTGGTGCCCTCGCCCGCCGGCGGCCCGCCGGACCTGATCCTGCGCGCCATCCTGCCGAAGATGTCGCAGGTGCTGGGCCAGCCCATCGTCATCGACAACCGCGCCGGCGCCGGCGGCCTGGTGGGCACGGCCTACGTGGCGAAGCAGCCGGCCGATGGCTACACCTGGCTGTTCACGACGGCCTCGCACGTGAACATCCCGCCCTTCAGCGACGGCACGGTGCCCTACGACCCGATCAAGGACTTCACGCACGTGACGCTGGCGGCGCAGAACTTCGGCCAGGCGCTGGTGGTGAACCCCGAAGTGCCGGCGAAGAACCTGCAGGACCTGATCGCGCTGGCGAAGAAGAGCCCCGGCAAGCTCACTTACGCCAACGCCGGCAACGGCACCGCGAGCCACATCCCGGCCGAAGTGATGAAGAGCATGACGGGCACCGACATCCTCTCGGTCCCCTACAAGGGCATCCAGGAGGCGATCACCGACCTGATCGCGGGGCGCATCGACATGTTCTTCGTCGGCACCAACATCGCGCTGCAGCACGTGCAGAACGGCCGCCTGCGGGCGCTGGCGCTGACCGGCAGCAAGCGCTGGAAGGGCATGCCCGACACGCCGACGATGGACGAACAGGGGCTCAAGGGCTTCGACAAGGTGAACTGGTTCGGCTTGTGGCTGCCGGCCGGCGCGCCGCCGGAGGTGGTCGCGAAGATCCATGCGGCGGTGGCCGCGGCGATCGCCGAACCGGACGTGAAGGCAGCCTTCGACCAGCAAGGCCTGGAAGGCGTGGCGATGCCGCCCGCGCAATTCGCGAAGTTCGTCGCCGACGAACAGAAGGCGGCGCAGGACATCGCGCAGCGGCTGCATGCAGGAGCGAAGAAATGAGCGAACCCCTCCAACCCTGGCAGTGGCCCGACGAACACTGGCGAGGCATCGTCAACCACGTGCGCGGCGGGCGCTCGTTGAAGCCCAGGAGCTGGCCCGGTGGCGCGCGCTGCGCCGTGGCGCTGTCCTTCGATTCGGACCACGAGACCAACGAGCTGCGCGAAGGCGGCGAGTCTATCGGCAAGTTGTCGCAGGGCCAGTACGGCAACCGGCAAGGCGTGCCGCGCATCCTGGACATCCTGGGCCGTCACGATGTGAAGGCGAGCTTCTACGTGCCCGCCGTCACCGCGCTGCTCTACCCCGATGAACAGCGCCGCGTCGCCGCCGAAGGCCACGAGCTCGCGCTGCACGGCTGGATCCACGAGCGCAACTCGGTGCTGCCCGAACCGGCCGAACGCGACCTGATGCTGCGCGCCGCCGACACGCTGGAGCAGGTTGCCGGCAAGCGGCCGGTGGGCATCCGCACGCCGTCCTGGGACTTCAGCCCGGCGACCCTGGCCATCGCGCGCGACATGGGCCTGCTGTACGACTCGTCGCTGATGGCCGACGTCGACTGCTACGAGCTGCTGCTCGATGGCCAGCCCACCGGCGTGGTGGAAATGCCGGTGGAGTGGATCCGCGACGACGCCGTCTACTTCAACATGAACCGCTTCGCCGGCCTGCGGCCCTACACGCCGCCGGAAGCGGTGTTCGACATCTTCCGGCGCGAGCTGGAAGCGGCGCATGCCGAAGGCGGCATCTTCCAGCTGACCATGCATCCGCACATCAGCGGCTACCGCTCGCGGGTCTGGATCCTGGACGAGATCATCCAGCACGCGAAGTCGCTGGGCAACGTCTGGTTCGCCACCCATGCCGACGTCGTGCGGCACGCGAAAGCCCACGGATGATCGACAACTTCTCCGATGCGCAGGTGGTACGCAAGGCGGTGCGCGCCACCGAAGGCGGCGTGGTCGCGTCGCAGCACAAGCGCGCGGCGCAGGTCGGCGCACAGGTGCTCGCGGCCGGCGGCGATGCCGTCGATGCGGCGGTCGCCACCTCGTTCGCGCTCGGCGTCGTCGAACCCTGGATGAGCGGCTGCATGGCCGGCGGCGCCATGGTTCTTTGGCGCGCCAAGGAAAAGATGGCGCAGGTCGTCAACTTCGGCATGCGCTCGCCGCGCGCGCTGAAGCCGGAGGACTATCCGCTGTCCGGCGACGGCCGCAGCTCCGACCTCTTTCCCTGGAAAGCCGTGGTGGGCGACCGCAACGTGCAGGGCGCGACTGCCGTCGCCGTGCCGGGCGCCGTGGCGGGCATGGCGCTGGCGCACGAACGCTATGGCCGCAAACGCTGGCAGGAGCTGCTTGCGCCCGCCGTGCAACTGGCGCAGGAAGGCCTGCTGGTGGACTGGTACTCGGGCCTGGTCACCGCTTCCACCGCCAGGCAACTGTCGCTGGACCCGGACGCCGCCGCGATGTTCCTGGACGACGGCGTGTTCGCCAAGCTCGGCGCCTGGACCAGCACTTCCGCGCAGCGGCTGGACCAGCGCCAGCTGGCCGCGACCTTGAAGCAGGTGGCCGAGGGTGGCCCGCGCGCCTTCTACGAAGGCCCGGTGGCACAAGCGCTGGCGCGCGACATCCAGGCCAAGGGCGGCTGCCTGTCGGAGGAAGACCTGGCGGCCTATCGCGCCGAGTGGGCGGAGCCGCTCACCGTGCCTTTCCGCGGCGGCCAGGTGTTCGCGGCGCCAGGGCTCACGGGTGGCCCGACCTTCGCGCAGGCCTTGAAGGCGCTGGAGCAGGGCTACACGCCAAGCGGCAAGGGTCCGGACGCCGAAGCCTACGTTGCGATGGCGCGCGCGCTCGACGCCGCCTTCCGCACGCGGCTGGAGAACATGGGCGACCACGAGTCGCCGCAGGCGCCGACCTGCACCACGCACTTCTGCGTCGTCGACCGCGAGGGCAACCTGTGCGCGGTGACGCAGACGCTGCTGTCGATCTTCGGTTCGCGCGTGGTTTCGCCGTCGACCGGCCTGCTGTTGAACAACGGCATCATGTGGTTCGACCCGGAGCCGGGCAAGCCGAACTCCCTGGCGCCCGACAAGCGCGTGCTGGCCAACTACTGCCCGGTGGCGGGCGTCACGGGCGATGGCCGCCAGTTCGCGCTGGGCGCTTCGGGTGGCCGCAAGATCCTGGGCGCCGTGATGCAGCTCAGCGCCTTCCTGATCGACCACGACATGACGCTGGAAGAAGCCTTCCACCAGCCGCGCATCGACGTCAGCGGCAGCGGCGCGGTGACGGCGGACCGCTCGCTGGCGCCGGAGATCGTGCAGGCGCTGGCGGCAGCCATGCCGACCACCACCGCGCGCCGCACCGTCTTCCCCCTTGCCTTCGCCTGTCCTGCAGGCGTGCTGCGCGACAACGGAAGGAACATGGGCTGCACGGAGATCATGTCGCCGTGGGGCGATGCGGTCGCCGAGGACGCGTGATCATTTCAGCGAGCCGGGCGCCACCCACGTGTAGCCCTGCGCGCCGATCGCATCCAGCAGCGACTTGAAGTCTTCGTACCCCGGCGTATCCATGTCCTTCTCCGCCCAGAAGGGATGGAAGAAGAAGGACGCGAAGCCGTCCCGCACCACCCAGGCGTACTGCGCGTTCAGCGCGATGTCCTGCCAGGTGTAGTTGTAGAAGGACATCGGGTCGACCTTGCGGATGTCGTACTCGATGTTGCCCAGGTTCTCCGGCAGCACGCGCTGGTTGTACCAGTCACGCTGGATCACGTAGGGGAACAGCTGGCCGGCCGTGAAGTCCTTGCCCGCATGCGGCGAGAAGTCCGGCTGGTCCGCCGTGTAGTAGACGACGCGCTGGTAGGTCGTGTCGAAGGCCAGCGGCACCACCTTCGAAGTGTTGGCCGAGGCCTGGTAGTGCGGCGTCTCCCAGGCGATCGGCCGCAGGTTGGCGGCTGCCAGTTCGGCCAGGCCGGCCTGCAGGCGGCCATAGGCCCACAGCTGCGAGTCCTCCGCCACCGGCTTGTTGTTCACGATGTCCCAGAACTCGTAGTCGTCGCCGCTGACCCCGGTCCAGGGATTCTGCTGCGCGCCGTACTGGTGGGTGTAGCCGTGCATCACCACCTGGCCGCCGTGGGCCGTGGCGTAGTTGGCCGCCGTCTTCAGGTCGGTGGCCTGCGCCAGCGGGATGTCCTGCGGCACGCCGCCGTTGGCGTAGCCCAGCGGGTCCTTGTAGTGCGGGATCAGCGCCATCGAGAAGGGGATGCCCTTGCCTTCCATCAGGTCGGTGAGCTTCTTCATGGTCTGCACCGACACCTTCGCATCCACGTCCTCCAGGCGAACCATCGCCCGGTGCGACTCCGCGTGGTTGATGCCCAGCATGTCGTGCAGCAGGTCGGCGATCACAAGGTAGCGGTCGCGCGGGCCGATGAAGCTGAAGGGCACGTCGGCCACGTACCAGAAGGTGCCGGCGCGCACGATGTAGGGCGCCTCTTCGCCGGTCGCCGTGTCGTAGATCGGGACCAGTTCCTTCGCCTTGGCCGGATCGGCGATGGTGACGACGCCGATGTCGGGATCCGCGTTCAGCCGGTTCGCCGCCGCGTCGTAGTTGTAGTACTTGACGAAGGACAGCTTCTTGTAGACGACCTGGTCGAAGAAGCCAGGCTGCGGGTTCGCGGCGCTGGGCACGGCATTCATGCCGCGCAGCCGGTCGAAGGCGATGCCGTGGCTGGCGCCGAAGCCCAGGCTCGCATCGTTGGCCAGTTCCCACAGGTTGTACTTGAACCAGACCAGCGTCTTCGCGGTCGCCGCCGCATCGTGCAGGAAGGTCGCGGGCAAGGCGGCGTTGTAGTCCGAGCCCAGGTAGAAGGTGGCGGCGTGCGCATCGACCTGGCCGGCCTGGTACTCCTGCACCGGCAGCACGTCGACGGCGGCGTCGAAGTGGCCCAGCAGGTTGCGCAGCATGATCGCGTACGAGAATCCCAGCTTCTGGTACTCGGAGCCGGCGGGCGCGTCGTACAGCACCAGCACTTTCGGGCCGGTCGGCGGCGGGAGGTTCAGGGCGGGCAGGGTCAGCGAAACGGGCAAGGTGCTGGTGCCGCTGCCGCTGGTGGAAGTGGTGGCGGTGCTGGTGCCGGTGTTCGTGCCGCTGTCGCTGGGCGCGGAATTGCTGTCATCAGGGGTGCCACCGGCAGCCGGGGCTGAACTTCCGCCGCTGCCGACGGTGACCGTCGCGCCAGCGCCAGTCGTTGCGCCGGCTCCCGTCGTGGCGCTGCTGTCGGTCGTGCTCACCGCCGCCGTGCTTCCTCCCCCACCCCCGCCGCCACAGGCAGACAGCGCAAGCGCGAGGACAAGGGCCGCAGCGAGGGAAATTCGTGGCAGGAGTTTCATGGCAAGCCTGTAACTGGCGTGCCAATTTGCGCGTTGGCGCTGCAAGCCAAGCTGCGCCATGAGCGCCTGCGCGCGTAGGAGCGCATCGCGGCGCCACGTACGCGGCCGCGCCCCGGTGTCGGGAATCAGGCGGGGACGAAGATCCGGCCCTTGCGGCGCACTTCCGCCAGCAACTCCCGGTGCTGCGCGTAGCAGGCCCGCACCTTGCCGCCCATGCGGCTCGGCGAGGACGCCGTCCACAGCGCGTGCATCAGTTCGACGCGGCTGATCAACAGCTCGGTCCACGACGTGGACAGGCCCGGTAGGGATTCGGCGTACATCTGCATGCGGTCGAAGCGATCGGACACGCTGCGATACAGCTCGGGATCCCAGCGCCTTTCGATCAGCCCCTCGAGCTCTCGCTCGTAAGCGCCGATTTCGGCGGTGAGCTGCGCGGCGATGGCCGCCTGCTGGGGCGAATGCGACGGAAACATGGACTGCAGGTACGGCAAAAGCAAACAGGAAGGCCACTGTAGCGAGCCATTCCTGCCTCAGCAATGGGACCTTGGGGTACGCGAAAGTTCCTTAAGGGCTTTGCGTATTCGTCGCGCCGCTGTGCTTGTGCGTTCAGCGACCGTTCACGGACGGCTTTTTAAAGTGGTCCCATCGCCAACTCGATGGAGAAAGCAATGAAGTCCACTCTTCGCAACTACGCCACCGCCGCCGCGCTGCTGATCCCGGTCGCCGGTGCATTCGTCGCCCAGCCGGCCAGCGCGCAGGAGCGCGCGTACGTGGCCCAGCCCGCCATCCGCTCGATGGCGCTGAACTCCAACGCCGGCCTGCGCCCGGGCGCCACGCTGCGCCTGCAGATGTACGCCACGCCGGGCGCGCGCTGGAGCAGCGTGACGCTGGCCGACGGCGTGCGCGTGGCGCTGCGTGAACGCAGCCCCGGCAACTACACCGGCGCCTACACCGTGCGCCGCGGCGACCGCATCGACCCCACGAGCCAGATGATGGCCCGCGCCGGCTACCGCGAACGCGTCGTCACCAGCAGCATCGACTTTCCGCCGTCCTTCCAGGCCCTGGCCATGGGCGGCCCGCCGGCCACGATGGCGCCGAACATCGAGCGCTTCGTGATGGCGCCGCACGGCCGCCTGGAGCCGGGCCGCGAACTGCGCTTCCGCCTGGTCGGCGCGCCCGGCGGCGACGCCTGGCTGGACATCCCCGGCGTGATCCGCGGCGTGGACCTGCAGGAGACGCGTCCCGGCGTGTATGAAGGCAGCTACACCATCCGCCGCCGCGACGACATGGACGCCTTCGACCGCGCCGTCGCCACGCTGCAATCGGGCCGCGAGCGGGCCACCGCGCGGGTAGAGATCCGCGGCGGTGAGTTCGGGTACGGGTACGGCCGCGGCGGTGAGGATTGGAACCGCTAAGCGTGATGGAGTGCCGGGTGCGCAACGCACCCGGTTGTGAAACTTCACATTCGTTCAGCTTGCGTTCACCTCCTGCTGGGTAAGCTCCCACCACCTTCACTCAAAGGACTCGAAATGAAACGTGCCGCCCTCTTTGCCCTCCTCGCCACAGCTTTCGTCGCCGCCCAGGCCGACACCTTCGTCGACAACGCGCGCGTGCGCTCGGTGCAGCCGCAATACGAAACGGTGCAGGTGCCGCGCGAGGAGTGCCGCAGCCAGTGGGTGAACGAGCCGCAAGCCGTGGCCGCGCCCCAGCAGCAGCAGAACAACATCGGCGGCATCGTCCTCGGTGGCGTGGTCGGCGGCCTCCTGGGCAACCAGGTCGGCAAGGGCCACGGCAAGGAAGCCGCCACCGCCGTCGGCGCCGTCACCGGCGCCGTGGTGGGCAACAACATCGCCAACGGCCCGCCGCAGCCGCCCCAGTACGTGGACTCGCAGCGCGAAGTGCGCAGCTGCCGCCAGGTGGTGGACATGCAACAGCGCCAGACCGGCTTCGTCGTGAGCTACGAATACCACGGCCACGAGTACAGCACCGTGATGCCCCGCGACCCGGGCCCCTTCGTGCCGGTGCAGGTGTCCATCACGCCGATGGCCCAGGGCGCCGCCGTCCCGCCGCCTCCCCGGCCCGCGGGCGAGTACTATCGCCGCTGACCTTTCCTGAGGACTGCCGCCCGTGATCAAGCCGAAGTTCGCCAAGCTGCTGTGCACCGCGCTGCTGGCCGCCGCCCTGCCCGTCTGGGCCGCGGTGAGCCGGGACGACGCGGCGGCCATCGCCCAGCAGCAGACGGGCGGCCGGGTGCTGGCGGTGGAACGCATGGATGCAGGCGGCCGGCCGGCGTGGCGGGTGAAGGTCGTCACGCCCAATGGAGAAGTGCGGGTCATCGTGATCGACGCGGCCACGGGCCGCCCGATGTAGCCCGCCCATGCGCCTGCTGCTCATCGAGGACGACGTCGCCCTGCGCCAGGGCCTCAAGCGCCAGCTGGAAGCCGAAGGCTACCGGGTGGACGAGGCCGGCGAAGGCGACGTCGGCCTTTTTCTCGCGCAGGAATATCCCTTCGACCTGGCCATCGTCGACCTGGGCCTGCCCAAGGTGAACGGCCTCACCATCGTGCAGCGGCTGCGCAAGGACGGCAGCGCGATGCCGATCCTGATCCTCACGGCCCGCAGCAGCTGGCAGGACAAGGTGACCGGCCTGGAAGCCGGCGCCGACGACTACCTGGTCAAGCCCTTCGAATACCCCGAGCTCGCAGCGCGCGTCAAGGCGCTGCTGCGCCGCTCGCTCAAGGCGGTGACGGACACCCTGGTGCTGGGCCCGCTCGCCATCGAATTCGGTTCGCAGGCCGTCAAGCTCGGTGGCGAACCGCTGGAGCTGACCGCCTTCGAATACCGCCTGCTGGAATACCTGGTGCGCGAACGCGCGCGCATCGTCACCAAGCAGGAGCTGTCGGACTACCTGTACCCGCATGGCGAGGACCGCGACAGCAACGTGCTGGAAGTGCTGATCGGGCGGCTGCGCCGCAAGCTGGACCCCGAAGGCGAACTCGCGCCCATCGAGACGGTGCGCGGCCGGGGCTACCGCTTTACGCTGGGATGAAGCCCGGGTACTCGATCCGGGCCCGCCTGCTGCTCGGCGCGGCGCTGGTGCTGCTGCTGTTCATGGCCGGCGCAGGCATCGCCGTGCAGCGCGCTCACACCGACAGCGTGCGCACCGCGCACTACGACCGGCTGCAAGCCACCGTCTACCTGCTGCTCGCCGGCGCCGAGCTGGACGATGCCGGCCGGCTGCAATTGCCCGCCGAACTGGCGGAGCCCAAGCTCTCGGTGCCCGGCTCCGGCCTCTACGCGGGCATCTACAACGTCGACCAGAACGAGACCTGGCGCTCGGCCTCCACGGTCGGCGTGGAGCCGCCGCTGGTGATGCGCAAGGGCCAGCCGGGCGAGTGGGTGTACGACACCATGGAGGCGCCGAACGGCAGGAAGTACCTTGCCGTCACCTACAACGTGCGCTGGAGCGTGCGCAACCGCGCCGCGCCGCTGGTGCTGGTGGTGCTGGAGGACCAGCGCGGCCTGAAGCGCGAGGTGGCGGTGTTCGCCCGCACGCTGTGGTCGTGGCTGGGCGGCGCGGCGCTGCTGCTGCTGCTGGCGCAATTGCTGCTGCTGCGCTGGGGCCTGTCGCCGCTGCGCGCCGTCGCGCAGGAGATCCGGCGCATCGAGGCCGGCGACCAGGAACGCGTCGAGGGCCGCTACCCGGACGAGATCTCGGGCCTGACCGAGAACCTCAACGCGCTCATCCAGCAGGAGCGCGTGCGCCAGACCCGCTACAAGGAGGCGCTGAGCTTCCTCGCCCACAGCCTGAAGACGCCGCTGGCGGTGCTGCGCAACGCGCTGGGCGAGCCGGCCGAACTGCCGGCGGTGGTGGAGCAGCAGGTGCGGCGCATGGACGACATCGTGCAGCACCAGCTGGGCCGGGCCGCGGCCGGTGGCGCCGCCCGCTTCGCGCCGGCCATTGCCATCGCGCCGGTGCTGGAGCGCGTGCGCGAGGCGCTGGGCAAGGTCTACGCCGAGAAGGGCCTGGACTTCACCATCGCCTGCGCCCCGGAGCTGCAGTGGCGCATCGACCAGGGCGACCTGTTCGAGATGATGGGCAACCTGATGGACAACGCCGCCAAGTGGGCCAGGTCGCGAGTGGAAGTGCGGGCGACCCGCGAGGCCGGGCAGCTGCGCATCACTGTGGACGACGACGGCCCCGGCTTCAGCGACACCACCTCGGTGCTGCAATTGCACGTGCGCGGCGATGAGCGGGTGCCCGGGCACGGCGTGGGGCTGGCCGTGGTCAACGAGCTGGTCGGCAGCTATCACGGGGAACTCGAATTGCGCCGGGCACCGCTCGGCGGAGGCAGGGTGGAGGTCTGCCTGCCTTCCCGCTAACCTAGCGGGCATGGAGACCCTGCGCCCCCTGCACCGCGTCATCGCCGGCGTCCTGGACGTCGTCTACCACGAGGCCGGACCGTCCGACGGCCCGCCGGTCTTCCTGATGCACGGCTTTCCCTACGACATCCACGCCTATGCGGAGGTGGCGCCGCGACTGGCCGCCGCCGGCTGCCGCGTGATCGTGCCCTACCTGCGCGGCTACGGGCCGACGCGCTTCGTGTCCGCGGACACGCCGCGCTCGGGCGAGCAGGCCGCGCTGGGCGCCGACCTGCTGGCGCTGATGGACGCCCTGAAGCTGCCGCGCGCCGTGCTGGCCGGCTACGACTGGGGCGGCCGCGCCGCCTGCGTGGTGGCGGCACTGTGGCCGCAGCGCTGCGCCGGCCTGGTCTCGTACAACAGCTACAACATCCAGAACATCGCGCGGGCGCTGGAGCCCGACTTGCCGGAGAACGAGCACCGGCTCTGGTACCAGTACTACTTCCATTCGGAGCGCGGCCGCAACGGCCTGGCCAGGGACCGGCGCGCCGTCACCCGGCTGCTGTGGCGCCAGTGGTCGCCGAGCTGGAAGTTCGACGACGCGACCTTCGAGCGCTCCGCCGCGGCCTTCGACAACCCCGACTTCGTAGCCGTGGTGATCCAGTCCTACCGCCATCGCTTCGGCCTGGTGCCGGGCGACCCGGCCTATGCGGACACCGAGAAGCGGCTGGCCGCGCAGCCGGTGATCGCCGTGCCCACCATCACCTTCGACGGTGAAGACGACGGCGTGCGCTCGCCGGCGCCGGCCGCCAACCACGCGCACGGCTTCGGCCTGAACCGCCAGCACCGCATCGTGCCCGGCGTCGGCCACAACATGCCGCAGGAGGCGCCCGAGCTGTTTGCCAAAGCGGTGCTGGAGCTGGTGCACCGCTGATTCCCCACCCCGCAGGAGACTCCCATGATCAAGCTGAACGTGCTGTACCCGTACACCGAAGGCGGCCGCTTCGACCACGCCTACTACCGCGACAAGCACATGCCGTTCGTGGCGCAGAAGTTGGGCGGCGCCTGCCTGTACTACAGCATCGACAAGGGCCTGGCCGGCGCCGGCCCCGGCGCGCCCACGCCTTACTTCGGCGCCTGCAGCATCTTCTGCGAATCGACGGACAGCCTGCAGAAGGCGCTGGCTCCGGTGGCCAAGGACATCATCGGCGACATCAAGAACTACACGGACACCGAGCCGATCATGTGGATCAGCGACGTGGTGGTGGAGCGCAGCCGCTAGCTGCAATCCCCCGTTTTCCTCCTTGCGCGCGCCGCGCGCCGCCGTTAGATTCCGGGGCGCTCCGGAGGAGGAAGCATGAAGATCAAGAAGAAGTGGCTGGGCGCCGGCCTGGCCGCCACCCTCGTCGCCGTGCAGGCGTTCGCCCAGGCCCCGGGCTCGGTCGAACGCGGGCGCTACCTGATGCAGAGCGTGGTCGCCTGCGGCAACTGCCACTACCAGCGCGGACCGCAGGGCGAGCCGCTGCCGGAAAAAGGCCTCTCGGGGGGCATGGCCTGGGACGAGCCCGGCATCCAGGCCCATGCGGCCAACATCACGCCCGACCCCGAGACCGGCATCGGCAAGTGGACCGACGCCCAGCTCGCCAAGGCGATCCGCGAAGGCGTCCGGCCCGACGGCAGCCTGATCGGGCCGCCGATGCCCGTGGCCTTCTACCGGCACCTGTCGGACGACGACCTGAAGGCCATCGTCGCCTACCTGCGCGCGCAGCCCGCGGTGAAGAACGCCGTGCCGAAATCCAGCTACGGCTTCCCGCTGCCGCCCAATTACGGGCCGGCCGTGACCGCCGTGAAGGCGCCGCCGCGCGCGAACAAGGTGAAGTACGGCGAGTACCTGGCCAACATCGGCCACTGCATGGAATGCCACACACCGCGTGACGGCAAGGGCATGCTGGTCAAAGGCCAGTGGGGCGCGGGCGGCCAGGTCTTCAAAGGCCCGTGGGGCGCGAGCGTGTCGCGTAACCTCACCTCGCATGCCACCGGCCTGAAAAGCTGGAGCGACGCCGAGGTCGCCAAGGCCATCCGCACCGGCATGGACCGCGAGGGCAAGCCCTATCGCCCGCCCATGGGCTTCGGCTTCTACCAGAACATCAGCGACGAGGACATGGGCGCGCTGGTCGCCTACCTGCGCTCGCTGAAGCCGCAGGCTTTTGCGGGGACGAAGTAGGCGCTACGCCGCCGGCTTCAAGCCGTAGTTCTGCATCACCGCCAGCAGCTTCGCCTTGTCCGGCGGGCCGCCGGCGGCCACCACGGCGGCGACGTCGCGGAAGTACTGCGCGCCGATGTCCGGCGTGTTGGTGACCAGCGCGCGGGCGGCCACCGCATGCGGGTTGCTGAAGGCATGCACCGATCCGCGCGGCGTGAACATCCAGTCGCCAGGCTGCAGGTCGCGCTCCTCGGCGTCCACGCGGTAGCGCAGCACGCCTTCCAGCACGTAGATGAATTCGTCGTTGCCAGAGTGGCTGTGCGGCGGCGGCACGTTGGAGCCGGGCGGCACCGTCAGTTCGAAGGTCCCCATTTGCTGGTGCGCGGCGCCGTCGCGCAGGTAGCGGATGCGCATCTGGCCGATCTCGATGGTGTCGCTGGACATGAGCCCTCCTGCTGCTGGAAGGCCTAGCATAGCGCCATGCTCCTGCGTCCTGCATCACCCGGCGACTTCGGCGCGATCCTCGCGCTGAACGAGGCGTCCGTGCATTTCCTCAGCCCGCTGTCACCCGCGAGGCTGCAGCACCTGCACGCGCAGTCCGCGCTGCACCTGGTGGCGGAGGAGGAAGGCGAGGTGCAGGCCTTCCTGCTCGCCTTCCGCGAAGGCGCGGACTACGACAGCGTCAACTACCAGTGGTTCGCGCGGCACGACGAGCGCTTCCTCTACATCGACCGCGTGGTGGTGGCGGAGGCGGCCCGCGGCCGCGGCGTGGGTCGAACGCTCTACGAAGCGACGTTCGCGTTCGCGCGCCAGCAACGGCTGCCGCGCGTCACCTGCGAATTCGACATCGATCCGCCGAACCCGGTGTCGGAGCTCTTTCACGCGAATTTCGGATTTGCCGAAGTCGGCCGGCAAGCCGTGGCCGGCGGGACCAAGCAGGTGTCGCTGCAGGCGGCCGCGACCGGCGCCTGAGATGTCTCACCACTGCGAAATCAGGTCACCACTGCGTGGTGGGCATGTCGTCCGGCTGGCCGTAGTTGGTGCCGTCGGTGCGGGCGACGAAGCGCACGGATTTTTTGAGGCGGCGCGTCGCCGGGTCGACCAGCACGCCGCGGAACTTGCCGTCCATGCTGGCGATGCCGACCCAGGCGAGCCCGGCGAACTCCATTTCGGCGTTCAGCTGCGAGACGCCCGGGACATACGAAACGCGCCCCGCCTTCCGCTGCCACAGCGTCAGGGCGGTCCGGTATTCGATATGGTCGCCGGGTCGTACCTGTGTTTCTCCATCCGCGTAGAGGACTGGCTGCACTTGGGAAGCCTCCGGTGAAGATAGACGGTCGAGCTGATGGTAAGGGTTCCCGATGCATTTGTCTCCACGGATCTACCCGCCGTCCAGTGGCTGATGCCAGGCCGCAACTTCGTCACGCTTTGGCGCGCTTCTTCGCCGGTTTTTCCTGGTTCAGGGCCACGGCGGCCTTCACCAGCGCCTTCAGCGCCTTTTCGTCCAGCTTGTCGCCTGCATGGATGTCGATGGCGCGCCGGACGTTCCCGTCCAGGCTGGAATTGAACAACTTCGCCGGATCGGGCAGCGCCGCCCCCTTGGCAAACGTCATCTTCACGACGCTCTTGTAGGTCTCGCCGGTGCAGATCAATCCGTCGTGCGACCAGCAGGGCGTGCCGCGCCATTTCCACTCCTCGATGGCCTCGGGGTCGGCGGCGAGGATCAGGGCGCGGATGCGCGCGAGCATCTCGCCGCGCCAGTCGCCCAGTTCCGCGATCCGGGCGTCGATGTGGTCGGATGCAGACGTCTCCATCAGCGGCGCGCCTGGATGATCTTCCAGCCGTTGCCGGACGGGTCGCGGAAGCCGGCATCCACGGTGCCGTAGCGCTCCACCGGCTCCTGCGTGAACTCCACGCCCGCCTTTTGCATGCGCTCGCAGGCGGCGCGGCAATCGTCGACCACCAGCACCAGCGACGGCATCGCGCCCTTGGCGACCAGCGCGTTCAGCGCCTGCGCCGTCGCCGCGTCGTGCACCGGCGGGCCGGGCCGGAACAGCCCCAGCTGGAAGGAAGGCTGCTCCGGGTGCTGCACCGTCAGCCAGCGATAGTCGCCATTGCGCACGTCGGTGTGGACGCGGAAGCCGACCTTGTCGACGTAGAAAGAAAGCGCTTCCTCCTGGTCGCGCACGTACAGGCCAACCGTTTCGATTCCTTGGGTCATCGGACAAGCTCCTTGTGTTCGGGCTCGTTTATAGCGGTGGCCTCCTGCCGCCGCTTCTCCGAAACTGCCATCGTCAGGTCCGGCCGGTGGGCAGCGCTGAGGATGCAGGCCGGCACCCGGCCCGGGTCGCCCGCGGCGGCCCGCGCGCGCTCCCGCACGGCGGCCGGGTTCTCGCCGGTGATGTCGCGGAAGGTGCGGCCGAAGGTGCCCAGGCTTTCCCAGCCGGTCTCGAAGGCGATCTCGGTGATGGACAGCTCGGTCTCGCGCAGCAGCGCCACGGCGCGCTCGATGCGCCGCGTGAGCAGGTAGCGGTGCGGCGGCAGGCCGTAAGCCTGCTTGAAGGAGCGCGCGAAATGGGTCGCGGACACGCCGCTCACTTCCGCCAGCCGCGCCACGGGCCACGCCTCGTGCGAGGCGGCGTCCATGCGGTCCTTGGCGCGCAGCAGGCGGCGCAGGAGGTCGGGGGATTGGCTCGCGGCGGGGATGTCCATCAGCCCCGCACTCTAGCGCGAAGCCTAGTCCTTGGCCGGCTTGCTCTCCTTGGGGTCGGACTCCAGCTGCTTGCGCCCTTCGCGCGCCAGGCGCGCGGTGTCGTCCAGCACCTCGTCGTCGGAGGCGCGCGGGATGGGCGCGTCCCCGCGCTCCGTGCCGTCGTCGTCCGCGTCCTGCCGGCGGTTGGGGTCGTTCTGCATCATGGCTCCTTTGGTCGAGCTTTCGATTCTTGGGGACGCCGCCGGCCGCCACATCGGACTCCGCCGCGGGCGGACGTAGGCTGCGGACTACTCGGCGCAGAACGTGCGCCTCCCGCGTTCGCCCATCCCGCAGCTCAGGTGCGCAGCGTCGCCTTCAGCCGCAGCGGATGCAGCAGCAGGTCCAGTGCGGCGAGGATGTCCGGCGCCACGACCTGCGCCGCCTGCAGCGCCTCCACGGCCGCCCCTTCGCCCTGGATCACCGCGATGGAGAGCGCGGCGCGAGCGCCACCGAAGGTATCGCCCGTCACGACGTGGATGGAAAGGTCGCCGGACAGCCGCTCCAGCCGGGGCGCCACGCCTTCCAGAAGGCGGCCGTCGCAGGCCAGCGTGCCGTTGAAGTCCAGCACCAGGTGCGCGAGAGGGGAAATGCCCAGGACGGGCAGCGGCAGCATGGCGGCCTCGCCCTAGGGGGTGGAGAAGGTGAGCTGGAATCCCTGCATGGCGCAAGCCTCCCTCCCCACTCTACGCCGGCTGCGGCCGGCGTGGGAACACGATCAGTCGGCCTGCATGTTGGCGGCCTTGGCCACCGGGCCAAGGCGCGCTTTTTCCGCGGCCAGGTAGCGGCGGAAGTCCTCGCGGCTGCCGCCCTGCGGGTCGATGCCCTGCGGGATCAGCTTGGCGCGCAGTTCGCTGTTCTTCAGCGCCTTGTTCACCGCGGCGTTCATCTTGTCGAGGATCTCGACGGGCGTGCCCTTGGGCGCGAACAGGCCGGCCCAGTGGCCGATGACGAGGTCCTTGAAGCCGAGTTCTTCGGCGGTCGGGATGTCCTGCAGCGCGGCGACGCGGCGATTCCAGGTGGATGCCAGCGGGCGCAGCTTGCCGCCCTTGATCTGCGGCAGCACGACGGGGCTGGCCTCGGAGGTGGCGTCCACCTGCTTGCCCATGACGGCGACCACGCCTTCGTTGCCGCTCTTGTAGGGCACGATGGTGAGGTTGGCGCCGCCCTTGAGCTTGAGCATCTCCGCCACGAAGTGCGGCGTGCTGCCGGTGCCGGCGGTGGAGAAGTTCAGACCCTTCTTCTTCGAGG
This sequence comes from Ramlibacter agri, assembly GCF_012927085.1. Lineage (NCBI taxonomy): Bacteria > Pseudomonadati > Pseudomonadota > Betaproteobacteria > Burkholderiales > Comamonadaceae > Ramlibacter > Ramlibacter agri. The sequence continues at coordinate 253,897 of NZ_JABBFX010000003.1, read as the reverse complement.
CCTCGACCAGGCCCTTCAGGTCCTTGATGGGCGAGTCGGCGGGCACCACGATCACCGAGGGGCTGACGGCCATCATGATCACCGGGACGAGATCGTCCTCCTTGTACGGCATGGCCTTCTTGATCATCGCGTTGGTGATCACGCCGCCGGCCGGCGCCAGGAAGGTGTAGCCGTCCGGGGCGGAACGGGCCACGATCTCGGAGCCGAGCACCGAGCCCGCGCCCGGCTTGTTGTCGACGATGATGGTCGCGCCGAGCTCCCTGGAAGCGGCTTCGGCGACGTAGCGCGCCACCAGGTCGTTGGCGCCGCCCGGCCCGAAGGGCACGACGAAGCGGATCGTCTTGGAAGGCCAGGTGTCGGCGTGGGCGGCGAGGGAAGCGAGGGAAAAGGCCGCAGCGACGGCGGCCGCGAAGTACTTCTTGAGCATGCGCGCGATCATGGCCGGCCAATCTGTCGTTGTGCTGTCAGGCACACTGGGGCCATGAACGCCGACCTCGCCTCTTCCTGGATCGTGCGCAGCGCCGCCGTCGCCGCGGCCCAGGCCGCGGGGCGCCCCGTGGTGGCGCTGGAGTCCACCATCATCGCGCACGGCATGCCCTACCCGGAGAACGTGCGCACGGCGCGCGAGGTGGAAGCCATCATCCGCGCCATCGGCGCAGAGCCGGCCACCATCGCGGTGCTGGGCGGGCGCATCCGCATCGGACTTTCGGATGAAGAACTGGAGTTGCTGGGACGCTCCGGCCAGGCGCACAAGGTGAGCCGGCGCGACCTGCCGGCGGTGCTGGCCAGCGGCGAGCTCGGCGCGACCACGGTGGCGGGCACGATGATCTGCGCCGCGCTGGCCGGCATCGAAGTGTTCGTCACCGGCGGCATCGGCGGCGTGCATCGCGGCGCGTCCGAGAGTTTCGACATCTCGGCCGACCTGCAGGAACTGGCCCGCACTTCGGTGGCCGTGGTCTGCGCCGGCGCGAAGTCAATCCTGGACATCGGCCTCACGCTGGAATACCTGGAGACCCACGGCGTGCCGGTCCTGAGCTGCGAGCAGGACAACTTCGCGGCCTTCTACACGCGCGACAGCGGATTCCGTGCGGACTACCGGCTGGACGATCCCGCGGCGCAGGCGCGCTTCATCCGCACGAAGTGGGACCTGGGCCTGGCAGGCGGCGTGGTCCTGAGGACGCCGGTGCCGCAGGCGGCGGAGATGCCGCGCCAGATGATCAACCTCATGATCCAGCAGGCGCTGGAGGAGGCCGAAGCCCAGCGCATCACGGGCAAGGCCGTGACGCCCTTCCTGCTGGCGCGCATCAAGGCCTTGACCGGCGGCCGCAGCCTCGCCACCAACATCGCGCTGGTGAAGCACAACGCGGAGGTGGGGGCGAGGCTGGCGATGGCGCTGGCCCGGTCGGCATAGGCCATACAGCAGTGTCCGGAAAAGGACGGCCGCGGGCTATGATTTGCCATGCCCGCCAAATCTGCTTCCAGCAAGCCCTCCCTCACCCCCGAGGACTGGATCCGCGAGGCCCGCGAACTGCTCATCGCCCACAGCATCGACGCCGTGCGCGTCGACGTGCTGGCCAAGCAGATGGAGGTGACGCGCGGCAGCTTCTACTGGCACTTCACCGACCGCGACGACCTGCTCAAGCGCGTGCTGCTCTCCTGGCAGGAGGAGCAGACCGAGCAGATCATCGCCCGCTACCGCAAGCAGGGCGTGACGGCCGAAGCGCTGATCCGCGAGCTGGTGGAACTGCCCTTCCACGGGCGGGCGGCCATGAAGGGTTCGTCGGTGGAGCTCGCCATCCGCGCCTGGGCGCGGCGTGACGAGATGGCCCGCAAGGTCGTCGACGCGGTGGACGCCAAGCGCCTCACCTACCTGGAAGAGTGCTTCGGCAACCTCGGCTTCCCGGCGCCGGATGCGAAGGCGCGCGCCTTCCTGCTGTATTGCTACATGCAGTCGGAATCGCTGTTCCGCAACCAGGGCTCCGCCGACGACAAGTCGCTGCGCCGCCAGTTCGTCGCGCAGACGCTGCTGGCCGGCGCGAGCGCGGGGAAACCCTAGGGCGCGCGGGCCAGGGCCGGCCCTAGACTTCTCAATACACATCTGTATGGAGAAAGCCGCCTCCGGGGCGGCTGCCGGCATCCGCATGACCCCTTCCCTGCTCGCCCGCGACGGCTCCCTCGCAGCGCCCGAAGTGCTGCGCGAGGACCGCCCCGACGGCTCCTTCATCCTGCGCAGCCCGCAGCGGCTGCAGCCCTTCGCCCGCTGCATCGGCGACTGGCTGGACCACTGGGCGCTCGCCACGCCCGACGCCCTGTTCCTCGCCGAACGCGGCGCCGACGGCCAGTGGCGCCGCCTCACATACCGCGAGACGCGCGAGCAGGTGGGCCGCATCGCGCAGGGCCTGGTGGACCTGCAGCTGCCGCCGCAGAAGCCGGTGGTCATCGTGTCCGACAACGCCGTCGACCACGCCCTGCTCTCGCTCGCGGCCACCCATGTCGGCCGCGTGAGCTGCACCGTCTCCAGCGCCTACATCCGCATGACCAAGGACTGGAGCAAGATCCACGGCATCCTGGACATGCTGGATCCCGGGCTCGTGTATGCGTCCGACGGCGCGGTGTACGGCCCGGCACTGGAGCAATGGCAAGGCCAGGCCCCGCGCTTCTTCAGCCAGAACGTGCAGCACGGGCGCAATTTCGCTTCGCTGCAGGAAGCCGTCGAGACACCGCAGGTCGCGCAGCTCGCCGCCCTCGTGCGGCCCGAGACCGACGCCAAGTACCTGCTCACCAGCGGCTCCACCGGCCTGCCCAAGGTGGTGGTCAACACGCATCGCATGCTGTGCGCCAACCAGCAGCAGATCGCGCAGGTCTGGCCCTTCCTCACGCACGAGAAGCTGGTGCTGCTGGAATGGCTGCCCTGGAGCCACACCTTCGGCGCCAACCACAACTTCAACATGGTGCTGGCCCATGGCGGCGCGCTGTACATCGACGAAGGCCGGCCGGCGCCTGGCCTCATCGAGAAGACGCTGGCCAACCTGCGCGAGGTCAAGCCCAACTTCCACTTCAACGTGCCGCGCGGCTTCGACATGCTGGTGCCCTACCTGGAGCAGGACCCGCAGGCGGCGCGCGACGTGTTCGAATGCCTGGACGGCATCTTCTACGCCGGCGCCGCGCTGCCGCAAAGCACCTGGGAGCGCCTCGAGAAAGTGGCGCGCACGGTGCGCGAGCGGCCGGTGTGGTTCACGTCCGCCTGGGGTTCCACCGAGACCGCCCCTTCGGTCACCTGCGTGCACTGGAAGATCGAGCGCGCCGGCTGCATCGGCCTGCCCATGCCGGGCACCGAGGTGAAGATGGTGCCCAATGGAGAGAAGCTGGAACTGCGCGTCAAGGGCCCGCAGATCTTCAGCGCCTACCGCAACGCGCCGGAGCTCACGGCGAAGGCTTTCGACGACGAGGGCTTCTACTGCATCGGCGACGCCGGCCGGCTGGTGGACCCGCAGGACGCCGCACAAGGCATCGCCTTCGACGGCCGCGTGGCCGAGGACTTCAAGCTCACCACCGGCACCTGGGTGTCGGTGGGCAACGTGCGCCTGCGCTCGGTGACGGCGATGTCGCCTTACGTGGCGGATGCCGTGGTCACCGGGCACGACCGCGACGAGATCGGCCTGCTGCTGTTCCTGTCGCCGCAAGGCCGCCAGGCCGAACGCAGCGTCGTGCGCGAGCACGTACTGAAGGCGCTGCGCGAGATGCGCGCCGGCGGCGGCGGCTCCTCGCAATGCCCCGGCCGCGCGCTGCTGCTGGAAGACGCGCCGGCCCTGGACGCCGGCGAGATCACCGACAAGGGCTACCTCAACCAGCGCGCGGTGTTGAACCGGCGCGCGGCCGATGTGGCCACCCTCTACGCGAACCAGCCCGACCCGCGGGTGGTCGCGCTCTGAACCTCAGGACCTCCTTCATGCGCTTCGACGACGCCTTCATCCCCGTGCCGCTCCTCTGGAGCTCGCCCTTCATCCGCTGGCAAGGCGCTGCGGCCGACGTGTCGGCGCTGGACCTCGCCACGCAGGTCACGCGCGATGCCCTCGCCGCGGCTTCCTACGATCCGGCCGAGACCGCGCAGATCGTCTTCGGCACCACCATCCCGCAGCCCAACACCTTCTATGCGCCGCCGTGGATCGCGGCCCGCCTGGGCATGACCGGCATCGGCGGCCCCGCCATCGCGCAGGCCTGCGCCACTGCAGTCGCCTGCCTCGCCAATGCCGCCGCGGCGACGCAGCTCGGTGGCGGCGACACGCAGCTGGTGGTGACGGCCGATCGCACCAGCAACGGCCCGCTGCTGGTCTACCCGCGCAGCGCCTCCATGGGCGGCGCGCCGCAGACGACGCACTGGGTGCTGGATTCCTTTGCCGCCGACCCGTGGACGGCGGAGTCCATGCTGTACACGGCGGAATGCACGGCCACCGACGGCGGCTTCACGCGCGAGCAATGCGACGAGCTCACCTTGCTGCGCTATTCGCAGTACCAGGACGCGCTGAAGGACGGCCGCGCGCTGCAGAAGCGCTACTTCCGTCCGATCGTCATCGAGTCGCGCAAGTCGCGCACCGTGCTCGAAGCCGATGAAGGCATCAGCGACTACAGCGCCGCCGGCCTGGCCAGGCTGTCACCCGCCAAGCCCGGTGGTGCGATCACCCCCGGCACGCAGACGCATCCCGCCGACGGCGCGGCCGGCGCCATCGTCACTTCGCGCGAGAAGGCGCGGCGCTATGCCGATGGCCAGCCGGTTCTGCGCCTGCTGTCCGCCGGCTTCGCGCGCGCCGAGAAGGGCCGCATGCCCAAGGCGCCCGCGCTCGCCGCTCACAAGGCGCTTGCCGCCGCGGGCAAGCAGGTCGGCGACCTGAAGGTCGTGACGACGCACAACCCCTTCGCCGTCAACGACCTGTGGCTGGCCCGCGAGACGGGCTTTCCGCTGGAGCGCATGAACCCGCTGGGCTGCAGCCTGATCTACGGCCACCCGCAGGCGCCGACCGGCCTGCGCGCCATCGCGGAGCTGGCGCAGGCGCTGGTGCTGCAAGGCGGCGGCGTGGGCCTGTTCACCGGCTGCGCGGCCGGAGACATGGGCGCGGCAGTGGTGGTGGAAGTGCTCTGACGGGCGTCAGCGGCCGCGGAATACCGGCGGCCGCTTCTCCATGAAGGCGCGCGGACCTTCGCGCGCGTCTTCGCTGTCCATCACTTCCGCCTTCGCCGTGTTCTCCAGTGCGAAGGCTTCCTCCAGCGGACGGCCGCTCGAACCGGACACGGTGCGCTTGATGGCACGCACGGCCACCGGCCCGTTGGCGGCAATGCCCCGCGCGAGCGCACGCGCCGCCGGCATCAGCTCCGCAGCCGGCAGGACGCGGTTCACCAGCCCCATGCGCAGCGCGTCGGCCGCCGGGAAGGCTTCGCCGGTCAGCAGCCATTCCATCGCGACGCAGTAAGGCACCTGCCGCGGCAGCCGCGCCAGCGAGCCGGCAAACGGGATCAGCCCCCGCTTCACCTCCGGCAACGCAAAGCTCGCGTGCTCCGCGCAGAGCCGGAGGTCGGTCCCCAGCATCAGCTCGAAGCCCGCGGCCATGCAGGCGCCGTTGATCGCGGCGATCACGGGCTTGTCCAACGGAAAGTCACGCAGCCCGGAGGCCGCCAGCACCTCCGGATCCTCCAGCAGGCGCCGGTCCCAGGCATCTTCGGAGGCGCGGGCGCCGCTCATGAGCGGCAAGGTCCGCGCGAGGTCGCCGCCGGCACAGAAGGCGCGGTCGCCGGCGCCCGTGATGATGGCCACGCGCAAGGCCTCGTCCGCCGCGAAGGCCTTCACCGTGTCCGCGAGCAGGCACAGCATCTGTGGCGTGAGCGCATTGCGCGTGGCAGGTGCGTCCAGCGTGATCGTAGCGACCGCGCCTTCGACATCCATCCGGACCGGCGCGTTCACTGGGTAAGCTCCGTGCTGCGCACTGCGGTATTCGCCCTTGGGGCGGCCCGGCGGGCTCATGCCTCGGACCCCACCGTGTATTCGATCGCGAAGGAACGCATCAGCTCGGCGATCTGCTGCTTCTGTGCACCGTCACTTCGCACCTGGAAGCGTGCCGCGATGCCACGGGCCGTTTCCACCACGGCCACCGCAACGCCGCCGTCCAGGCCGGCGCGCTGCAGGCGCTCCCTGAGCACCGTTTCGCAGGCCAGCGCCCGCAGGCGCGGCTTGTAGACCTTGCCGACCGCCGTCACCGGGATGGCGGGCAGGATCGAGATGCGCTTGGGATACGCGGCCCGCTCGGGGATGCGCTCGTTGGCGAAGGCGGACAAGGCCGCCGCATCGGCGTGCGCCCCCGGCCGCAGCGAAACGAAAGCCACGGGCAACTCGCCCGCGTACTCGTCCGGCTCGCCCACGGCCGCGGCCATCAGCACGTCCGGATGCTGCAGCAAGGCCTCCTCGATCAGCTGCGGATCGATGTTGTGGGCGCCGCGGATGATGACGTCCTTGGCGCGGCCGGTCACGAACACCCGGCGTCCGGCGTCGACGTGGCCGATGTCGCCGGTGATGAGCCAGCCGTCTTCGGTGAAGGTTCCGGCGTTGCGCCGCTGGTCGGTGTAGCCAGGCCCGACGTTGGGGCCGCGCAGCCGCAGGATGCCGGTCTCGCCGGGCGCGCAGTCGCGGCCGTCCGCCGCCACCGCCTTCACCTCGGTGAACGGCAAGGGAATGCCGCAGGAGCCGGCGGTGCGCGGCGCCAGGAAGGGTTCGATGCTGACCACGCCCGCGCACTCGGTCATGCCCAGGATGTTGCGCACGGGCAAGCCGTACCTGTGCTCGAACGATGCCGCCAGCTCGTTGGGCAGCGGCGAGCCGCCGGTGAGGAGCGCCCGCACGCTCTTCGTGCTGGCCGCGCCGGGCTCCACGCCCAGCAACGTGGCGATCACCGTCGGCACCGCGGCCAGCAGGCTCACGCGATGGCGCTCCACGAACTGCCAGTAGCGTGGAACGAAGGCCGGATTGCGCAGCCCCAGCAGCGTGGGCAGCACCACTTCCGCGCCGCTCAGCAAGGCGGACAGCCCGAACACGAAGGCGCCGGCGACGTGGAACATCGGGAACCCGTTGAGGATGACGTCGCGCTCGTCCATCGCGTACATCTGCGCTGCCGCCCACGCCGAATGCAGCTGGTTGCCGTGCGTGTGCTGCGCCAGCTTGGGCGCGCCTGTGGTGCCACCGGTGTGGTACAGCGCGGCGAGCTGCGCAGGGCCCCGTGGCGCGGGCTGCTCCAGCCACGCGCCTTGCCGGGCGTGCACGGCCGCCATGAAGTCACCTTGTCCCGGCGCGCCGCCCACTGCCAGCACGTGGCGCAGGCCCGGGCATTGCTGCAGCAGCGCGGGCATGCGCGACCAGATGTCCAGGTCCGGGTGCGGCCCCAGCGTCACCAGGATGTTGCAGCCCGCCGCCCGCACGAGCTCGGCGATGTGAGCCGCATCCAGCATGAAGTTGATCGGGCACACCACGCCGGCCGTCTCGCCCCCCCACACCGCGAGATAGGCTTCCGGGATCGCCGGCAGCAGCATCGCGATGCGCGGCTCCTCCCCCGGCACCAGCGCGCTGAACAAGTTGGCGGTGCGGCGAATGTCCGCCAGCAGTTCGGCATACGTCCACGTCCTCGGCGGCGACGCCAGGTCCGCATCCACGATGAAGCTCAGCGCCTTGCGATCGGGGTGCAGCGACGCGGCGGCGCACAAGGCTTCGTACACGTTCGCATGCGGCATGAACGCGGCGTAAGGCCGCGCCTCGATCCGCGCGACGTCCTGCGCGCTGCGTATGGATTCTCCTTGCATCGCCTGGATCAATCGCCGCGGAAGCCGGACGCCTTCACCACAGCAGCCCAGCGGGATGCCTCGGAGCGCAGCATCCTGTCGGTGTCGGCGCGGCTGGTGCCGGCCACGCTGAAGCCGGCCTCGACGAGCCTGGCTTTGGTGTCGGGCGATTGCACGGCCGCGGCCGCCTGGCGGTTCAGCATGTCCAGCACCGCCGCCGGTGTCCCCTGCGGCGCCATCAGCGCGAACCAGGAGGAGATGTCGATCTTCGGGTAGCCGGCTTCCGCCATCGTCGGCACCTGCGGCAGCAGCGGGGAGCGCTGCGGCGCGGTCGTGGCCAGCGCACGCATCTTGCCGCCCTTGATCTGCGCCGCGCCGAGCGCGGTGGAGGCGAACACCGCCGCCACGTCGCCGGCCAGGATGGCACTGATGGCATCGCCGGTGGAGCGATAGTGCACGGGCTCCACCTTGAAGCCTGCCGCTTCGCCAAGCAGTTCCGCACCGAAGTGGCCGGAGGTGCCGGCGCCGAAGGTTCCGAAGTTCACCTTGCCCGGCTTCGCCCGCATCGCGGCGGCGAACTCGGCGACGGTCTGGTAATGCGCATTAGCCGGCACGGTCAGCAGGAAATCCACCTGCGCCACTTCGCTGATGCCCGCCAGTTCGCGCGGCGGGTCATAGGCCAGCTTGCTGAAGGCGGCCGGCGCGATCGAGATGGAGCCGACCTCCCCCAGCAGCAGCGTGTAGCCGTCCGGTGCGGCCTTCGCGACCATCTGCGCGGCGATCTGCCCGCCAGCGCCGGCCTTGTTGTCGACCACCACCTGCTGCTTCAGCAATTCACCCATGCGCTGCGCCAGCAGGCGCGCCAGCACGTCCGGCGCAGTGCCAGGTGCGTAGCCGACCACGAGCCGGAGGGTGCGCTCGGGAAAGCCCTGCGCACGCGCGAGCCGCGGCAGGACCGTGAAGGCGGGGATGGCAGCGGCGGCCAGCAGGCGGCGGCGGGAAAGTTTCATCGTCAGGTCTCCTTGATGGGGCGAGTTTGGGCAAGACGAGCCGTTCTCCTGTCTCCTGCGATGGGGACAGCGGCACCGCGGGAAAACCCGCTGCGCGCGGCGGCCGGCCGCCGCCTACAGTCCATACAGTCCTGTTTGTTGCGCCATGCAGCTCATTCCCGTCACCCACCAGGCCGCGGTCGCCGGCGAGCGCGCCGTCGAAGCCTTCGCCGGCGTGGTCGGCTGCATCGGCGACGCCGGTTTCGCGCAGGGCGCGCTCGCCCAGTTGAACCGCTGGCTGCCCGTCTCCTGGTGGTCCGTGTTCCGCCTGCACGACGACGCGCCGCCCGACATGCCGGCCTCCGGCAGCTATCGCGCCCCCGACCACACGGCGGAGTCCTGGCACGAATACCGCACCAGCCTGTACCGCTCCGACCAGACCTTCCTGGCCGCGCGCGAACAGGTGCAGGACCAGCGGCAGGTCCTGGTGCACTGGCATGCGCACGAGATCCCGCGCCAGCATCGCGAGCGCATCTACACCCGCCATGGGCTGCGCGAACGCCTGTCGATCGTCTGCCGGGCCAGGGACGAGGGCCTGCTCGCGGTGAACCTGTACCGGCACGAGGAGCTGCCGCGATTCAGCGACGAGGAGATCGACCTGGTCGGCAGCGCCGCCGGCCTGCTGCTGTCCTGCGTCCAGCGGCACCTGTCGCTGTGTGGCGGCGCGCCCACCGCCGACACGGTGCTCGCCGGCCTCACCCGCCGCGAGCGCGACGTCTGCGAACGCATGCTCAAGGGCTGGACCTACGACGGCATCGCGGCGGACCTGGGCGTCTCGCCCGGCACCGTCAAGACCTACCGCGACCGCGCGTTCGACCGTCTCGGCATCCATCACCGCAACGAGCTGTTCGCGCTCGCCAGCGGCCGCCGGGCCTGACGCGCGCCTTCCTGTCTCCATCGCGGGGGACTGCGCGTCTCCCTTCCCGCCGGTAAGTTCGTGGCGCACCAACGACTACCGGAGACAACAGCGATGCATCCTTTCCCAGTTCCGCGCCGGACCACCGTCCGGCGCACCGCTTCCCTGGCCGTCTTGTTCGCGGCCGCCAGCTTGCAGGGCTGCGGCGGCGGCTCCGATGGCGCGTCCGCGCCGGCGCCTTCACCCGCCCCGGTGCTGAGCGCCGCCGACGCCTGTGCAGCGCTCAAGGGCGTGGCGATCAACGCCAGCGACATCTCGCTGCCCACCACGGGCGCGAACGTTTCCGATGCCACGCTGGTCGCGCCCAGCGGCAGTGGCACCACTGCCGTGGGTGAGTACTGCAAGCTCACGGGCTCCATCGCGCCGGTGGACAAGACGGCGCCTCCCATCCAGTTCTCCCTCGTGCTGCCGACCACCTGGAACGGCAAGGCCATGCACCTGATGGGTGGCGGCTATGACGGCAGCGTCGTGCAAGGTTCGGGCAACGTGCCGGGCGCCGCGGGCCTGGCTACGCCGCTGGCGCGCGGCTACGCCGCCTTCGGCAGCGACTCGGGCCACACCGGCAGCGCCGCCGAAGCAAGCTTCGCGCTGAACGACGAGGCGCTGGAGAACTACCTGGGCGACCAGCTGCGCAAGACGCGCGATGTGGCGATGAAGCTGATCCAGCAGCGCTATGGCAGCGCGCCCAAGCGCACCTACTCGGCGGGCGGCTCCGGCGGCGGGCGCGAGGCGCTGTACGTGGCCGACCGCTGGCCCGAGCTGTACGACGGCGTGATCTCCTACTACCCGGCCTGGTCGCTAACGGCCATGCTCACCAACTACGTGCGGGGTTCGCAGGCCCTGGGCGCGGCCGGTGCCTGGTCCAATGCCAACAAGCAGAAGCTGCTCACGAACGCCGTCATCGCCGCGTGCGACACGCTCGACGGCGCGGCCGACGGCGTCATCGGCAACGTGGCGGCCTGCCACTTCGATCCACAGACGCTGCGCTGCCCGGGTGGCGCGGACACCGGAGACAGCTGCCTGTCGGATGCGCAGATCACCGGCTTCACGGCGGCCTACGCCACCGGCACGAGCTTTCCGTATGCGCTCGCCAACGGCACCAATTCCTATCCGGCCTACAACATCTTCAACGGCGGCGTGATTCCGGCCATGGGCACCGCCGCGCCGGCCACGCCATCGGCCACCAACATGCCTTTCGCCACCTACATCGGCGAGTCCTTCGCCAAGTACTGGGTGTACCAGGATGCGAGCTACAACCCGTTCCTGTTCGACCTGAACGCCAACGGCTTCGTGCAGCAGCGCGAGAAATACATCTCGTCGCGCCAGGACGTGAACCCGAACCTCACGCCCTTCGCCAGCAAGGGCGGGAAGGTCATCGTCGTGCACGGCCTCGCCGATCCGCTGATTCCGTCGGCCTCCTCGGAGGAGTTCTACCACCGGGCCGTGACGGCGATGGGAGCCAACGCGGTCGCCGCCTCGATCAGATTCTACGAAGTGCCCGGCTACGGCCATGGCAGCGGCGCCTACAACGTCCGTTACGACTCGCTGGCGGCGCTGGAGAACTGGGTGGAGAACGGCGTGGCGCCGGCCGGCCAGGTCGCGGCCGACGCCAACGCGGCGAGCAACGGCCGCACGCGCCCGCTGTGCGACTACCCGGCCTGGCCGAAGTACAACGGCAGCGGGGACATCAACGCGGCGGCCAGCTACACCTGCACCAACTAGCGTTCACCCGAAGCGCGGGAACAGCCGCAAGGCATTCCCGCGCTCGATCGCTTCGCGCTGCTTCGCATCGAATCCGTACTGCTCGAACAGGCGCGCGAAATGCGCCGACCGTTCCTGTGGCGCATACGGCCAGTCGCTGCCGAAGGTGATGCGCCCCGGGTCGGCGAAGGCCAGCAGCGCCGCCAGCGCGTACGGGCTGCTCGAAAGCGCGGTGTCGAACCAGAAGCGCTGCAACTGCAGGACGCCGTCCTCGTAGCGGCCCGAAGGCGCGCACAGGCGGGCGAAGCGCTCCGCCGCGTAGGGCACGAAGCCGCCGGCGTGCGACAGGATGATCTTCAGGTCCGGATAGCGCGCCAGCCAGCCAGCCTTGGCCATGTTGATCGCCGCGCGCGTGGTGTCCAGCAGGAAGTCCGCCGCGAAGGGCGGGATGCCGGGCACCGGCGGCGCCGGCAGCTCGGAAGGATGGACGAACACCACGGCCTGGCGCCGGTTCAATTCCTCCATCAGCGGCTCCATGCTCGCGTCCCCCAGGTAGGTGCCGCGCACATTGGTGAGCAGGACCACGCCGTCGGCTTTCAGGTTGTCGAGAGCGTAGGCGGCTTCCGCGATGGCGCCTTCCACGTCGGGCAAGGTCAGGGTGGCGAAGAAGCCGAAGCGGCCTGGATGCTCCGCCGCGACTTGCGCAGAAAACTCGTTGACGGCGCGGGCCATCGAACGCGCCTCGGCGTCGTCACCCAGGTGCACGCCCGGGGTCGAGACCGAGAGGACGCCCGCGGCGATGTGCAGCGCCTCCATCATTTCGAGCGCCGCTTCCGCGCTCCAGCGCGGGATGGGCAGGCCGCCCGCCGTGAGGCCCTTGCGCTCCAGCCATTGCGCGTAGAAGGGCGGGACGATGTGCTGGTGGGTGTCGATGCGTCGAGTCATGGTCTTCATTCGGGAGTCAGGCCGGCGCGCTGCACGGCGCCGGCCCACAGGCGTTTCTCGCGGGCCAGGAAGGCGCGCGCATCGGCCACGCTGCCGCCCACCGGGTAGTTCGCCGTGGCCTGGAGTTTCTGGACGACCTCGGGCGAAGCCAGCGCCGCAGCGACGGCGGCATTGATGGCCTGCAGCCGCGCGGGCGGCGTGCCCTTGTTCGCGAACAGCATGAACCAGCCGCTCACTTGCAGTTCGGGCACGGTGTCCTTCGCCAGCGGCAGTTGTTCCAGCCCGGGCAAGGGGCGGCTGCTGGTGACGGCGAGCGCACGCAAGCGCCCGGCTTTCACCAGCGGCAGCAGCGGCGCGATGCCGTCCACCGACACCAGGGAGTCGCCGCTCACCACCGCCTGCAGCGCCTGCGCGCTCTGGTTCATCGGAATGGTGTTGAAGTGCGCTCCGGTCGCCTGCTGCAGCAGCTCCGCGCTCAGGTGCGGGATCGAGCCGCGCGCCGGGCTGCTGAGGGCGATGCTGTCCGGCTTCGCCTTCGCCTGCGCGATCGCATCGGCCAGCGTCTTCGGCCCGCCGGCGACATTGGCAACGAACAGCATCGGGGTTTCCGCCACCACCGCCACCGGCTCGAAGTCGCGCTCGGCGTCGTACTTCGCGGCGCGATAGGTGAGCGGCGTGACGGTCACCACCGCAGCCTGCGCGAGGAGCAAGGTGTTGGCCGGCGAGCCGGCGTTCTTCGCCGCCATCACCGCGACGATGCCGCCCGCGCCGGGCTTGTTCTCGATGATCACCGGCTGCCCGAGGCGGCTCCGCAGCTCCGGCTCCAGCAGCCGCGCGATGATGTCCGGCGCGCTGCCCGGGCCGGAAGGCACGACGATGTTCAGCGGCGGTGGCGCGGCAAAGGCCGCCTGGGCGGCGAACAGGGCGAGGCCCGCGAGGGCGCGCTGGAACATGGTCTTGTCTCCTGGTGTTCTGGCACGAGATTAGGCGCGGCGCGAGCTCCTGAATACCGCAGTTCGGCCATATCTAGAATCGATGGCATGGATATCAGGGCCGTCGACCTCAACCTGCTGCCGGTACTGGATGCGCTGCTGCGCCTGCGCAGCGTGACCTTGGCCGCGCGCGAACTGGACATGAGCCAATCGGCGCTGAGCGCCGCGCTCGCGCGCCTGCGCGCATTGGCCGGCGACGAGCTGTTCGTGCGCACCGGCCGCGGCCTGCGGCCCACGCCGCGCGCACTGGCGCTGGCCGAGCCGGTGGCGGAGATCATGGAGCGCGTGCGCGACCGCATCCTGCCCAGCGCGCGCTTCGAGCCGCAAGTGGCGCGGCGCGAATTCCGCATCGCCCATTCCGACGTCGGCGCCTACGTGATGTGGCCGCGCATCGTGCAGGCGGTGCGGCGCGAGGCGCCCGGCGTGAAGCTCGCGCTGAAGGTGATCGGCCAGGACGAGATCCCGCCGGCGCTGGCCGATGGCGACGTCGACCTCGCGGTGGGCAGCTATCCGCGCCTGCCGGACACCCTGTTCCAGCAGCGCCTGTTCGATCGGCGCTTCGTCGGCCTGGTGCGCAAGGGCCACCGCTTCGCGCGCAAGGCGCCCACGCTGCGCGAGTTCGCGGCCGCGCCGCAGGTGATCGTGCGCCTCGCCTCCGGCGTGCAGGACCGCGTCGACGAAGTGCTGGCCGGGCACGGCCTGCAGCGCGCCGACGGCCTGGAGCTGCCCTCCTACCTGATGCTGCCGCCGCTGCTGCAGGACGGTGACTTGCTCGCCGTCCTGCCCGGGCAGCTGGCCGAGGCCTTCGCGCGGCACGGCCACTTCGTCACGATCAAGCTGCCCTTCGCGCTGCCGGCCAGCACCATCCGCATGCACTGGCACCGCCGCTTCCACGAAGACGCCGGCAACAAGTGGCTGCGCGGGCTGGTGGCGCAGGAGTTCGGGGCCGACCCGTCGGAGTGAGGCGCCAGGTTTCCGCCCGGTCGCGGGCAGGCCCGGCTCAGCGCGCGGACAGGCTGATGCCGCGCACGGCAGCCGCGCGCGGTGCGCCCTTGCGCGACACGACCTGTGGCTCGAACACGGGCAGCGGACGGGCCGAGGTGCCGCTGTTGCGGACCAGTTGCGCCCAGTACTCCACCTGGCCGGGCAACGCGTCCCATTGCTTGCCGTACAGCGCGGGGCCGTAATTCAGCATGAACAGCGCGATGCGCGCCGAGTCGACGTCGCCGCGGCTGGCGAGTTCCTGGAACTGGCCCCAGGCCTCGGAGGTGCGGCCGGCACGGAAGGACTTCACGGCGCGGTCGTACTCGCGGTCCGCGATGTCGGAGGCGTGGGTCGGCAGGCTGGCGCCCAGGAGGGCGGTGGTGAAGACGGCTGCCAGGACACGGCGCCAATTGCTACGAATCGCGTTCATCGTCCCTCTCCTTTGAATGTTTCAAGGAGTATCAAACTCGATTCATCTGCTTACAAATACCTTCGACCCCGCAGGAGCACCCGCTTGTCCGCCATTCCAGGCTCGCATCCAACGAAGGTTCTAGTCCGCGCCGGTAGTGGGTCAGTTTGAATCTTGGCTCGTAACAATAGCCCCGCTTGTCGGAAGGATGAGCGCGAAAGTTGCTTTATCCGATAAAGGCACCTGTTGGGTAATTGGCAAGTGGCTGAGCCTATGCTGCAATGTGCCGAAAAAGAGGCACCACGATGCAGAAGGAACTGGACGGTAGGAGGCGGTACTCTCCTACGAAGGAGCCGAAGGCCCGTCACGATAGTCACTGCGTAGCCCTGGTTCAACGGGGTATATGGAGGTGAGCCGCGAATGGAGCGCTTTTCGTCCGCCCAAGCAGATGCCGCCCGCCCCCAGCCCCCCACCCGCTCCGCCGCAAAAGAAGCGGTGAAACGGAAGGAGAAAGGTTCTATGGCCCTGGAACAATCTGCCCCGACCGCTGCGCCTGGCACTCTTCCTGTGCTGATGGCTGAAGTCCGCTATGCCATTGTGTTTGCTGACATGAACGAAGCGTCCTATCGCTTCATTCACAGAGCGCTCCTGTTCGCAGGATTCATCTGCGCCGGACTTAGTGGATCGACCGTTGTGCCGTTGCTGACTAAGACCGCTTCACCAGAAGTAGTTGTGATTTGGACGCTTGGCCTAGCCGCCTTGTCAGTAGTTTCTTTTTCCGCGCAGAAGGCATTCGGCTTCGACAAACGAGCTGACGCCTTCCAAAAGGCGAGGGCGAAGTTCCAACTTCTTGAGGGGAAGGGTTGGACAATGGCCCCTCATGACTTGCAGAGTCGCATTGCCACCCTGCGATCCGATGCGCCTACTGGGGGTCAATGGTTGGCCGCTGCTGCCTACAACAAGGCATGCGAAGAGCTAGGCCATCCTGAATTTCATATGCCAGTACCTGTGCCAGCACGCCTCTTTGGGGCGTTAGCGTCTTAAGCATTCGTTTCCGCCATGAGGACGATGTCCTCCATGCTCCAAAGTAGGTCCGTCACGCCCGCCTCCATTGCGGGCGTGGTCTTGATGGGCCTGGGAATCTTCACAAAGTTGTAGACCATGAAGTAGAGGCCAATAGCCGCCATATGGTTCTCCAGCTTCTTGCTGAACGCATTGGTCAAGCGCGCAAAGCGGCGCATCCCCATCCGCATTGAGAGGTTCGCACGTTCTACGTGCGAGGTGCTGATGTGGTCCACGTCAGGAGCACCGAACACCACTTGCCTCTCGGCAGCGACGAACTCGGCCAGGCTGTAGCGGCGCTTAGCTTCCTTCTGTGCGCCACCGTCCGCATAGGACTTGTTCAGGACAGCGTAGTCAACCTTCCCGCCGAGGGCCATGTCCACCGCATGCGGGTATCCGAAGCTGCGAGAGCATCATGCTCATGCAACTGAGCAAGGATTGGGAAGAGTTCAAACTACGCTTGGAGGCGTTCTTGCCCGTCCACACGCCACAGCTAACGCTGGTGACTGGAAGGCCTGACCTAGAGATGGGCGCGGACTCTAACCTGCCTTTTTGGGCTTCTTCTTCGCCACCACCTTGGTCCCCTTGGGGGCGACTTGCTATTGAGGCTCAGGCGGCTTCCTGGGGGTCTCGCCGGTGGCTTGGCGCACCACGTCTAGGGCTACCTGGGTGAAGTCTTTCCGGGTCATGAGGGCAAGCGTAGCAAGGGCTGTCAGAGGGGAAAACTATTTTGTAGCACCGAATCCGACAGACTGAACCAGTACCTACGCGCCGACCTTCTTGCGCAGTTGTTCGAACGAGCACAGTTCGCCGGCCAGCGCACTCGCCATCACCGTCGGCGGGCTCGCCAGCCACACCTGCCCGGGGCCGGAGCGACCGGGGAAGTTGCGGTTGATCGCACTCACGGTCACCTGCCCCGTGTCGGTGGACGAACCCGGGCCGCAGTTGGCGCAGGCGCCGCAGGAAGGCTGCAGGATGCGGGCGCCGGACTGCTCGAAGACGCGGTCGTAGCCGCGCGCCAGGCAGTAGTCGCGCACGGCGGTCGTGCCGTATTGCAGATAGAGCTGCACGTGCTCCGGCACCTTCAAGCCATGCTCCAGGCCCCAGGCCAGCACCTCGTGGTAGTGGTCGAAGTCCTCGCGCTTGCCCGCAGTGCAGGAACCGCCGTAGGCGATGTCCACGCGCACGGGTTGTGCCAGCGCTTCGACCGCGTGACCGTTGCCCGGGTCGCCGGGCGAGGCCACCATCGGGCCCAGGGCGCTGCAATCGACGCGCAGCACGCGCGAATAAGAAGCCCCGGGGTCGCTGCGCATCCAGTCTTCCAACTGGAAGTCGACGCCGCGCCGCTCGCGCAGGAAGCGCACCGTCTCTTCATCCGGCTCGACGATGCCGGTGAGGCCGCCCAGTTCCGCCGTCATGTTGGTGAGCGTCGCGCGTTCGTCGGTGCCCAGCGCGCGCAACACCGGTCCCGCGAATTCGAACACCTGGCCCACGGCCGCACCGCCGCGGATATCCGGCAGCGCCAGCAGGTGCAGCACCACGTCCTTCGCCGTCACGCCGCGCGCCAGCTGCCCTTGCAGCTCCACGCGCAGCATCGGCGCCATCGTCATGCGCACCGCGCCGGTGGCGAAGGCGTTGGCCATGTCGGTGGTGCCCACGCCGAAAGCGAAGCAGCCCAGCGCGCCGCTGTGCGGCGTGTGCGAATCGGTGCCGACGACCACCTGCCCCGGCAGCGCATAGCGCTCGGCCATCATCGCGTGCGAGATGCCGGCGACGTTGCTGCCGTCGTCCTGCCTGGCCTCGAAGTCGGTCAGGGTGCGGTGGTAGCGCAGCCCGTGCCGCGCAGCAAAGTCGCGCTGTGCCTGCACCATCGCATGCATGTTGGTGACGAGGCCGGCTTTGCGGTGCGCGGGGCTTTCCTCGACGTAGGTCGCGTGGTCCTCGAACACCACGATGCTCTCCGGATCGCGCAGCGCGTGCGAAGCACCGAGCGTGCGATCCAGCATGTGCGCCGCCATCCCCGTGTAGTACTCGTGGATGAAGCGCCAGTCCGCATGCAGGAAGCAGCCCTCGCCGACGGCCGGTTGCTCCGGCGTGGCGGCGGTGCGCAGCAGGTGGCGCTGGACGATCTTCTCGTACAAGGTCTGCGGGCGCGTCGAGGTCACTGCAACCGCCGGCCGCGCATCGCGCAGCTGCTCCTGCCCGAAGCGCAGCAGGCCGCCCGCGCGCAGGATCGCCGTGGCCAGCGGCTCGCGGTCGCGCAGCAGGTCTTCGATGGCGATCGCTTCGCCACGCTCGATGCGATCGAGCAAGCCGAAATCGGTGGACGTGAACAGGCCGGTGTTGTCCGCGTTCTGCCGGTACAGGCGCTCGAAGCTCTCGGCGATCACCAGCCGGATGCCGGCCAGCCGTTCGGCCGCCGGGCTGTGTTCGCGCGACGAACCCTTGCCGTAGCGCCGCCCGGCCACCGTCACCTGGAAGCCGCCCGCCTGCACGGCACCCACGGCAATTGGCGTCTCGCCACCCGCGGCAAAGCCGGTGTAAGGGAAGCGGGCCAGCTTGTCGTCGTAGTGGGACATGATGGCCACCGGCGAGATTTCGTCGGTGGAAATGTCGCTGCGCAGCGCACCGGCCTGCGCGCGCGTGAGGCGCTCGCCGGCAAGCTGGCGGCGCACGAGCGACGGGTCGTCGGCGAGGAAGAGGATGCGCGGTTGCGCGCCGAAGTTCAGGGTGTTCATGGGGCGATGGAGGCGAGGTAGTCCAGCAGCAGCCGGGCCGAAGGCGTCAGCGACTCGACGTCGCGGAAGCAGATGAGGAAACGCCGCTCGGCCCAGGGCTCGTCCAGCGGCAGCAGCTTGAGTCCGTAGGCGACGGCCATGGGTTCCGCCACTTCGCGCGGCACCAGGCTGATGGCCAGCCCGGCGCGCACGACGCGTAGCGCGGCTTCGAAATTGGTGACGATCACGCGATGCTTCACCGGCCGGCCCAGGCTGGCGGCCAGTTGCTGCAGGCGCACCTGCACCGCGCTGTTGACGGGCAGGCTCACCTGCTCGAAGTCCAGCGTGTCGGCGAAGCGCACCTTGCGCTTGCCTGCCAGCGCGTGGCGCGGCGGCACGACCACGCACAGGTGGTCGCTGCGATAGGGGCGCGATTGCAGGCCGTTGACGTCCGCGGCGTCCCAGCACACGCCCAGCGAGGCCATGCCTTCCTGCACGCCGCGCACGATCTCCGGGCTGACGCGCTCCTCCAGGTCGACCTGGATCGCGCGGTGCCTGGGGTCGGCCAGGAAGGCGGCGACGTCTTCCGCCAGCGATTCCGTCATGGCCGACACTGAAGCCAGCACGCGCACTTGCCCGCGCGCACCGGCCGCGAAGTTGCGCATGTCGGCCTCGATGCGCGCCGCGCTATCGAGCATGGCGCGCGCGTGTTCCAGCAGGGTCTGGCCGGCGGTGGTGGGCACCACGCCATAGCGCTTGCGCGCCAGCAGCGGCGTGCCGAGCTGGTCTTCCAGCTGGGCCAGCCGCTTGCTGATGGCCGAGCCGACGATGTTGGCCTGCTCGCCGGCGCGCGCGATGTTGCCCGTCTCGCAGACGGAGACGAACAGGCGGAGCGTGGTGAGGTCGAGATCGCGCATGGAGATGCCAGACGTTCCAATTTGGAACGAAAGCGTTCCGAAAGTGATTATCTGGAGCGGTTCGGAAATTCTAAACTTGCTCCATGAACGAACCAAGCTCTTCGCGAGCGCTGCCGCGGCGCGTCGCCATCCGCGACGTCGGCCTGCGCGACGGCCTCCAGATCATTCCCCGCACCGTGCCCACCGCCCTCAAGCTGGAGTGGCTGCGCGACGCGCACGCCGCCGGCCTGCGCGAAATGGAAGTCGGCTCCTTCGTGCCCGCACGGCTGATGCCGCAACTGGCCGACACCGCCGAAGTGCTGGCCTTCGCGAAGACGCTGCCCGGCCTGGTCGCCAGCGTGCTCGTTCCCAACCTCAAGGGCGCAGAACGCGCCATCGCCGAAGAAGCGCACGCGATGCTGGTGCCGATCTCGGCGAGCCACGCGCACAGCCTGGCTAACCTGCGCAAGACGCCGGATGAAGTGGTGGCGGAGATCGGCCGCATGCGCGCCGCGCGCGACGCCGCGGGTTCGCACACCTTGCTGGAGGTGGGCATCAGCACCGCCTTCGGCTGCACGATCCAGGGCCGGGTGGAGGAAAGCGAAGTGGTGCGCCTGGTGCAGGCCGTGCTGGACGCCGGCGCCGACAAGGTCAGCCTGGCCGACACGGTGGGCTATGCCGACCCCGCGATGGTGTCGCGCCTGTTCGAGAAGGTGCTGCCCGTCGCCCGCGGCAAGCTGGACTCTGCACACTTCCACGACACGCGCGGCCTCGGCCTGGCCAACTGCTACGCCGCGCTGCAGATGGGCGTGACGCGCCTGGATGCCTGCCTCGGCGGCATCGGCGGCTGCCCGCATGCGCCCGGCGCCAGCGGCAACGTCGCCACCGAAGACCTGGCCTACATGCTGGCCAGCATGGGGATCGAAACGGGGCTGGACTTCGACGCGCTGCTCGTGCTGCGCAAGAAGCTGGCCCACTGGCTCGAAGGCGAGCAACTGCATGGCAGCGTCTGGCAAGCAGGCCTGCCGAAGACGATGAAGAAAAAGGAAGTCGCAGCATGAACGCGCCGCAACCGCTACAAGGCCTGAAGGTCTTCGAGTTCACCCACATGGTCATGGGCCCCACCTGCGGCATGGTGCTGGCCGACATGGGCGCCGAGGTCATCAAGATCGAACCCGTGCAGGGCGAGAACACGCGCCGCCTGCTGGGTGCGGGCTCGGGCTTCTTCCCCATGTACAACCGCAACAAGAAGAGCATCGGCCTGGACCTGCACCAGCCCGAAGGCGCCGCGGCGGCCCGACGCCTGTGCGCCAGCGCGGACGTGGTGATCGAGAACTTCAAGCCCGGCACGATGGCGAAGTACGGCCTGGACTACGCCAGCCTCTCCAAGGACAACCCGCGCCTCATCTACGCCAGCCACAAGGGCTTCCTGCCCGGCCCTTACGACCACCGCACGGCGCTCGACGAAGTGGTGCAGATGATGGGCGGCCTGGCCTACATGACCGGCCGGCCCGGCGACCCGCTGCGCGCCGGCGCCAGCGTCAACGACATCATGGGCGGCCTGTTCGGCGCCATCGGCACGCTGGGCGCGCTGATCCAGCGCGGCATCACCGGCCGCGGCATGGAAGTGCAGTCAGCCCTGTACGAGAACAACGTGTTCCTGATGGGGCAGCACATGCTGCAGTACGCGATGACGGGCCGCCATCCGCAACCCATGCCCGCGCGCGACAACCCCTGGGCCGTGTACGACGTGTTCACGGTGAAGGACGGCGAGCAGATCTTCCTGGCCGCGGTGAGCGACGCGCAGTGGCAAGCCTTCTGCGACGCGCTGGGCTTCCCCGACTTGAAGGCCGAGCCGGACCTCGCCACCAACAACCAGCGCGTGCAGCAGCGCCCGCGCCTGCTCGCCACCTTGCGCGAACGCCTCGCCCGCCGCGGCGCGGAGGAACTCGCCGCGATCATGGAGCAGGCCGGCCTGCCCTTCGCGCCGATCCGCAAGCCCGAGGACCTGCTGCACGACGAGCACCTGCTCGCCACCGGCGGCCTCGCGGACGTGACGCTGCCGGACGGCGACAAGGCCGGCCAGCAGGTGAAGACCACGCTGTTCCCGATCACCATGGACGGCGACCGCCTCGGCGTGCGGCTGCAGCCGCCGCGCCTGGGCGAGCACAGCGCGGAGCTGCTGGCCGCGGCAGGTTACAGTGAGGCCGAAATCGCGGCGCTGCGCGAGCGCGCCGTGGTGAACTGAAACGCATACAAAAGGAGACAAGCCATGAAGTTTTCCCAGATCACGCGCCGCGCCTGCCTGGGCGCGGCCCTCGTCGCCGCCAGCGCGCTGCCGCTGCTGGCGCAGGCCGCCGACCCGGTGGTCCGCTTCATCCTGCCCAACGCCACCGGCTCGGGCGTGGACGCCATCACCCGTGCGGCATCGCCCGCGCTGGGCAAGGCGCTCGGCGCCAACGTGGTCGTCGACAACCAGCCGGGCGCCGGCGGCGTCGTCGGCCTGCAGCAGCTGGCCCGCTCGCCCAACGACGGCTCGGTGCTGTCGGTGGTGTCGAACAACGTGGTCATCTTCCCCAGCGTGCTGAAGTCGCTGCCCTTCGACATGCCCGGCGACTTCACGCCGATCGCCGTCGTCGGTGCCACGCCCATGGTGCTGGTGGTGAACCCGACCAAGATGCCGGTCAAGGACGCGAAGGAATTCTTCGCGGCGCTGAAGGCCAAGCCGGGCCAGTACAACTTCGGTTCCGGCGGCAACGGCACCATCCTGCACCTGGCCAGCGAAATGGTGCTGGACGCCGCGGGCGCCAAGGCCAAGCACATCCCCTACAAGGGCGTGGGCCCGATGGTGACCGACCTGATCGGCGGCCAGATCGACTTCGCCACCGCGGCGCTGCCCAGCGTGCAAGGCCAGATCAAGGCCGGCCAGCTGCGCGCCATCGGCCTGCTGCCGGCGCAGCGCACGGCCGCCGCGCCCGAGATCGCCACCTTCGCCGAGCAAGGCCTGACCAACTTCGAGATGGAAGCCTGGTTCGCGGTGATCGGCCCCAAGGGCATGAGCCCGGCCAACGTCAAGAAGGCACATGACGCTGTGACGGCGGCATTCGCCGACCCCGCCGTGAAGGATGTCATGGCCAAGCAGGGCAACACCATCAAGGTGAGCACGCCGGAGCAGGCGCAATCGGCCTTCCACACCGAGCTGGCGAAGTACGCCGCGCTGGTGAAGAAGGTCGGGCTCGAGCCGCAGTAAGCCCCGCGTCCGGCACGCCGCCATGGCGTGCCGGATAATCCGCCGGTGCCGCGGACCCGCCTGAAGCTGAACCGATTCCATCTTCGCTGGTCCATCCTGGTCCTGGTGTCCGTCGTCCTGGCGGCGGGCTTCGACCACCTGGGGCTGCCGGCCGGCCGGCTGCTGGGCCCCATGGTCGCCGCCATCGCCTTCGCGGTCGGCGGCCGGGAAGTGGTGGTCACGCGCCACGGCTTCGTCGCCGCGCAAGGCATCATCGGCCTGCTCATCGCGCGCGGCATCCCCGTCTCCATGCTGTCCACGCTCTCCGACCACTGGGGCGTGTTCCTCGTCGGCGTGCTGTCGGTGACGGTGCTCGCCAACGGCCTGGGCTGGATGCTCACGCGCTGGCAGGTGCTGCCCGGCGACACGGCCATCTGGGGCGCGGCGCCCGGTGCGGCGTCCGCGATGATGATCATGGCCGAAGCGCATGGCGCGGACGTGCGCCTGGTCGCCTTCATGCAGTACCTGCGCGTGGTCTGCGTGTCGGTCTCCGCCTCGCTGGTCGCGCATTTCTGGATCCAGAACACGGGGACGCCGGTTCCGCATCCGGCGGCAGCCTCGCTGCTGCTGCCGCCCGGCAGCTGGCCCGGGCTGGGGGCCACGCTGGTCATCGCCCTCGCGGGCTCGTACGTCGGCGTGAAGCTGCGGCTGCCCGCGGGCGGCCTGCTGCTGCCGATGATTTGCGGCGTGCTGATGCAGGACTTCGCGCACGTGCCCGTCGAACTGCCGCCGCTGGTGCTGGCCGTGGCCTATGCCTTCGTCGGCTGGACCATCGGCATGCGCTTCAACCGCCAGGTGCTGGCCGACGCAGCGCGCTCGCTGCCCAAGGTGCTGGCATCGATCATCACGCTGATCGTGCTGTGCGGGTGCGTCGGGCTGGTGCTGGTGCACTGGGCCCACGTGGACCCGCTGACCGCCTATCTCGCCACCAGTCCCGGCGGCGCCGATTCGGTGGCCATCATTGCGGCGTCGAGCCCGGTGGACATGGCCTTCGTGCTGACGATGCAGGTGCTGCGGATGCTGTTCACGATGGCAACCGGGCCGGCGATCGCGCGGATGCTGGCGGCGCGCCTGGAAAAGCGCGCCGCCTGAGTCACTTCTTGCGCGTGTGCTCGGCGATCACCTGCCGGTGATCCGCCTCGGCCGGCGCTGGCCAATCCCGCAAAGCCTGCCGCACCGCGCCATGTGCGATCGCCACCTCCGGGTCGGCGTGCACGTGGCTCCAGTAGCGCGCGGCGAAAGCGCTGGCCTGCTGCTGGTCGGCCGGCGGATTCAGCAACTGCTCCACGGCGCCGCGCACCGCGGCGCGCACGCCGGGCTGGTCGCGCGCCTCGGGTTGTTCGCGCAGGTGGTCGATGTCGGCCATCAGCTCGGACAGGCTGCGCAGCCAGGCGAAGTTCTCGTCGCGCGTGGCGAGCATCAGCAGGTCGCCCGGGCCGGGCTCTTCGGCCAGGCCGTTCACCTGCATGTACTCGCGGCTGGCGCGACGCAGCAGGATGCGGTGCAGCTCACGCAGCACGCGTTCGAGGGCGGTCCAGTCCTTCATGTTCGCTCCTGCAGGCTCGCCAATCGCAACGATCAGGCCAGGCCCTGCTTGAACGTCGCAAGCAGGCGCGTCCAGGCGCGTTCCGCCTGCGCGGCATCGTAGACCTGCGTGTCGGGCGGGCACCAGCCATGGGCGGCCGGGTACACCTCCACCTCGCCGGGAAGCTTCGCGGCGGCCAACGCCTCCTTGAGGGCGACCTTGGCTTGCGGCTCCTTCTGGTCGTCGTTCTCGGCAATGGCGATCAGGTACTCCGCCTTCGTCTGGGCGATGAGGCGATGCGGGCTGTCGGGCGCAGGGGTCACCATGGCGGCGCCGTGGAAGGTTCCGACAGCGCCCACGCGGCCGGGCGCCACGCTCGCGGTACGCACGGCGATCGGGCCGCCCATGCAATAACCGGTGGTGCCGATCTTGCGCGCCTTGTCGACTTCGGCCTGCGTGTCCAGCCAGGCCACGAAGGCCTTGCCATCGGTCAGGTGCATGGCCGGCGTGAGGGCCTGCATCAGCGGCATCACTTCGGCGATGGGCGTCTTGCCGCCTTGCGGCGCGGTGGGCGCCTTCTTCTGCCGGTAGAAGGGGTTCACCACCAGCACGCTGTAGCCCGACTCGGCCAGGCGCCGGCCCATCTGCCTGAAGGCGGGACGCAGGCCGAAGATGTCCGGCCACACCAGCACGGCGGGCGCTGCCCCGGACGTGGGATGGACAAAGTACGCGTCGCACGTGCCATCGGGCGTGGTGATGGTCACTTCGCGCTCGGCCACGGCCACGGCGTTGGCCACGCTGGGCAGCGCGGTCAGCATGCCCGCGGATGCGGCCCACGCGGCGAAATCGCGGCGGGTGTATTTCTTGAGTTCTTCCTGGTCGTTTGCGTCGCACATGGCTGGGTCACCTCATGGATCAGGTTGCAGGTCTGCGTGCGTAGTATGGCTGCTCCAGGGCATCCAAGCTGCAACGCTGACCTCCCAGCCGGGCAGCGAGATTCGCGGGCGTCGCACTGGGCGCCGGAATCAGCGCAGTCCCGCCGCAGAGTCGAACGCGGCCAGCACGTCGGTCATTGCGCTTTTGCACCTGGCTGCATCAGGACTTCCGGCGCGCAGTGCGTCCAGCGCGCGATCGATGGCCTTGTCCAGGACATGCCAGTCCGCCGCAGACCGGGGCTTCAGCCCCGCTTCGGCCTCGTCCCAGGCGGTCTCCAGGTCCTTGATGCGGGTCTTCGCGCCAGGGAGGTCGCCTTTGTCGACCATTGCGGACGTGTCCTGCGCGATCTTGCGGAACCTCGACAGGTCGCCCAGGCGAGAGACCTTGCCCTGCTCTGCATGGGCGCTCGCCATGGGAGACAGAGCAGGCAGCGACTGGCCCAGGGCCAGCAGCAGTCCGAAGGTGGCGGTGGCGACACCGCTGATGCGAAGCTTGTTCATGTTTTCCGGTTTCATGGGTTGATGCTTCTCCCGACCGGGGCGCTCAGGACGCGACCCGCCGGCCAGGCAGGCTGATGTAGACGACAAGGGTGGCGATCACGGCCAGGAACACTGCGCTGGTGACCACGGTGCCGAGTCCCAGGCCGCCGTATTCGCGGGCCTGCGCCAGCAGGTCGCCGAGAGAGGCTCCGAGCGGTCGGGTGAGGATGTAGGCGAGCCAGAAGGCCAGCACGGCATTCGCTCCGGCGCGCCACGCCACTGCGATGAGCGCGATGAGGGCGCCAAAGGCGAGCACACCGACCTGGAAACCGAGGCCGAGCGCCTCGGTCGCCAGATCGCCGGCCGCCGTGCCGAGCGCAAAGGTGACCAGCACGGCGCCCCAATAGAACAGCTCCCGCGAGCGGGTGTCGATCGCGTTGATAGCCAGCGTCCCTTCGGCGCGATGCCAGATCCAGAAGCAAGCCACCAGCAGCACGCTGAAGACAGCGGTGCTCACATAGAGGCTCACGTTCAGGGTGTCCGTCAGCATGTCGGTGATCTGGGTGCCGACGACGCTCAGGAGCACCACCGTCAGCCAGTAGATCCAGGGCACGTAGCGGTGCCGGGTCAGTTGCAGCAGCAGGGCGGCGACGAGCAGAGCGCTCATGAGCCCGGTGGTGAGGGCCGCGCCGAGGCCGACGTGCACGGCCAGATAGTCGGCGCCCGTCTCGCCCACCGTCGTCGCGAGGACCTTGATCACCCAGAAACTCAAGGTGATGGCCGGGACCTTGTTAAAGAAGGCCGGGGCAAGGATGGAGGGATGGGCGCCTTCCATCACTTCTCCTGGGCTTCCTTGGTGGCTTCGGACGCTTCCTGTGCGGCGCTTTCCTTTTTCTGCGACACGACCTTGCCGGTCAGGGCGTCGACCTGGATCTCGGTCACGCCGCTCTTGCCGTTCTGCGCCAGGTCGAAGGACCAGACCAGCTTGCCGTGTTCGCGCTCGAGCTCCGCGCTCTGGACTTTGCCGCCCGGCACCCGGGCGAGCGCGGTCTTGGTGGCCTGGTCCTGGCCGATCTTGGCCTGGGCCTGCAGTTCGGCCTGTGAGGGCTCTGCGGCGAAGGCGTGCGAGAACGTGAAGGCACCGGCCAGGGCGAGGATGGGAAGGGTGGGCTTGAACATCATGAACTCCGTCGAAAGCCACACCGCCCCGATGGCGGCGTGTGGAGCAATGGTGCGGGGCCGTCCTGAGATGGACCTGAGGACGCACAACTGGTAACGCCGGTCGTTGTGCATACCTTCGGTTCTAATGCACTCCATGACCACGACCTACCGCATCCCCGGTGCCGTCCTGACCGAGCGCGAGCACACCGTTCCCTTGGTTCACGGCGATCCGTCGCGTGGCACGATCAGTGTGTTCACGCGCGAAGTCGCGGCCCCGGACGGTCTGGATCGCCCTTACCTCGTGTTCCTGCAGGGCGGCCCCGGCTTCGAGGCTGCCCGCCCGACGAGCCCGCCCTCAGGGTGGATGGCGCGTGCCTTGAAAGACTTTCGGGTCCTGTTGCTGGACCAGCGGGGCACGGGGCGCTCCACCCCCGTCGGCCCCGTCATCCCGGGGGCAACGGCCGCCGAACAGGCCGAGTACCTCACGCATTTCCGCGCCGACGCCATCGTGCGCGACCTCGAAGTGATTCGCGCCGAACTCGGCGCCGAGCGCTGGAGCCTGCTCGGTCAGAGCTTCGGTGGCTTCACCTCGCTCACCTACCTGTCGCTGGCGCCCGAGGGCCTGCGGGAAGTGCTGATCACCGGCGGGCTCGCGCCGATCACCAATCGGCCGGTCGACGAGGTCTACGCGGCAACCTGGGTGCGCGTGCGCGAAGCGAACCAGCGCTATCACGAGCGATACCCGGGAGACCTGGCTCGCTTGCGGACGATCCTGCGCCGCCTCGACGAGGAAGACGTCCGCCTGCCCAACGGCGACCGCCTCACATCACGCCGGTTGCGGCAGGCCGGGATGTGGCTCGGCGACAGCGCCGGGTTCGAACGGCTGCACCACCTGCTCGAGCTGCCCTTCGGCTCGGCGGCCTTCCTGGCCGACGCGCAGATGGCCTCTGGCTGGGAGCGCAATCCGATCTACGCGACGCTCCATGAGTCCTCGTACGCCGACGGCGGCGCCACCCGCTGGTCGGCAGGCCGCCTTGCGCCCGAGGAGGCAATCACCGGCGACCTGCTCGGCGCGGAGCACGTCTTTCCCTGGATGTGGGATGACTATGCGGGCTTGCGCGCGCATCGCGAGGCGGCGCAGCTTCTGGCCGAACATCCCTGGCCGCGCCTTTACGACGCCGACCGCCTCGCCCGGAACAAGGTCCCCGTGGCAGCGACCGTGTACGTCGACGACGTCTATGTGGAGCGATCGTTTGCCGAGGAGACGGCCCGCGGCGTCCGCGGGCTGCGAGCCTGGGTCACCAACGAGTACGCCCACAACGGCTTGCGGGCCGATGGCGAGCGCATCGTGGGTCGGCTGCTCGATATGGTCCGTGGCAGGGCGTAGCGGCTAGAAAAGCCGTCGCTGCAAGGTCGTCATCGCCGCGAAGCTCTCGCCCATCGGCTGCAGGATGGCGTCTGCAATCGGCTGGAGCTGCCGGGTGAGGTAGTGCTCGTAGTCGATCCCCGAGCGGCGCACCTCCAGGGGCTCCGGGCCGCTGCGGGTCATGACGTACCGGATCCACCCGCCGTTCTCGTACTGCCTGGGCCGGTTGACCTTCACGTTGTACTCGTCGGCGATGCGCGCGGCCCGGACCTGCGGCGGCACGTTGACCTGGTAGTCGGCTATGCGATGGCGCAGCCGCTTGCGATAAACGAGCAGGTCGTCCTTTTCGCCGGACAAGGTCGCTTGCGCGTAGTCGGTCACGAAAGCCTGGTAGGGCTCGCCACGGAAGATGCGCGAGAGCAGGCCCTCCTGGAACTGCCGCGCCAGCGGCGTCCAGTCGCTGCGAGCCATCTCCAGGCCGCGATAGATCATTTCCTCGCGGCCCGCGGCATCCACGCTCAAGCCGGCGTAACGCTTCTTGCTGCCGACGTCGGAGCCGCGGATCGTCGGCATGAAGAACTTCCTGTAATGCGTGTCGAGCTCGATCTCGAGGAAGCTCGCCAGCCCCTGTTCCTCGCGCAGCCTGTGCGACCACCAGGCATTGATGTCCTTCACCAGGGTCGCGGCGATCGCCTGCGCCTCCTCGTTCGTGTGGGCTCGCTTGAGCCAGATGAAGATCGAGTCGGTGTCGCCATAGATGGCCACGTACCCCCTCTTCTCCACGAACTCGCGCGTCAGTTGCACGATCTCGTGCCCACGCAAGGTCACCGCGGAAACGAGATTCGGGTTGAAGAAGCGGCAACCGGACGCGCCCAGCACCCCGGCGAAGGAGTTCATCAGCAGTTTCAGCGCTTGCGACAGCGGCTCGTTCCTCGCTCGCTTGGCCTCGTCCCGGGCCCGCCAGAGCGTGGTGACGATGTCCGGCAGGCAGTGCTTGTCGCGCGAGAAACGGGTGCCGTTCGGCCCGTGGATCAGCGTGGCCGTGTCGGCGGCGTACTGGCCTTCCACCAGGCCGACCGGGTCGACCAGGAAGGTGCGAATGATTGACGGATACAGGCTCTTGTAATCCAGGACGATGACGGAGTCGTAGAAGCCCGGCCGCGAGTCCATCACGTAGCCGCCGGGGAAGGCGCCCTCGGGCGCGTCGCCGACATTCGGCGCCACGTAGCCCTGGCGATGCATCCGCGGCAGGTAGACGTGGCTGAACGCGGCGATGGAGCCACCGAAGTGGTCCAGCTGCAGCCCGGTGGTCTGGGCGCGCTCCATCACGAACTGCAGCAATCGGGCCTTCTCGAAGATGCGCAGGACGAGCTCGCAGTCGCGGATGTTGTAGGCCGCCAGTGCCGGCTTGTCCTGCTGGTAGCGCCGCTCGATCTCGGCCATCTTGTCGTACTCGTCGCCGATCGCCTTGCCCTCGCCCAGCAGCTCCTGCGACACGGCCTCCAGGCTGAAGGAGGCAAAGCTCCACACCGCCGACCGGAGTGCCTCGATGCCGTCGATGGCCACTCGGCCAGGCATGGCCGCGAACAGGTAGCTCTGTTTGCCGGGGTGCTTGCGCCATTCGACGGGCCGGCGCTCACGCCCCAATAGCAGCGGCACGCCGCAGCCATCGGCGGTCGCCTGCAGCACCCGAAGGTCGAACTGGATCACGTTCCACCCGAGGATGGCGTCCGGGTCGTTGCGCTCGAACCAGTCGTTCAGCCGTTCGATCATGGCCTTGCGGCCAGGGCAATAGACGAGGCGGAAGTCGCCTGGCTCCGAGGCCTCGGCAGGCGGCTCCCCCAGCATGAAGACGACCCGCTCTCCCGTGCCGTCCAGGGCGATGGAATACAGCTCCTCGTGGGCGCTCGTCTCGATGTCCAGCGACACCACTTTCAGCGCGGGCCGGAAGTCCGGCGCAGGTTGCAGCTTGCAGTCGAAGATGGCAGTGCCCTCCGGGCGCCCGCCGTCGACGCTCACCCCCGCGGTGATGAACCGCTCCATCAGGTAGCGGTCATGGGGGCGGACGTCGGCCTCGTACAGCGGAATGTCCTGCGTCTCCAGCGCCCGGGCCAGGCGCCCGAGCAGCCGGTGCTGCCTGGCGTACACACCGATCACCGGCTCCTGGCGAAAAGTCTTCAGCTCCAGCTCGCGAAGCTGCAGGCCGGGCATGGCGGGGAGTTGCGCCTCGACTGCGGCCCTGTGCCTGGCCTCGACGAAGGCCACCGGGGTCTGTGCCGTCAGCACCACCTTCCTCGCCCCGGCTTCCGTGGCCAGCCAGTATTCGATCTCGGTGCCGGCCGCAGCGTCCCGCCAGTTCCGGGTGAGGAGGAAGCCCTTCAGCTCGTTGTGTTCCACGGAAGCTTAGGGAACCGAGTGGGGCTACGCCCGCCCGCCAGGCGCCAGGAGCTTCGCGTTGACCGCGAGGCATACCGCCTCTTCATCGGAGAAGATGGCAAGCAGCCAGAAGGTCGCGTCGGTGCTGGCCGGCCGGCTGCTTGCGTCGCTCGCGGGATCCGCCACCTGCGCCTTGATGTCCGCGGGGAGAGTGGAGGCAAGCAACTCCTCCCGCACGAACGCTCGGACCGGATGCCGGGAGTCTCCCACGGCATAGAGCAGCACCAGGTCCCTCGTCTTGTAGTGCTCGACGGCTTCCCAGTAGGCGCGAATCAGTTTGTCGTCGACCAGCGCCTTGGCGCGGCTCTCGAGGTCAGGATGGCTCATTCCGGGATTTTGCCTGGGCGGGCGCGGCAGGTTTGAGCATCACGACAGCGTTCCTTGGTCCGTGCCATCCGTCGATCGCGTCACGGCCTCCCAAGTCGCAAGTTCCGTACTCATGGCGGTGAGCTTGTCACGCACCAGGCCCAATGCATCACTGCCTAGCAGCAGGTGCGCGGGCGGGTGCGGATTGTCGACCAAGGCCAGCATCGCGCGGGCAGCCTTGGCGGGGTCGCCGAGTTGCCGGCCGCTCTTGGCCTCGCGGGCCCGGCGGATCGGGTCGAACAGCCCGTCGTAGTCCTCGATGCTGCGCGGCGTGCGCACCATCGAGCGACCTGCCCAATCGGTGCGGAACGAGCCCGGCGCAACAGCCGTGACGTGGATGCCCAAGGGCTTCAACTCCTGGCCCAAGGCCTCGGAAATGCCTTCCAGCGCGAACTTGCTGCCGCAGTAGTAGGCAATGCCTGGCATCGTGACGAAGCCGCCCATCGACGTGATGTTGACGATGCGCCCGCGCCGCCGCTTCCGCATGAAGGGCAGCACCGCCTTCATCATGGCTACGGCGCCGAAGACGTTGACATCGAATTGCCGCCGCATCTCGTCCAGCGACGATTCCTCCATGACGCCTTCATGGCCGTAGCCGGCGTTGTTGACGAGCACGTCCACCGGCCCGACTTCGGCCTCGACCTCGGCGACGATGCGGGGGATGGCGTCGAAGTCGGTCACATCCAGCACACGGCCGATCGCGCCGGCCCCAAGCGCCTCGAAGTCCTGCTGCGCCCGCGAGCCACGAACCGTTCCGACGACACGATGACCGGCCGCCAGCGACTCCTGGGCCAGCGCACGGCCAAAGCCACTGCTGACACCGGTAATGAGCAAGTTTTTTCGCAATGCCACTGCGTTCTCCTGAAGATTGGACAGGTCGGCATAATCCTCTGCACCCCTGGCAGTGTCGACGCCGGATTCTCTCAATTCGTTGCCTTTTTCTATGAATGCTCCAGCCGGCTCCATCACGCTGCTGCGTGCCCTGGCGCCCCAGGAGGGCTACAACCTGACGGAGCTGCCGGACGTACGCGTGCTGCGCTCCGACCGGCCGCTGGCCGACACGCCGGTGCTGTACGACCCCGGCATCGTCATCGTCTGCCAGGGTGCCAAGCGCGGTTATTTCGGCGACCAGGTGTTCGTCTATGACGAGCAGCACTACCTCGCCGTCGCAGCGCCGGTGCCCTTCACGATGCAATCCGACGGCAGCGCGGAAAGGCCGCTGCTGGCGCTTTACGTGCATCTGGATTTCCAGCTCGCGGCCGGGCTGATGGTCGATATCGACCGTGCCGGCGGCGTCGCGCCGGCCCAGGTGCCGCAAAGCATGATGTCCAGCCCGATGGACGACGCAATGCGGCACGCCGTGCTTCACCTGTTGCAGGTGTTGAGCCTCCCGCTGGACGCGGCCATCCTCGGTCGCGCCGCCGTGCGCGAGTTGTACTTCCGCGTGCTGACCGGGCCGCAAGGGCAGGTGCTGCGCGCGGCGCTGGCGCAGCAAGGCCGCTTCGGTCGCATCGGCCGGGCGCTGCAACGCATCCACCGCGAGCACGCCCAGCGGCTCGACGTCGCGCAACTGGCGCGCGAGGCCGGCATGAGTGCACCGTCTTTCCACAGCCACTTCAAGGCCGTGACGCACATCTCGCCAATGCAATACCTGAAGTCCATCCGGCTGCACCAGGCCCGCCTGCTGATGGCGCGCGAGGGCATGACGGCGGCCGCGGCCTGCAATGCCGTCGGCTACGAAAGCGCCTCGCAGTTCAACCGCGAGTTCAAGCGCCTCTTCGGCCTGACCCCGACGGCCGAGGCGCGGCGCATGAAGGCCGGTTTCGCGCTACCACCGGCCCAGCCGGGGACGCGGTATGTGGCGTCGCATTGAGCGCCTTGAAGGCGCTGAACCCCTAGCTCCCCAGATGCGCCAACGGCAAGCGCCGTGCCCCCTTCACCGTGCGTAGCGCGAAGCTCGTTTGCAGCGCGCTCACCCCGGGCAGCCCGCCCAACCGATCCAGCATGACCGACGCATAGTGGTCCAGCGTCGGCGTGACGACTTCGAGCAGGAAGTCGAACTGGCCTGACAGCACGTGGCAGGTGACGATCTCGTCGATGGCATCCACCGCGGACAGGAACAGCTCGGTGGCCTTGGGCCCGTGGTCGGCGATGTTGATGCAGACGAAGGCCGTCACGCCCAGGCCCAACTGCCGGCGGTCCAGCTCCGCGCGGTAGAAGGCGATCACGCCGGCTTCCTCCAGCCGCTTCACGCGCCGCAGGCAAGGTGTGGGCGACAGGGCGACGCGCTCCGCCAGTTCCACGTTCGACAAGCGGCCCTCCTGCTGCAGGAGCGCCAGGATCTTGAGGTCGGTGCGATCCAGCCAATCGGTTGCGGGCTTCATGGTTCGGTTTCCCACTGCTTAGCAGGAATCACTCAGAGAAGTCCGAATTTTGGCACGTTAGGCTCATAAAGCCGAAATCGTGAGGGATATTTGGTCTATTTCGCTGCGAGCGCGACCCTAAACTGCTTCCCAACATGCAGTCCATCAACGATGCGGAAGCGGCCTTCTCGGCCGGCTACCACCAGGCCCGGGAAGCCTTCCTCGCAGCAGCGACCAAGGCGGGCGCACAGCTCCAGCAATACGCATGCCCGGCGCGCGGGCCGCGCGGCGAAGCCCTGAGCACCGACACCGCGTGGATCGGCGAGCCCGGCGCGACCAAGGTCCTCATGGCGCTGTCCGGCACGCACGGCGTGGAGGGCTTCTGCGGCTCCGGCTTCCAGGTGCACTGGCTGCGCAGCGGCCTGCAGCGGCAACTGCCCGCCGACACGGCGGTGCTGTTCGTCCACGCCGTGAATCCCTATGGCTTCGCGTGGCTGCGGCGGGTGAACGAGGACAACGTCGACCTCAATCGCAACTACCTGGACTGGAGCCGGCCGCCTCCGGACAACCCGGGCTATGCCGAGATCGCCGGCGCGCTGCTGCCCGCGCGCCTGGACGGGCCCGAGGCCGCCGAGGCCGAGGCCGTCCTGGCCCGCTACCGCCAGCAGGTCGGCGAAGTGGCGTTCTATCGCGCCCTGGCCAGCGGCCAGTTCATCGACGCGCAAGGCATGTTCTACGGCGGCGCCGGGCCCACCTGGTCCAACCGCACGTTGCATACGGTGATGGCCGAGCGGCTGGCGCGGGCCACCGACGTCACCTGCATCGACTTCCATACGGGCCTCGGCCCCTTCGGCCACGGCGACCTGATCTCGGACCACGAGCCCGGCACCGGCGCCGCGCAGCGCGTGCGCCAGTTCTGGGGCGATGGCGTGTCCGAAAGCCGCCGCGGCCAGACCCTGCCGCTGGTGCAGGACGGCCCGACGCACTTCGGCGTCAACCGCGCGCTGCCGCATGCCCGTGTCACCTTCGGCACGCTGGAGTTCGGCACCTACGACCGCGACTCGGGCCGCGCCGCGCTGCGGGCCGATCACTGGCTGCACGTGCACAGCGACCCGCTGGGCCCGGAGGCCGCTGCCATCAAGCAGGCCTTGCGCCGCCAGTTCTACCCCGACACCGCCGACTGGAAGGAAGCCGTGCTGTTTCGCGGGCACCAGCTGGTGCGCATGGCGCTGGCCGGCATGCAGGGCGCGCACGCCCAGCGCGGCCAGCCCGTGCGCCCCTGAAGGCCGATCGCCACAAACCATCCCAAGGACCCCATGCGACTCACAGAAGAACAACTACGCCGCCTCGACGAAGACGGCTTCCTGGTACTCCCCGGCGTGTTCACGCCGGAGGAAGTGGAACTGCTGCGGGGCGAAGTCCCGGGCATGGTGGCCGAGCAGCGGCCGGAGAACCCGCGCGAAGCCGGCAAGAGCACGGTGCGCAACATCCTGTCGCTGCACCGGCGCAATGAGCTGTACCGGCGCCTGGTCAGCCATCCCCGCATGCTGGAGGCCGCGCGGCAGATCCTGGGCGAGGAGTGCTACCCGCAGCAGGTCAAGATCAACCTGAAGACCGGCTTCGACGGCGGCGGCTTCGAGTGGCACACCGACTTCGCCACCCACCACAACCGGGATGGCGTGCCGAAGCCGCGGGCGCTCAACTTCCACATCCACCTGGACGACGTCACCGAGTTCAACGGCCCGCTGATGTTCGTGCCCGGTTCGCACAAGCGCGAGATCCCGCTGAAGCGCAGCGTGGACGGCGAGAAGTGGGAGCTGTGGACCGTGCCGCACGAAGCGGTGACCGAGCTGGTGAACGAGCTGGGCATGGTCTCGGCCAAGGGCCCGCGCGGTACGCTGCTGGTCTTCGGCGACAACTTGCTGCACGTCTCGGCCGCCAACGTGTCGCCGTACCCGCGCTGGATCTTCTCGGTCATCTACAACCCGTGCAGCAACCCGGCGACGAAGGACGTGCCCGAGATGGCGCACGAGCGCGACCGGCGTCCGCTGCAGTCGCTGGCCGACGACTGCCTGCTCCAGCCCGTGCTGCCCGCCGCTGCATGATGCAGGGCCTGCGCACGCTCGATCCCGAGGTCGCGGCCCTGATCGCGCAGGAGGCGCAGCGCCAGTCCGACCGGCTGGAGCTGATGGCCTCCGAGAACCACATCAGCCTGGCGCAGCGCGAGGCCAGCGCCAGCGTGCTGGCCGACACCACGGTGGAGGGCTATCCCGGCGCGCGCTTCCTGGCCGCCTCCGCGAGCGTGGACGCGCTGGAGCAGTTGGCCATCGATCGCGCGTGCCGGTTGTTCGGCGCGCGCTTCGCCAACGTGCAGCCGCACTCCGGCACCCAGGCCAACCAGGCGGTGCTGCTGGCGCTGCTGAAACCCGGCGACACGCTGCTTTCGATGGACCTGCGCGCCGGCGGCCACTTCAGCCACGGGGCGGGCGGCACGCTGTCGGGTGACTGGTTCACCGCCCACCACTACGGCGTCGATCCGCAGACTGGCCTGATCGACGCCGACGAGGTGCTGGCGCTGGCGCGCCGGCACCGGCCGCGGCTGATCATCGCCGGCGCCTCCGCGTATCCGCGCGCCATCGACTTCGCGCGCTTCGCCGCGATCGCGCGCGAGGTCGGCGCGAAGCTGATGGTGGACATGGCCCACGTCGCCGGCCTGGTCGCCACCGGCCACTTCCCGAATCCGCTGCCGCATGCCGATGTGGTCACCACGACCACCTACAAGAACATCCGCGGCCCGCGCGGCGGCCTGGTCCTGTGCAACGACCCGGAGCTGGCCGCGCGGCTGGATGCCGCGCTGTGCCCGGGACTCCAGGGCACGCCGCTGATGCAGTTGATCGCCGCCAAGGCGGTGGCCTTCGGCGAGGCGCTGCAGCCGGCTTTCCAAGCGTACAGCGCGCAGGTGCTGCGCAACGCGCGTGCGCTCGGCGCCGGCCTGTCCGCGCGCGGCCTGCCGCAACTCACCGGCGGCACCGATGTGCCCTTCGTGGTGGGCGACCTGCGCGCACTGGGCCTGCAGGCGGCGCCGCTGGTGCGCGCGCTGGACACGCTTCAGGTCGGCTGCAATGCCGTGCCGGTGCCCGCCGACACGGATTTCGAACACGCCCACGGGTTGCGTCTTGGGGTGTCCGCCATGACCACCCGCGGCATGGCCGACGCCGAATGCGAGCTCATCGCCGGCATCGTGGCCGATACCGCGCAAGCGCTCGCCGCGAGCCGGCCGCCCCCGGCTGGCGCGGCCGAAACCGTGCGCGCGCTATGCCGGCGCTTCCCGCTCGCGCCTTGAACACCGAACCCATCCACCCATCGTTCATTTCCTGGAGTCACCCACGATGAAACGCCGCACCCTCCTCGCCGCCGCTGCCGCCCTGGGCGCGGCTACCGTGGCTCGCGCCCAGAACCCCGCGATTCCCTCGGTGCTGACGCTCATGGTCCCGTTCCCGGCCGGCGGGGTGTCGGACCTCTATGCCCGCGCGGTCGCCCCGCGGATGGCGAAGGAACTGGGCTGCACTGTCATCGTGGAGAACCTGGCAGGCGCCAGCGGCAGCATCGCCGTGTCGAAGGCGCTGGCGCGCACCGGCAGCGACATGCTGGTGGTGGGCTCGCCCACGGAGATGATCCTGGCCCCGGCAATGCTGCAGTCGGCGCGCTACAAGCCGGCGGACTTCCGGCCGCTGGGCCTGTTGTCCCGCTCCTCGCTGGCGCTGTATGCGCGCGCCGACCTGCCGGCAAACAACGTGGACGAACTGGTTGCCTGGGCCAAGGCCAACCCCGACAAGCCCCTGAGCTACGGCTCCGTCGGCATCGGCAGCATCTATCACCTGGCGGGGCAAGCCTTCGCCGACGCCGTCGGCGTGCCCATGAACCACGTCCCCTACAAGGGCGGTGCGCCGCTGCTGCAGGACCTGGCGGGCGGCCACATCGACCTCGTGCTGCTACCCGCGAACGGCGACATGGCGGGCCGCGTGGCCACTGGCAAGCCAAAGGTTCTGGCCGTGGCGGGCAGTACCCGCTCGCCGGTGTTCCCCAACGTGCCAACCTTCGCCGAATCGCACAGCCTGGCGCGCTTCACCACCGCCGATTCCTGGGTGGGCCTGTTCATTCCGGCGGCCGCGCCGGCGCCCCTGACCCAGGCGATCGGGCGCGCCGTGCAGGTTGCGATGGGGGACGCCGAGGTCCAGCGCCAGCTGCAGGCGCAATCCGGCGTGCCCCTGCCGGCGCCTTTGCCGCCGTCCCAGCTGGCCGCCTTTTACGCGGCGGAGATCGACCACTACACGCAGGCCATCCGCAAGGCGAACCTGCAGCCGGTGTGAGCGTTTCCGATCCAGGCGTACGGCAGCCGGCCGGCGACAGCGTCAATTGGTGCGGAACAGGTTCTGCGGAATCCCCGCCGCGTTGAAGACGTAGTCGCGCGAGGCTTGCAGCTGCTGGCGCAGCCGGCGCAGGTCGACGTCGAGCAGCCTGCCCTTCCACTTGCGCACCTTGCCGGCGACGATCACCGTCTCGACGTCGGAGCGATCCATCAGCGAGACCACCGCACCCGGCACCACGTTGAGCGGCGCCACGTTGATCGCCTCGGCGTCGAGGATGATGATGTCGGCCTCCTTGCCCGGCGTCAGCGAGCCGGTCTTGCGATCGAGCCGCAGGTCGCGCGCGCCCTCCATCGTGGCAAAGCGCAGCACGTCGCGCGTCGTCAGCAACTCCGGCAGCCCGGGCGGGTTGTTCTGGTCCAGCGCCAGCTGGTTGACGAAGGCCTTCTGCAAGGCCATGGCGCCGCGCATCTGGCTGAACATGTCCGCCGTCAGGGTGCATTCCACGTCCACGCTCAGCGAAGGCTGGATGCCCAGCGACAGCGTCTTCAGGATGGGCGGCATGCCATGGCGCATGTTCATCTCGATCGGGACGGCCAGTGAGACGTTGGCGCCGGCATCCTTCACCTTCTGCCAGCTCATGTCGGACATGCCGGTCATGTGGATGAACAGGTTGTCGGGGCCGAACTGGTTGGCCGCGGCGAGCGCATCGAAGGTCGGCCCCATGCCGAAGCTGCCGACGATGTGCGCCACCACCTGCAGCCCGAGCTGGCGGCCGACGGCCCAGGCCGCCGCGTAGCCAGGCAGGTAGATCTCGGCGCCCATGGTCATGGACAGGAGCTGGTCGTCGGAGGCGAAGTACTGCGCCTTGATGCGCGCGGCATCCGCCGGATACTGGTTGCCGGGGACGTTGCCCGCGCTCTCGAAGTAGCCGAGCACGCTGCGCCGCCCCGAATCGGCCAGGCCCTTGATGGCGGCGTCGGAGTGCTGCGGCGAGTGGTGGATCTGCGAGATGTCGTGCACCGTCGTGACACCGGCGTCGATCTGGCTGAGCGCGCCGAACAGCTCGTTGACGTAGACGTCCTGCGGCCGGTACACCGGGGCGAACTTGCCGAGGATGTAGTCGAAGTAGTTGATGGCGCCGTGCGGCTTGCCGTCGTTGAACAGCAGGCCGTCGGCCAGGAAGCTGCGCAGCGCGGTCTCGAACTGGTGGTGGTGCGTGTCGATGAAGCCGGGCATCACGATCTTGCCGGTGGCATCGATCGGAGTGCCGTACGCGGGCAGGTGCGGACCGACGGCGAGGATCTTCTTGCCATCGACCAGCACGTCGGCCTGGACGAAATCGCCCACGTTCGGGTCCATGGACATGACGTGGCCGCCCTGGATGACGTAGCGCCGCCCGTAGCGGCCGCTGTCCGCCGGCGGATCATCGCCACCGCCCGCGGCAGCGCGCTCGGTGAACAGCCCCAGCCCGGCCGCCGCGGCAGCGGTCCCCACCGCCCCGGCCTTCAGGAAATTGCGCCGCGAATGGCGCATTGGATCGAAATGGTACTGCGGCCTTCCTTGATCGCACAGTTGGCACATTTGGCACGCCTCCTCCAATTGGGAGCCGCCCGGGATGGCGACTCCTCGGCGCAGTCATAGGTGGAGGGATCGCTGGTGTAAAGAAGAATTACATCGAGATATGGGTAGTGGACGACTGGTGCCGGGGGGGGAGGCGGATCCAGCAGGACGGCCGCCGCGTACGCCTTCACGTGCTCGATGAACGCGCGCAGCTTCGGCATCACCTGCGCGCGAGCCGGAAAGTAGAGGAACAAGCCGGACGACGAAGAGGCATGGCCGGCCAGCACTTCTTCGAGGCGGTGTGAAGCGATGTGCTCCCGCGCCGTGGGCTCGGGGACCTGGGCCAGGCCGACGCCGCCGAGCGCTGCGGCGACCATGGTGGGAACGGACGTTCGCCCGTGCGGCCGCCTATGGCGATCTCGCCGCGTGCATCCTGGCCCTGCTCACGCTCGCCACCTTGCGCCGCCCGCTCGGAATCGGCCTCGCATGGATCTTCAACGTCTGGGGAACGTTCGACCTGTTCGATGCGTTCTACCAGGCCAACGCGTCGGGCCTCTCGCCCGGCCAGCTCGGCGCGACGTTCTTCATTCCCACGCTCATCGTGCCGATGCTGCTGGTCACGCATTTCCTGGCGTTCCGGATCCTCCTGAGGGCGGAACACTCGCCCGAGCTTGCCGGCGCGGCCGCAGCCAGGTGAGCGTTCCCCCCGCCCTCGCGATGCTCGCGTTTCAGCTGTCGGCGGTGAAGCCCACCTGCAGCGCCGCATTGGGAGCAGGAACGTGAAGCTGCGCGCCGGAGACTACTTCTCCCCCCAGGGCATCACCTGCCACAGCTGCCTGAAGCCCGCCTCGGTCTCCTTCAGTTCTTCCGCGTAGGCTTGCGGCTCCAGATAGCGCATGGGAGCGAAGTAGGCGGAGGCCCTGGCCTGGAACTCCGGGTCGGCCGCGGTCTTCTTCAGGGCCTCCACCAGCTGCTCACGCACAGGCGCGGGCAAGCCTTTCGGCGCGGCGAACCCGCGCAGGGACGCCATGATGATGTCGAAGCCCTGCTCGCGGAACGTGGGCACGTTGGGCGCCACGTTGGTCCGGACCGCGCTCATCTGGCCCAGCTGGCGGAGTTGGCTGCCGCCCTTCACGGCGGCCAGGGCTTCGCCGATGTTCATGATCGCGAGCGTGACCTGCTTGCTCACGACGGCATTGAGGACCTCCGAGGCGCCCTTGAAGGGGACGTGTGTCATCTTGATCCCGGTGGCCTTCTCGAGCTTGAGGGCTGCGAGATGGTCATCCGAGCCGATGCCGGTCGTCCCGTAGGTCACCTCCCCAGGGTGCGCCTTGGCGTACGTGACGAGGTCCTGGAGGGTCTTGATCTGGCTGTCGGTTCGCACCGAGATGTTGTCGGGATCGTCCACCACGTTGCCCAGCAGGTCGTAGTCCTGCCACTTGAAAGCGGACTTGCGCTCGATCGGGATGGTCAGAACGTTGGGCGTGTTGATCATGCCGATCGTGTAGCCGTCCGCCGGCGCCCGCGCGAGTTCGGCGAAGCCGATGCCGCCACCCGCGCCCGCATGGTTCACGACCACAATATTGGCGTTGTTGCCCAGGTACTTGGCCATGTATTGCGCGGTCAGCCGGGCGATCATGTCGCTGCCGCCGCCGGGGGCATAGGACACGATCATCTTGATCGGCTGTTCCGGGTAGGCCGCGAGCGCCATGCCGGGCGCTGCCGCCACGGCGGACAGCATCAGGGCCGGCAGGAAGCGGCGCAGGACTGTGGTGATGCGTTGCATTCGTTTGTCTCCTTCTGGGACGAGGGTGGAATGGAAGGGGCGTCTTCAGCGCAGGATCTGCGCGCGACGCTTCTCGTAGGCCGGCCAGGCTTCCGGATTGATCAGGCGGGGGGGCCGTTCCCCGGCCAGCAGGCCGACGATCTGCTCCGCGCTGATCGCGGCCATGTTGCGGCGCGCCTCGTGCGTCACGCCCGCCACATGGAAGGTGGCAAAGACGTTGTCCATGGCCAGCAACGGATGGTCCAGGGGTGGCGGCTCCTGGTCCCACACGTCGACGCCGGCACCGGCCAGGTGGCCCGACTGCAGCGCCTGCACCAGGGCTGCTTCGTCGTGGATGCCTCCGCGCGCCGTGGTGATGAAGATCGATCCCTTCTTCATGCGTGCAAAAGCGGCGGCGTTCATCATCTTCAGGCTGCCCGCATCGCGGGGGCAGTGCAGCGACACGAAGTCGGACCGGGCAAGAAGCTGGTCGAAGGACACGGACTCGGCGCCACGGCGTGCGATCTCTTCCGCGG
Source organism: Ramlibacter agri (assembly GCF_012927085.1). Lineage (NCBI taxonomy): Bacteria > Pseudomonadati > Pseudomonadota > Betaproteobacteria > Burkholderiales > Comamonadaceae > Ramlibacter > Ramlibacter agri. The sequence continues at coordinate 212,259 of NZ_JABBFX010000003.1, read as the reverse complement.
GCAGGAGCGGGTCAGTTGCGATGACCTCCAGCCCGAAAGCGCGCGCGAGGGCCGCGACCCGCGTGCCGATGTGGCCGATGCCCACCAGTCCGACCGTCTTGCCGCGGATCTCGCGGCCCATGACGTCCTCACGGGCGTAGCCGATCTCGCGCCGCATGCGGCGGTCGCCCTCGATCATCCGGCGGGAGAGGCCGAGAATCATCGCGAGGGTGTGCTCCGCGACGGAGACTGCGTTGCCGCCGGCCTGGTTGACCACCAGCACGCCGGCCGCGGTGCAAGCGGCGACGTCCACCGTGTCATAACCCGCCCCGCCGGAGGACACGCACAGCAGGTCCGGGCAGCGCGCCAGCAGGCCGGCGCTTGCGAAGAACTCCTTCGGCAGTTCGTCCTTCGCGGCGGAGACGTGATAGACGTGTGCCGCCGACAGCTTCTCCCATGCCGCTGCGCTGTTGCCGCGCACCGAAAAAATGCCAGGCGCGATGTCGGGCTCGCCGGCCAGGCGCTCGTCGAACGCGGGCGCGATCCACAGATCGGAGCGGACGACCCGCTTCTGCATGCCGGCCATCAAACGGGCTCCGGATCGCAGCCGATGCGCTTGAGCGTCGCGTCGATCCAGCTCGTGTCGAGGCGCCCCGCCGCGATGTCGGCCAGCATCTTCTTTTCGGCCTCCATCTTCTTGTGCGTGGCGGCGAGCAGTTGCTCCGCATCGTCGAAAGGAACGCAGAGCAGGCCGTCGGCGTCGCCGACGATCAGGTCGCCGGGCTGGATCACCATGCCGTCGATCGCAATCGGCACGTTGATCTCGCCGGGGCCGTCCTTGTACGGGCCACGGTGGGTCACGCCTGCGGCGTAGAGGGGGAAGTCGCCTCGACCGATCTCCTCGGAGTCCCGGACGGCGCCATTGAGCACGACGCCGGCCACCCCGATCTTCACGGCGGTGGCCACCATGATTTCGCCAAAGAGGGCGTTGGTCAGGTCGCCGCCCGCGTCCACCACGATCACGTCGCCGGGCCGGGCCAGCGTGAGCGCCTTGTGGATCATGAGGTTGTCGCCGGGGCGGCATTTCACCGTGAGTGCGGGACCGGCCAGGGGGCCACCCTTGTGCATGGGGCGAAGGCGCGGGCCTCCCGCCGTCATGCGCGCCATGCAGTCGCTGATGTTGGCGACGGGCAGGCCGCGGAAGGCGTCGACGAGGTGCGCGGGGACCTGGCGGCGGCGCTGGAGGATCTGGAGTCCGGGCATGGAAGGTCTTGTTTCGTGAGGACGGCCTGAAATGTACAATAAATAAACAAAACGGCGAGATCTTGACACCAAGGGTTGGCATCTACAGATTGAGAAGCAGACTCCGAAGCTCGTTCGTTGAACAAACTGGGAACAAACGATGGCAGCCGCAGCCGACAAGGCCTACGAAGCGCTGAAGCAGAGGGTGGTTGGTGGCACGTACGCGCCGGGCGAACAGCTGAAGGAGGAGCACCTCGCGCGCGAGCTGGGCATCAGCCGCACGCCGGTGCGCGCCGCCCTCAAGCGCCTCGTGGACGACGGCCTCGCCACGGCCGATCCGAACCGGGGCGTCCGGGTGGCCGAGTGGACCGAGTTCGACATCGAGGAAACCTTCGACCTGCGCGGGCTGCTGGAGTCGCACGCCGCCGAACTGGCAGCGCGCCGGGGCGGCCCCGCATTGGCCGCCGTCCTGGACGACCTCAACGACCAGATGGATCGCGCGATCCGCAAGGGCGGCAGCGAGTTGCCGGAGCGCCTGCAGGACATCAATGCCCGCTTCCACCGGGCGATCCTGGATGGCAGCGGGTCGCCACGCCTGCGCTCGATCCTGACCGCACTGATCGACATGCCCATCGTGCTGCGTTCGCACTTCATCAGTACGCTGCAGGACAAGCTGCAGAGCCTCAGCCACCATCGTGACCTGGCCGCCGCGGTGCGCGCGGAGGACGGCGAACTGGCGAAGCAGGTGATGCAACTGCACCTGCGCGTGGCGGCGCACCGCTTCAAGCGCCAGCGCCAGGACTTCAAGCCTGCCGCCACCGGCACGGCCCGCCGATGATCCCGGCCCTGCAGACGAGCCCTCCCCGCCGCCCGCCTGCGACGGACCGGTGACGTCAGCGGCAAAATGCCGGCGGCTACAGTCAGCACCATGCATCGACTCCTGCCCACCCTCCTCGCCGCGCTGGCGCTGGCCGGGCCTGCCGATGCGCAGACTCAGGACCGCCCGCCCTTGCCGGAGCTCTTGCAGCAGGCAGGCGCCACGGGCAGCAACGGTGCGCCCGACCTGCGGCAGCTCGACGCCTCGCCGACACGCGACCAGCAGATGCCGTTCTTCCGCGGGATCATGGCCGCGCCGTTCGAAGCGCCCTACCGCGCCGGCGTGCTGGCAGATTCGTTCCGCGGCGCAGCCGGGTCGCCGCGTGACCTGATCGGCTGGGCCGGAGTGCTCTCGGGCGCGCGGCTCCAGCGTCCGCTCGATTTCGGCATGGGTTCCATCGAAGCGAAGCTGCTCGCCGCGCCCGACCCGCTGGCGGCGGGCCTGGCCTGGATGGCTGCGACGAAAGCCGGCGCCGGTTGGGTGCCGGTGCTGCCCGACGAGCAGCAACTGCCCAAGCCCTTGCGTTACGAGCTCGCGCGCGTTCTCGCCGCCATGTCGCAGTCGCACCAGTTCCTGCAGCGCGCTTTCGAGCGCTTTCCCCCGGGCGTGACGCCGCAGCTGCTGCGCCGGCAGGCGCTGCAAGGCCAGCTCACCCAGTTCGAGACACCGGACTACCGGCAGTTGCTGCCGCTGGTGGAGCGCGAAGCCCTGCTCGCCGGCATGCTCGACCTGGTCGGCGCCGTCGACCACCTGCAACGCTTCGTGAAGAACGAAGCGGCGCTGCCCGCGGTTGCGTGGTCGCTGCAGACGCCTTTCGGCTGGATCGTCGTCGACACGACCGGCCGCAACAACCGGCACCAGCTGAAGGATCCCTTGCTGGTGCTGGATGTCGGCGGCGACGACGAGTACGAGTTCCTGGCGACTAGCGACACGCACGAGATCAGCGTGCTGCTGGACGTCGGCGGCAACGACAGGTATGTGACGGCCGCGCCCGGCGCCGACCCGTCGGCCGCGACTCTCGGCTACGGCATTCTCTGGGACACCGAAGGCGACGACCGCTACGAAGGCACCGAACAGGCGCAGGCTTCCGCGCTCTTCGGCGCTGCATTGCTGTTCGATGGCGGTGGCCGCAACCGCTTCGTCGCAAGCAGCCATTCGCAGGCGCACGCGATCGGCGGCATCGCCGTCCTGGCCAGCGGCAGCGGCGACGATGAGTACACCGCGCAAACGTACTCGCAAGCTTCAGGCGGGCCAGGCGGCGTCGCGGTGCTGGTGGACACCGGCGGCAACGATCGCTACACGCTAAGCAACACGCCGCTGGTGCGGCCTTCCCCGCAGCTGCCAGACCGCAACACGTCGATGGGCCAGGGCGCCGGCTACGGGATGCGCGGGGTGTTCTTCGACGGCCGCTCCACCGCGGGAGGCATCGGCCTGCTGCTGGACCTGGCGGGAAACGATCGCTATGAAGCGCAGCTGATGGCGCAGGGCTTCGGCTACTACGAGGGGCTGGGCATGCTGCTGGACGACGGCGGCAACGACCATTTCGAGGCGGCCTGGTACGCCATGGGCGCGGCGGTCCACTCCGCCGCGGGGATCCTCCTCAAGCGGGGCGTCGGAAATGACGTCTACCGCTCCAGCCACGAGATTGCGCTGGGCTCCGCGCAGGACTTGTCGGTTGGCGTGTTCGTGGACGAGGGCGGCGACGACGACTACAGCGTCGGCCAACTGAGCCTGGGAGTCGCCAACGCGAACAGCACCGGCATCTTCGTCGACGCCGCGGGCAACGATCGCTACGCCGTCGCGTCGCCAACCTGCCGCGCGCTTGGCGCCGCGTACGTGCCCGAGTGGGGCAACGCGCGCGAGACCTTGCCCAGCCTCGGCCTCTTCCTGGATCTCGGTGGCGTCGACAGCTATCCGGCGCAATGCGTGCGCGCTGGGAACAACAAGCTCTGGGCCGGTCCCCGCGAGTGGCCGCAGCTCGGTTTGCGCAGTGAGGCGGGAGCTGGCGTGGATGGTGAATGGGCGCTGCCGTTCGCACTGCGCCTGCTGACGAGGCCGGCGGGGCAGTGACCGAAGGTCCGTCCGCTCAATCCCGCGCCAGCGCCTCCCTGGCGATGGGGACTATCGCGCCACCGCAGACCGTCTCGTTCCTCGCGTATTCCTCCGGCGTGTCCAGCTTGTCATGCTGCGCCGCTACCTTGTTCATGGCCGCTTTGACTTCGGGAATCCAGGAGTTCGTGACGTACTTGGCCATCTGGCTGCGCAACTCCGCCTCGCTGCCGATGAACGTGCGTCGCGCGACCTGCCTGGCTGCGCGAGCCGTCATTTCCGCGGCCACCGCCTGCAGGTGACGTTCGTTGATGGCAACGTGCTTCATCTCGTGCTCGGCGACATGCGCGTAGGCGCAACTGCCCGCCGGTAGTTCCTTGGCGACCGAGATGCGATGCGGCGCCAGCTGCAGCTCGACCCACCCGAGCATGCGGCCGCAAGCCTTTCCGGTCCGGCCTTCTTTCAGCGGCCTCGTCGACACGTGCGCCGTGTACGCCAGCTCGAAATCCGTCGTTCCGAGGGTCACCCTGTTCCGCTTCATCGATCCGGATTTCCCGGTCAACTCCAGCATGCCGGCGCTGTTGTCGTAGCTCACCTCGCCGGGCTTGTAGTCGAAGACCAGTTCCCCGGCGGGCAACCGGTGCTCGCATTGAAGCTGGAAGGAGTCGGAAGCATGGGCGGCGAACCCGGAAGACATGGCAAGAGCCATCAAGACTGCGGCACGCATAGGGAGTGCCGTGATTGTCCCGGGGCGCATGCGGATCGCGACGCAGGCTGTCTCGGACATGCCACGGCATTTCTGGCGCGTCGCACGGATATCCGATCGCCGCCGCTGCGCGGGGGACAGGCGGCGATGGCGTGCCGGCGCGTAAGGAACTGACTAGGATAGCGGAGCGTTACGCCTGGGACGCTCGTCGGATCGGAGGAATCAATGCCCTACCTGCAACTGGACGTCTCCCGCAACTACCCTGTCGCCGACAAGAAACGGCTTGCCGCGGCGATGAGCGAGACCTACGCGCGGATGATGTCCGTGGACATCCGGCGCATCAGCGTGGCCATCCGCGAGCTGGGCGAGGGTGGCGTCTGGAGAATCCCGGAGATCGGCGGCGAGCCCACCCCGGTGTCCCTGATGATGCTGGACATCCGAAGGGGCCGGCCGGCGGAACTGAGGATGGAACTGGCCAAGGCACTTTGCGGGCACTGCAAGGACATCCTCGGGATTCCGGAAGACCGGCTCAACGTCGAATTCACCCAGCATGACGGGGACGAGATGTACCACCCGACGCTTGGCGGCTACAGCCCGGATTGGAAGCCGGGCGAGGGTTGAACGGGGGCGAACGGGTCGTCTGCGACAATGGGCTGAGCCCCCAACTGGAACCTGGATGCCTTTCACAGACCTTGCGCAGCAGACTCACGACTTGCTGACACGGCGCGCGGCCGCACTGAAAGACACCAAGCCAAATGAGGTTCACACGATAAGGTTCCGCACCAGTGAAATTCATCTGGGTGCCGAACAGGCGTCGGTTGCCGATAGCCTTCAGCGGTGGTCCAAGCTGGGAACGCGCTGGATTTACGTTTTCGACACGACGGCAAGCGAGGCCGAGAGGAAGGCGCTAGTTGCATCGTTCTCAAAGGCCCGCGACGTGAAGACGGCCAAATTCCGGTACGCTCGATTGAACGACGAATCGGGCAAGAGCAGCATCCTGTACGTCGGCAGCAGTGAGTCTTTGCGCACGCGAATTCGAAATCACCTTGGTTACGCTGTCGGCCCGTCGTCGCTCAACATGGCCTACTGGCAGAACATGCCAGACATCGAATTGCGGCTCCAGGCGGCGCGCTATCCTGATTCGATCTCCAAGGAAGCGCTGTGCGACCTTGAGGACGCGCTTTCGGTGAGACTGACACCGCTTTTCGGCAAGCGTGGCTCCGCCTAAACGGCCGGCATGCGCGTAGAGCGTTTGCCTACCGGCGTCGATTCTGAGCAGTGACAGCCGCGGCTTGAGGCTAAGGCGCGTTCGGCCGAATCTTCATTCAGGTCCGCATCCGGCCAGAAACATACGCCACGCAAGGTCGCCAGGGACGTGGCCTAGGCCCTAGCACCCGCGTATCTCTCCCTTTAAGGCGGAGGGCTTCCTACATTCGCAGCGCAGGAACACGCGCGTCAGTGCGCATGTAAGTACCGACTGAGAAAAGCTTAGACTAGCCAGAACGAGCGATCCGGGCGAGACCGCTCTAAAAGCGGGGGCCCAAGTGCCGAACATCCGATCTCTCGACATGAAACTTCTCGACGACCTGTTCGAGATGAACGGTGGCTATGTCCTGGATTTCTCCGATCGAACGATGTCCACATTCTTCGCCGAAGAGCTCAATGTGGACATAGACGACGACGCCTATCGCGAACACGGGACTTCCAAGGCCAAGCGGCTGCGCTGCTACTTGAACACGGTGGATCTCGCAACGTCGGTCAAGACGCTGCGGGCATTGTGGGATTATCGGGAAGGAGTGCGCAAGCATCGTTCGCGGGCGGAGCGGGTGCCAAATGCGGAAGGGCGCTTCCTCTCTCTCCTGAATCGCATGGAAGGCAAGCCGGAGGCGGCGCCATTCAGCGAGCCGCCAAAGGCGGCGTTTGACCGCCCGAAAATCATGGCCCTGAAACAGCGGTTGATCGAGCTCTCGTCGATCGAGCCTCAACCGCGTGGCTACGCCTTTGAAGCCTGGCTGCGCGACGCCTTCAATTTATACGGGTTGCAGGCGCGCGAGCCATTTCGCAACAAAGGGGAGCAGATCGACGGCAGCTTCGTCCTGCAAGGCGAGATTTACTTGCTCGAAGCCAAGTGGGAATCGGCAAAGACCGCGGCGGCCGACCTGCACGCGTTCCAGGGCAAATTGGAGCAGAAGGCAGCATGGGCACGTGGACTGTTCGTTAGCAATAGCGGCTTTACCAATGAAGGTTTGGCCGCATTCGGGCGCGGCAAGCGGGTGGTGTGCATGGACGGTTTGGATCTCTTCGACACTCTCGACCGCGAACTGCCTCTCAATATCGCACTGGAGCGCAAGGTCCGGCGCGCCGCGGAGACCGGCCTTCCGTTCGAACGGATTCGCGACCTGTTCTCGCGCTGATCGTCGCCCGCAAACAGCAAGACGAGAGCGGGTCACCTCGAATGTTCGCTTTGGGTCGGAAGCCGACATATCGGCGACCCGACGCAGTTAGCCATAGCATCGGACCCACTGCGGGAGCAGGAGAGGAGTTGCCTTGACACACAAATCTCTTCATGTGTCCGAGTTGCGTGTTCCTCTCGAAGCACTGAGGGGGCTCACGGACACGCAAAGGTATTTCTGGTACCTCTTGGGGCAGATATATAACGAAACGCTTTGCACGCGCAAGTTGATCTCGTTCACAACCCCGTCGGCCAGAGCAGATCGGCGAGTGTTCCGTCGGGAGGCGGAGTTCTCTCAGGTGTTCTTTCTGTTCAGGATGGCGTGCAGCAAAGTCCATGAAGCACGAGTTGCGCTGCACTCGTCACCCATCTCTCAGGTGCTGCGGCAGGATGTCTTTCCAACTTGGCGTGATGGAGAAGCCGAGTTCAAAGAGCTAAACCGCACCCTGCATGACGCGAAATGGCTACGGGCCTTTCGGGACAGCATTGGCTTCCACTACCCCTCAATGAAGCAGTTGCTGCCAGCGATCACGCCCAACGACCAATGGGGTGACGACCTGATCTACTTGGCCGACGGGGGCGGGAACATGTTCTTTGCAGGGGCTGATGCGATTTCTAGAGCGCAGATGTTCGAAACGGTGAATGCTGCGAACGGAGCGCCGCCAATGGAGGAGCTCATCGAAGACATGGTTGCTCTGGTCGTGACATTGAACGACTTTGTCGGCCACTGCCTCGGGCAATTCATGATCCCGCGGCTAGTCCCCAAATACGAGCCGAAGGTTCTGGGCAAGGTTCTTGCACCGCACCTCTACGACGTCGTGGCTCCATTTTGGACACATCAAGACGGTACTCGATCCTCTAAGAAAAAGTCCAACAACAGGTGATCCAAGGACCGCGATCTCCGCTTCCGGCCAGAACCAGTCATCACCTACCCACCGCGCCGCGGCAGCTCGATCCCCGGAAAGATCTTGATCACCGCACTGTCGTCCTCCTTCCCGTGCCCCGCGCTGGACGCCTGCATGAACATCTGGTGGGCGGTGGACGAAAGCGGCAGCGGAAACTTGCTTGCACGGGCGAGGTCCAGCACGAGCCCGAGGTCCTTCACGAAGATGTCCACGGCGGACAGGGGCGTGTAGTCCGCGGCCAGCACGTGCGGCATGCGGTTCTCGAACATCCAGCTGTTGCCCGCGCTGTGCGTGATCACCTCGTAAAGGGCCGCTGCATCCACGCCCTCGCGCAGGCCGAGCGCCATCGCCTCGGCGGCCGCCGCGATGTGCACGCCCGCCAGCAATTGATTGATGACCTTGACCTTGCTGCCCGCGCCGGCCTGGTCGCCCAGGCGGTACACCTTGGCGGCCATGGCATCGAGTATCGGGCCGGCCCGATCGAAGGCCGCTGCCGCGCCCGCAGCCATGACCGTGATCTCGCCGCTCGCGGCGCGCGCCGCGCCGCCGGAGATCGGCGCATCGAGGTACAGCAGCCCCAGGTCGGCCAAGCGGCCCTCCATGCACGCGGACCACGCGGGATCGACCGTCGAACACATCACGAACACGCTGCCCGGGGCCATGCTCGCCGCGGCGCCATGCTCCCCGAACAGGACCTCCTCGGTCTGCGCGGAGTTGACGACGACCGAGACCAGCACAGCGCAACCCGCGGCGGCTTCCGCCGGGGTCGCGCATGCCACGCCGCCTTCGCGGGCGAAGTCCTGCGCAACGCCTGCGCGGGCATCGCAGACGCGCAGCGGGTAACCCTTGCGGCGCAGGCTGCCCGCCATGCCGCGTCCCATCGCGCCGAGGCCGACCAGGCCGACTGTGCTCATAGACATCGCGTCCGACTCCTTGATACGGGATGCGATCCTATACATGCCCCGGGGGACAGAGCAACAAGATCCGGTTCGGGGCCGGAAGCCCAGTCCTGCTCGATGGATCAAGGGCACGGAATGTTTCTTCCGGACCTGGAACACAGTCTCCGCGCACCGTTCTTGCCTCCACGCGCATCCGCCCCTTACGATGGACGCCAAAGACGTCATGCTCCCTCCGTTCCCCATCCGCTACCGCATTCCAGCAGCGCTGCTCCTCGGCCTGCTTGTCGCACCCGCGGGCGCGGAGACCGCCAACCGCGCGACGATGGAGCCGCTCTCGGGCGTCGAGGTCAGCTACGAGCGCCTGGGCGCCGAGGACAGCGCGAGCCCGCCCGGCCGCTTCGACGGCTCGCTGTCCACGCCGGCGGGGACGCTGCGCACCACGGTCCATGCCGCGCCGGGCGGCGAGGAGCAGTTCCAGCGCGGCGACACCAGCTTCGAGCTGGCGAACCCCGTCCTTGGCGGCAAGCTGCAATTGCGGGAACGTGAAGCCGGCGGCACGGCCGCGGCCTGGCGCGCGCGGATCGCTGCGGGCCTCAGCGCGGAAAGCCAGTACGAGTGGGCGCCCGCACGTAGCGGGCAGGAATTGAAGTTGCAGCAGCAGTTCGGCCAAGGTCATGTCGCTGCCCAGGCCCTGCGCTCCAGCTCGGACAATGCCGCCGCCGAAGGCTCGCGCTGGGACCTCGAATTCACCCAGGACATCGGGTCGGCGCGCTGGAGTGCCGGTGTCGACGCGGCCGAACGCAGTTACGTTTCGGCCGCGGGCGCGCAGGAAGCGCGCGCCGGTGCGCGCCTCGGCACGCAATGGCGGCTCCTCCCGTCCACGCGGGTGGAAGCGCGCTACACCCGCCAGGTGCGCTGGGACACGGAAGCTGCCGTGTCGACCGCCATGCTCGGGACGCGCTTCGACCTGCCCTGGCGATCGACCCTGTCGACCGGCCTGGAGTGGGACACGCAGGACAAGCACAAGGCCTCGGTGACCCTCACCGTGCCGCTGGACGTTCGCTGATCCGGTCCGGGCGGGCCGCGGTGGCACGCCCTAGAATTCCTCCACATCCCCACCGGGGCGAGGAGGCGCGCATGCAGGCTTTCCAGGGCAAGACGGCGTTCATCACCGGCGGCGCTTCCGGCATCGGGCGGGCGTTGGCGAAGGCGCTCGGCGCGCGCGGCGCAGTGGTGCGCGTCGCCGACATCGACGGCGCCGGGGCGCAGCGCGTGGCCGACGAGTGCGGCGGCACCGCGGTGCAACTCGACGTGCGCGATGCCGATGCAGTGCGCAATGCGGTGGAAGCCTTCGCCCGCGAGCACGGCCACCTGGATTACATCTTCAACAACGCCGGCATCGGCGCCGGCGGCGAAGCGCACGAGATTCCGCTGCCGGTCTGGCGGCACGTGATCGACATCGACCTGTACGGCGTCCTGCACGGCGTGCTGGCGGCCTACCCGATCATGGTGAAGCAGCGCTCGGGGCACATCGTCAACACCGCCTCGATGGCCGGCCTCGGGCCGGCGCCGCTGCTGGCGCCTTATGCGCTGGCCAAGCACGCGGTGGTCGGCCTTAGCACCAGCCTGCGCATAGAAGCGGCGGCGCATGGCGTGCGCGTGAGCGCGCTGTGCCCTTCCGTCATCGAGACGCCGATCCTGGAGAAGCGCAACCTGCAGGGCACGGGCATCCCCTGGGTCCCGGACGCCCGCCGTTTCCTGACGCGCGTGGCCGGCACGCCCTACCCCGTCGACCGCTGCGCCGAGGACACCCTCGCCGCGGTCGAACGCAACGAACGCGTCATCGTGATGCCGGCGCGCGGCCGTATCGGGTGGCTGCTGGGACGCTTGTTCCCGAAGTTGCCGGAGAAGTTGCTGCAGGCCGCCGTGCAGGCGGAGCGCAATACGCGCGCCGCCGTCGCCACGCGCGAGGCTTAGCCCGCGCGTCCCGCGGTAGCGCGGGTCATCTCCGCGCCGGCATCGTGCGGCAGCCGCCAGAAGCTCACGGTCGCCAGCGCGCAGATCGCGCCCATCACCAGGAAGGCCACGCGGAAGTCCGGCAGTTCCAGGTGCGGGTGGCCGTTGGCTGCTTGCGCCAGCGCCAGCAGGATGGCGCCGACCGCCACGCCCATCGCGGCCGCCACCTGCATGGAAATCGTGGACAAGGCCGAGGCCGCGCCGCGTTCGGGCAGCGTCACGTCGGCGAACATCAGCGTGTTCACCGCGGTCAGCAGCATGGAGCGCACGCAGCCGGCCGCGACCAGCAGCAGCACCAGCACCAGCCAGGGCGTCTGCGGCCCGGTGAACGCGAAGGCCGCTATGGCCACCGCGTTGGCGAAGCCCATGAGCACCAGCACGCGCCGGAAGCCCAGGCGCAGAAGGATCGGCGTGGACACCGACTTCATGCCCAGGTTGCCCAGGAAGTAAGGCAGCAGCATCGCGCCGGCATCGACGGCGCTGCGCCCCAGCGCCAGCTGGAACAGCAGAGGCAGCAGGAAAGGCGTGGCCTGCAGGGTCATCGAAGCGAAGGTGCCGCCGGTGACCGTGGCGACGCGGAAGGTGTGGTGCGCCAGCGGCGCGAGGCTGACGACCGGATGCTCCGCGCGTCCCAGGTGCCAGACCGTTGCATACAGCGCGACGAAGCCGGCCGCGATGGTGACGAGGGCCGGCGCCACCGCCACATGCTCGCCGACGGCGTGGGCCGTGGCTTCCAGTCCGCCCAGCAGCAAGGTCAGGCCCAGCGCGGCGCCGACAGCGCCCCGCACGTCCAGCGGCCGCGGCGGCCGCAACTCTTCACGCGGCACCCAGCGCAGGATGAGGAAGATGGCAACCGCACCCAGCGGGATGTTCAGCAGGAAGTTCCAGCGCCACGACGCATAGGTGGTGATGAAGCCGCCGAGCGGCGGGCCCAGCACCGGCGCGAACAGCGCGGGCCAGGTCAGCAGCGCCTGGATGCCGATCAGGTCTTCCTTGCGCGCGCGCTGCATCGCCAGGGTGCGGCCCACCGGCATCATCAGGCCGCCGCCGAAGCCCTGCAGCGCGCGGGCGATCACCAGCTGTTGCGCGTCCTGCGCCAGTCCGCACAGCAGCGACGACACAGTGAACAGGGCGATGGCCAGCGCGAACAGGCGGCGCAGGCCGAAGCGCTCGCCCAGCCAGCTGGCCAGCGGCAGCACGGCGGCCGCGGCCAGCAGGTACACGGTGACTGCCGCGCTCAGCGCCAGCGGGCGCACGCCGAGGGCGCGGGCCATTGCAGGCAGGGAAGTGTTCAGGATGGAGCCGTCCAGCAGCAGCATGAACAACGCTGCCGCCACGGTAAGAGTCACGCGACGCACGGGGGGATTCTAGGGAGGTCGGTGTACCGGGCGCTGGGAGTCGGGCTTTCGATCATGAAACCACGTCACCAACAGCAACGCGCCTTGGCATCCTTCCCGCGTCGCACCATACTTGCCGCAGCATTCCCTGAGGAGCCCGCGATGTGCCACCTGATCCGTGAAGACGCGATGGAACCGGAACCCAAGGGCGCGGGCGCGACGCCGCCCAGCATGCAGTTGCCGCGGCCGCGCTGGATAGCAGCCGGCGCAATGGCCGTAGTCGGCGGCCTGGCGCTCGCCGCGCTGGTGACGCCTTCCACGCTGCCGGAGCAGCCGGTGCCGAAGCACGCGGCCACCGCGCCGGTTGCCACCCCGGTCGCTCAACCGATCCCGGTCGCGACGCAGAAGGTGATCGAGCACCTCACCATCAGCGGCGGCATCGACAACACCGTCGATGACGGCGTGCCGATGTCCAGCGAGATCGCCAAGGCGAAGGCGCACGATTGCATGGAAGGCATGTAGCCCTCAACCGGCCAGCGCTTTCGCGTGGTGCGCCACGTGCTCCGCGATGAAGCTCTGGATGAAGAAGTAGCCGTGGTCGTAGCCGGCATGCCGCCGCAAGGTCAGCGGCTGGCCGGCGGCCGCGCAGGCCTGCTCCAGCCGCTCGGGCCGCAGCTGCGTCGCCAGGAACTGGTCTTCCAGGCCCTGGTCGACCAGTAGCGCAGGCACCCGTGCGCCCCGCCCCAACAGCTTCACCGCGTCATGCGCGGCCCAGGTCGATGGGTCGCCCTCCAGGTAGCCGCCGAAAGCCTTCTGGCCCCACGGCACTTCCGTCGGCGCGCAGATCGGCGCGAAGGCCGACACGCTGCGGAAGCGCCCGGGGTGGCGCAGCGCCAGCGTCAGCGCGCCATGGCCGCCCATCGAGTGGCCCAGCACGCCCGCGCGATCCATCTGCACCGGGAAATGCTCCTGCAGCACCTGCGGCAGCTCCTGCATCAGCCAGCTTTCCATGCGGAAGTGGCGCGCATAGGGCTCGCGCGTCGCGTCCAGGTAGAAGCCGGCGCCGTGGCCGAAGTCCCAGTCGGCATCCGCATCCGGCGCGCCGGTGCCGCGCGGGCTGGTGTCCGGCGTCACCAGCACCAGCCCGTGCTTCGCCGCATGCTGCTGCGCGCCGGCCTTGATGGCAAAGGTCTGCTCGTTGCAGGTGAGGCCCGCCAGGCACAGCAGCACGGGGCAAGGCCCTTGCTGGGCCTGCGGCGGCAGGTAGACGCCAAAGCGCATGGGCAGGCCGATCTCGCTCGACGCATGCTCGTAGAAGCCCTGAACACCGTCGAAGCAGCGGTGCTGCTCCAGCGTGGTCACATCCGCCATCAGTAGACCACCACGGAGCGGATCGATTCGCCGGCCTTCATCAGGTCGAAGCCCTTGTTGATGTCTTCCAGCTTGAGGCGGTGCGTGATCAGGTCGTCGATGTTGATCTTGCGGTCCATGTACCAGTCGACGATCTTCGGCACGTCGGTGCGGCCGCGCGCGCCGCCGAAGGCCGAGCCCTTCCACTCGCGCCCGGTCACCAGCTGGAACGGCCGCGTGCTGATTTCCTTGCCGGCCTCGGCCACGCCGATGATGATGCTCTGGCCCCAGCCCTTGTGGCAGCACTCCAGCGCCTGGCGCATCGTCGTCGTGTTGCCGATGCACTCGAAGCTGTAGTCGACGCCGCCATCGGTCAGCTGCTGGATCGCGTCGACGATGTTGGGGTGGTCCTTCGGGTTCAGGAAGTGCGTCATCCCGAACTTGCGGGCCATCGCCTCGCGCTCGGGGTTGAGGTCGATGCCGATGATCTTGTCGGCGCCCACCATCCTGGCGCCCTGGATCACGTTGAGGCCGATGCCGCCCAGGCCGAACACGGCGACGTTGGCGCCCGCCTCCACCTTGGCCGTGAAGATCACCGCGCCGATGCCGGTGGTGACGCCGCAGCCGATGTAGCAGACGACGTCGAAGGGCGCGTCCTCGCGGATCTTGGCCATGGCGATCTCGGGCGCCACGATGAAGTTGCTGAACGTGGAAGTGCCCATGTAGTGCAGCACGGGCTTGCCGTCCAGCGAGAAGCGCGCGGTGCCGTCCGGCATCAGGCCGCGGCCCTGCGTCGTGCGGATCGCCTGGCACAGGTTGGTCTTGCGCGACAGGCAGAACTTGCACTGCCGGCATTCGGGCGTGTACAGCGGGATGACGTGGTCGCCGGGCTTCAGCGAGGTGACGCCGGCGCCGACCTCGCGCACGATGCCGGCGCCTTCATGGCCCAGCACGGCCGGGAACAGGCCTTCGGGGTCGGCGCCCGAGAGCGTGTAGTAATCGGTGTGGCAGATGCCGGTGGCCATCACTTCCACCAGCACTTCGCCGGGGCGCGGACCGTCCAGGTCCAGCGTTTCGATGGTCAGGGGAGCGCCTGCTTTCCAGGCGACGGCGGCTTTCGTCTTCATGCGATGTCCTTCTTGCGAGGGACGCATCATCCCTCATCGCGGCACGGCTCGTGCGCTCAGCTGCGCTTGCAGCGCGCGACGGTGCGCTGGTCGGCCATGCTGCGGGCGTCGCTCTGGGGCGCTTCGACCAGCAGGCCTTCGCTGCCGTCCTTGGTGAGCCATTCCAGCGAATAGCCAGGGCTGCGGCCCTCGGCGGCCAGGTAGCGCACGCCGGAGGCTACCGGCGCGTCTTCCATCGAATAGACCCGGCCGTCCATGGCAAGCACGGCCTCGCGCGGCTCGGCGTGCACGAACATCATCTTGCTGCCGTCGCAGACGTAACGCTGTGCCGACGCGTTGAAGGCCGCCACCGGCTTGCCGTCCGCGGCCAGCAATTGCAGCCGGTCGCCGTCCTGTCGCCAGCTGGCCGTGGCGGCCAGCGCCTGCAGGAAGGCCTGCTCCTGCGCCGTGCCGCCCGCGCAGTCGTGCCGCGTCCCGCCCGGGGGCTGGAAGCGCAGCGCGGCGCCGTCCAGCGCATAGCCGCCGTCGAAGCGGTTGCAGCCACCGAAGCCCTTCGCTTGCTGGTCGGCGGATTGCAGGACCAGGAAAGGCGCGATCCGCGAAGGCGGCGTCTCGACGCGCGTGCCCCCCACTTCCGCCAGTTGCCAGAAGGTGCCGGCCAGCGGCCAGCTGTTGTCGGCCGCTGCCACGGTGGACGGCGCGGAAGGCGTGCCGGCGCACCCGGCCAGCGCCAGCAGCAGCGCGACGGAATGGAGGGTTGAATGCTTGGGCATGAGGCGCCGCATGTTCCCGCCGCGGCGCCCGCTGCTGTATGGGACCTAAGTCCCATACGGTGCGCGATCAGCTCGCCTTGATATCCAGCTGCTTCACCAGCGCCGGGAAATCTGCCAGGTCCTGCGCGATCGTGTCGGCCAGCACTTTGGGTGAGCCGCCCACCAGTTCCCAGCCGTTGACCTGCGCGCGGGCCTTCATCTGCGTGTCGGCCAGCGCCAGGTCGAGCGACTTGTTCAGCCGGGCGATCACCGGCGCCGGCGTCGCCTTCGGCACCGCCAGGCCGATCCAGAACGAGGGGTCGTAGTTGCGGAAGCCGGATTCCACCAGGGTCGGCACGTCCGGCAGCGAGCTCAGGCGGCGCGAGGCCGTCTGCACCAGCGGCAGCAGCGCGCCGCCCTTGACGCCGGGTTGCGCGGAGGCGAAGTCCAGCAGCGCCAGCGACACCTCGCCGCCCATCAGGCCGGTCAGCAGGGTGCCGGTGCCCTTGTAGGGGACGTGCGTGATGTCGATGCCGGCCAGCTTCTTGAACTGCTCGATCGCGATGTGGTTGGTCGCGCCGATGCCCGCGCTGCCGTAGAACAGCTTGCCCGGGTTGGCCTTGGCGTACGCGATCAGGTCCTTCAGCGTGCGGAACGGCGCCTTCGCGTGGGTCACGAACATGCCGACCGCGCGCAGCGCCAGGCCGACCGGCGCGAGGTCGCGGGCGGGGTCGACCTGCGTCTTCTGCACCAGCGGCGCCATCACGTGGTTGGAGCGCGAAGTGACCAGCACCGTGTAGCCATCGGCCGGCGCGCTGATGACAGCGCCGGTGCCGATGAGGCCGGCGGCGCCGGGGCGGTTGTCGATCACCAGCGGCTGGCCCAGGTCCTTGTGCATGCTCTCGGCGAGGAAGCGGCCGACGATGTCGGACGGCCCGCCGGGCGGGTTGGGCACCACCAGCCGGATGGGGCGGTCGGGGTAGCTGCCTTGGGCACGGGCGAAACCGGTGGCGGCGAGGCCGGCAGCGGTGGCCAGCAAGGTACGGCGTTGGATCATGGTGGCTTGTTGTCTCCTGCCTGTCGGCACTGCGCGGCATGCTAGGGCGCGGGCGCCGCGGGCACCAATCGACTTTGGCAATTGCAGGCATCAGGAGGCCCGATGCCTGCCGAGGTCCTTACTCTCGCTGCGGACCAGGTTGCCGAATTCGGCGTCCTGGCCAATGTCTCGCGCCCGTAGGGTGCGCAGCTTGCTGCGCAGCCTACATGGCGACATGTTCCCGGGATCCTCAGGCAAGCTGCCAACGCAGCAAACGCCTCTCAGCGGCTGCCAGCAAAGCATTCGCCACGAAACCGATCACCCCCAGCAGCACAATGCCCGCGAACAGGTCGCTCGCACGGAAAGAGCGCGCGGCCAGCAGAATGGCCTGCCCCAGCCCCGATTGCGACGCGATCATCTCGCCCACCACCGCGACGATCAGCGACACCGTCATCGCCAGCCGCATGCCGGCCAGGATGTCGGGCATCGCATTCGGCAGGCCCATCTTCCAGATGAAGTCGCGCCGCGGCAACTGCAAGGCCGCCGCCACTTCGCGCAGCCGGGGCTCCACGTTGGCGAAGCCGTGCAAGGTGGCCAGCAGCACCGGCCACATCGCGCCGAAAGCGACGACGAACAACACCATGCCGCCACTCAGGCCGAACAGCGAGATCGCCAGCGGCAGCACCGCTGAAGCCGGCAAGGGCCGGATGAACTCCAGCAGCGGCTGCAGCCACGCACGCGCCGCGGCCGACGTGCCGACCAGTGCCCCGAGCAGCACACCCGCCAGGCAGGCCAGCAGCCAGCCTTCGACCATGCGGCCTACCGTGGCCCAGGACTGTTCGCCCAGGCTGCCTTCCCGCAGGCCTTCCTGCAGGCTGGCCCACGCCGCTTCCGGCGTGGGCAGGAACACCTTGCTGACCCATTGCTCGTGGCTTGCGAGCCACCACAGGCCCAGCGTCAGCGCCAGCACGGCGAGCGAGCCGATCCACGAAGACAGGCGCTTCATGCCACGGCTCCCATTGCCCGCGCGATGCGGCGTTCCAGCACCAGCGCCAGCAGGTTCACCAGGTAGCCCACCACCGCGATCCAGAACAGCCAGGCCAGCATCAGCGCCGGGTCCAGGCTTTGCTGCGCCACCATCATCGCGTAGCCCATGCCGTGCGGGTTGGCGGCGATCTCCACCGTCACGGCCACCACCAGCGCGATGGCCACGCCGAGCCGGATCGCCACGAACAGGCGCGCCACCATCGCCGGCAGCACGATCTTGCTCAGGCGCGCCCACGGCGACAACCCCAGCGCGAAGCCCACTTCGAGCAGGCGTGCATCGACCTGGCGCGCCGCCGACTGCGCCAGCACCAGCATCGGCCAGAACACGGCAAAGGCCACCACCGCGCTTTCCATCCGCACGCCGAAGCCGAACACCAGCATGGACAGCGGAATCAAGGCCACCGAGGGCACCGGCCGCAGCACTTCCACCGTCAGGAAGCTCCAGGCGCCGGCCTGGCGCGACAGGCCCAGCCAGATGCCCAGCAAGGTCCCCAGCACCAGCGCGATCAGGAGGCCCAGCGCCGCGCTGCCCAGCGTGAACAGCGTGCCTTGCAGCAGCGAGCCGTCGACCAGCGCCCGGCCAAACGCCTGCGCGGCGGCGGTGGGCGCGGCCAGCGCATCGCTGTTCTTGCCCGGCCCATGCATGTAGGCCTCCAGCGCCGCCACCAGCACCAGCGGCACGGCCAGCCCGCGGGCGGCTCCCTGCAACCAGCGCCGCATCAGTGGTGCCCCAGGTAGTGATACAGCTCGCGCCGCAGCCGCAGGTACTCCGGATGTTCCTTCGTCTCCAGCTGGTTGCGCGGATGCGCGATGGGTACGTCGACCACGGCCGCCACGCTGGGCTTCTCAGGCGTCGGATTGGCGCGCAGCGCGATGACGCGGTCGCCGAGGTAGATGGCTTCATCGAGATCGTGCGTGACGAACAGCACCGTCAGGCCGCTTTCGCGCACCAGCCGCGCCACTTCGTCCTGCAGCGACTCGCGCGTCATCGCGTCGAGCGCGCCGAAGGGCTCGTCCATCATCAGCAGCCGCGGCTCCTGCGCCAGGCAGCGGGCGATCTGCGCGCGCTGCTGCATGCCGCCGGACAGCTGCAGCGGGAACTTGTCCGCGTGCGCCGACAGATTCACCGTCTTCAGGGCGCGCGCGATGCGCTCCGGCCGCTGCGCCGCCGGCACGCCGGCCGCCTCCAGCGCCAGGGCGACGTTGCCCGCCACCGTGCGCCAGGGCAGCAGCGCGCGGCCGTAGTCCTGGAACACGAAAGCCGCCTCGCGCGAGGGCCCGTTCACCACCTGGCCCAGGCGCCGCACCTCGCCACCCGAAGGCTGCACGAAGCCGGCCGCCGCGCGCAGCAGCGTGGTCTTGCCGCAGCCCGAAGGCCCGATGATGCAGACGAATTCGCCCTGCCCCACCTGCACGCTGGTGGGCGACAGGATCTCGCGGCCACCGAGGTGGATGGCGACGCCGTCGAAGCTGAGGACGGGGCTCGGGTCCGCCTTCACTTGACGATCAGGTTGGCGAGGTTGGGCTTCGTCTTCAGAAGCTTCTGTTCCACCATCTGGTCGGCCCACCAGCCCAGAACCGGCTCGGTGACCACCGGCAATGGCGGGCTGATCTGCGCCGTGGCCAGCACTTCGGGCGGCAGCTTGATGTACTTGCCGATGTGCTCGCGTACCTTCACGCTGTTCTTCGGGTCGACCAGGAACTTCGCCGCTTCGGCGATGCCGGCCTGGAAGCCCTTGGCGGCCGCCATGTTCTTCTGCACCCAGTCGCGCCGCGCCACGAACACCAGCGAAGGCAGGCCGTCCGGCAGGAAGGTGGAGTAGTAGGACGCCACGTAGCCGGCGCCGCTGGACAGGATGCGCTGCATGAACGGGTCGGCCGTCACCACCGCGTCGAGCGAGCCGCCGCGCAGCAGGTCGCCGTGCTGCGGGAAGGCGGCTTCGATGAAGTTGACCTTGGTGTAGTCCACGCCCTGCGACTTCAGCCAGGCGCGGAAGCCCACGTGCAGGAAGGCGCCGAGGCCGGGCACGCCGATCTTCTTGCCGACGCAGTCCTGCGCCGTCTTGATGCCGGAGCCGGAACGCGCGACCAGGCCCAGGCCTGTCATCTTCTTGGAGGTGGCGCCACCGCCGGTGAGCACCACGTGGTCCAGCCCGCCTTCGACGGCCTGCAGGAACACCGAGGGCGTGGGGCCGCCCAGCTGCAGCGAGTCCGACTGGATCGCCGGCGGGATCGACGGGTTCAGCGGCACCATCTGCGGCGTGACGTCGATGCCGTGCTTGACGAAGTAGCCTTCTTCGCGGGCGATGAACACGGTGGCGTAGTCGGTGACCGCGGTGTAGCCGAAGGTGGCCTTCACGGGCGCCTGCGCGCGCAGGGGCAGGGAGGTGGCGGCCAAGCTGGCGCCCGTGGCGAGCAGGGTGCGGCGATTGATCATCGTGAGGTCTCCTTTGTTGGTTGTCTGTAGGGTGCGCAGCTTGCTGCGCACCGCGCGATCCGTGTCCCAGGTGCGCAGCAAGCTGCGCACCCTACGGGCTCTCGTTCAATTCTCGAAGATCGCGACCGCGCGCGTCCAGCCGGCGGAGGCCCCGCGGATCTTGTGCGGGAAGCAGCTGATGGTAAAGCCGTCTCCGGGCAGCGCTTCCAGGTTGTGCAGCTTCTCCAGGTGGCAGTAGCCGATGTCGCGGCCCGCCTTGTGGCCTTCCCAGATCAGCGACTTGTCGCCGGTCTCGGCGATCTTCTTCGCCGTGTACGAGAAGGGTGCGTCCCAGCTCCAGGCATCGGTGCCGGTCAGGCGCACGCCGCGTTCCAGCAGGTACATGGTGGCTTCGTAGCCCATGCCGCAACCGGCCTGCACGTAGTCGTTGTTGCCGTAGCGCGAGCCGGCGCGGGTGTTGACCACGACGATGTCAAAGGGCTGCAGCTCGTGGCCGATGCGCTTCAGCTCGTTCTCGACGTCCTGCGCCGTCGCCACGTAGCCGTCCGGGAAGTGGCGGAAATCCAGCTTCACGCCAGGGCGGAAGCACCAGTCCAGCGGAATCTGGTCGATGGTCAGCGACGGTTTCTTTTGGTCTAGCTTCGCGTCCTGCGTGGAGTGGAAGTGCCAGGGCGCGTCCAGGTGGGTGCCGCTGTGCGTCGTCAGCGTCACCCACTCGGCCGCCGCGGCCTCGCCATCGGGATAGTCCTCGGCCTTCGTGCCGGGGATCATCTGGATGAATTCCGGCAGCGTGTCGGCGTGCTTCTGGTAGGTGATCTTCGGCGCCAGCGGCGGCGGGTCGGACAGGACGTCGTTCTCGAGGTAGATCGACAGGTCGACGAAACGGGGCATGGCTTACTCCTTGGGCGCTTGCACGACGCGCTGCTCGATGGTGCCGAACACCGGCTGGTCCTGCCAGCGCGCTTCCATGCGCACGCGGTCGCCGAACTTCATGAAAGCGGTCTTGGGCGCGCCGTTGGCGATCTGCTCGATGGCGCGGCGCTCGGCGATGCAGGCCGAGCCCTTCTTGCCGCCGGCGTTGGACACGGTGCCCGAGCCGATGATGGTGCCGGCGCTCAGCTTGCGCGTGGTGGCGGCGTGGGCGATGAGCTGGTCGAAGCCGAAGTTCATTTCCCGGCCGTTCGGGTCGCCGAACCACTGGCCGTTGAACTCGATGGCCAGGTCCAGGCAGACGCGGGCGTTCTTCCACGCTTCGCCGATTTCGTCCGGCGTCACCGCGACCGGCGCAAAGCTGGACGAAGGCTTGGCCTGGAAGAAGCCGAAGCCGGTCTTCATCTCGCGCGGGCCGAAGGCGCGCAGGCTGACGTCGTTGATCTGCACCAGCAGGCGGATGCGGCTGGCGGCCTTGGCCGGCGAGCAGGCCATGGGCACGCTGTCGACGATGACGCCGAACTCGCCTTCGAAGTCGATGCCGTGCGCTTCGTCGGGCAGCGGCAGGTCGTCGCACGCGCCCAGCAGGTCGTCGGAACCGCCCTGGTACATCAGCGGCATGGTCTCGGCGTCCGGGATCGGCGGCATGTTGAAGGCCGTCTGCATCAGGTTGCCGTGGTTCAGGAAGGCCGAGCCGTCGCACCACTGCGGCGCGCGCGGGATCGGCGCGGCGGCCTGCTGCGCGTCGAAGTCGAATGCGCCTTGTGCCTTGCCGGCATTCAGCTGCTCGTACAGCGCCTGCAGCCTGGGCTCCGCCGTCGCCCAGTTTTCCAGGGCGGCGAGCAGGTTGGGCGCGACCTGCGTCGCATCGGCGGCGCGCTTGAGGTCGCGCGAGACGACGACCAGGCGGCCGTCCTTGCTGTCGCTCTTGAGGGTGGCGAGTTTCATCGTTCGCTCCAGTGGATGAGGGGAAGGCCGGCGACCGGCGCGCGGAAGCTGGGAAGCGTGAGGCCGCGCAGGCTGCCGATGTAGACGGTCTGCAGGTCGGTGCCGCCGAAGGTAAGGCTCGCCATCCACGGCGCCAGCGTGCCGGCGGTGGCGCCCATGATCTCGGGCGTAAGCGTGCGGGCCTCGAAGTGTTCGTTGAGGCGCTTGGTCGCTTCCGGGTTACTGTCGTCCAGCAAGGTCAGCACCTCGCCGTCGGGCGTGATCGCGATCAGCTTGTCCGTCATGACGAGCGTGATCCACAGGTTGCCGAAGGCGTCGAAGGCCATGCCATCCGGGAAGCCTTCGAGCTTGCTGGGCCCATAGATCTCGCGGTGCGTCAGCGAGCCATCCGGCTGCACGCGCAGGCGCGAGATGCGGCGGGCGTTGCTCTCCACGACATAGAGCCACTCCTCGTTGGCGTCCATGCGGATCTCGTTGGTGCCTTCGAAGCCGTCGGCGACGATGCGAGCGTTGCCTTGCTGGTCGAACAGCGCGATGTAGCCGTCGGCGGCGCGCGCGTTGATCGAGCCGGTCCACGGCTGCATGCGCGTAGTGACGGTGAGGTAGAGGCGGCCCTTGCGGTCTCGCAGCGGGAAGTTGGACTTGCCGAGCGGCTGGCCATCGATCCGGTCGAACAGGCGGCGGACCTGGCCTTCGCGCGTCATCACTTCCACCGAATCCGTGCCCCAGTTGGCGATGAGGAAGTCGCCGTTGGCCAGGAAGGTCATGCCATTGGGCAGCGAGCCCTGGCTTTGCACGTAGCGAGCCTGGAAGTCGATTTCTCCGGTGTCGGCGGGCTGCCGCGGCACCACCAGGTGCTGGCTGCCGTCCGGCGCGATGCGCATGGCGCCGCCCCGGGCGTCGGCCACCCAGACCGTGCCGTCACGCTCGGCCAGCACGCATTCGGGGCGCTGCAGGTCGTGGCCGACATGCCGGATCGCGGCGCGGTCCACCTGCCAGCCCTTGAGGGGGTTGTTACGGGTCATCGTCGGCGCGCAGCTTAGGGAAAGGCCGCGCGCCGCACCAACGGATATTGGCGATGGGAGGCATCGGCAGGCGCAATACCTGCCGATCCAGCGATCAGGTAAGCAGCGTCTTCAGCTGGATCGCCGGGTCCGCCACCTGCGCTGCAGCCGGCGACTTGCCCGCTTCCAGGATCTTCCGCGCCATCATGTGGTCCATCGGCGCATTCGCCGATTCCACGGCGACCAGGTCCGCGCCGTCATAGTGGAACAGGCTGAAGCTGGCCGGCGTGGCGCCGGGCCGGCGCACCGCCTGCAGCCCGGGCCGCCACAGGCCGACCATCTGCAGCCGCAGCCCGCCCTGGTCCGACCAGAACCAGGGCACGGGCGCGTAGTTCGCGGGCTGGCCCTGCAGGGTCGCCGCGGCAGCCTTGCCCTGGTCGTTGGCGTTCTGCACCGATTCCAGCCGCACGTGCTGGCCGCGATAGGGGAAGGAACTGCAATCGCCGATGGCCAGGATGTCCGGATCCGAGGTGCGCAGGGCGGCATCGACGACGATGCCGTTTTCCACTGCCAGGCCGGCCTCCTGCGCCAGCCGCGTTTCCGGCATTGCGCCGATGCCGAGCAGCAGCTGGTCCACGGCCACTTCCTCGCTATTCACGCGCAGCGCCGCCAGGCGCCCGCTCTCCGCGCGGAAGTCCGAGACCTTGGCCTCCAGCTCCACCTGCGTGCCCTGGCTGCGATGGTGCTCCAGGATCTGCGCCGACAACTCCGGCGAGGCAGAACGCGAAAGCAGGCGCGGCATGGCCTCCAGCACGCGCACTTCCCAGCCCAGGTGGCGCGCCGTGGCCGCCACTTCGAGGCCGATGAAGCCGCCGCCCAGCACGACCAGCTGGCCGGTCTTTTCCTGCAGGCGCGAGCGGATGGCCTCGGCGTCGGCCGCGCTGCGCAGGCTCAGCACGTTGGCGAGCGGCTGCGCCAGCGCGGGCAGCACGCGCGCCCGCGAGCCGGTGGCCAGCACCAGCTGTCCATAAGCCAGCTCCTGGCCCGAGGCCAGGCGCACCTTGCGCGCCGTGCGATCGATGGCGACCGCCGCGTCATCCAGGTGCACCGTGATGCCCTTGCCGGCGTACCAGGCGTCGTCGCGATGCAGCTGCAGCGCTTCGCCGGCATTCTTCAGGTAGCTCTTGGACAGCGGCGGCCGCTGGTAAGGGTGGGCCGGCTCTTCGCAGACGACGTGCACGCGGGCGCCCTGCCCCGCTTCGGCCAGGGCGGCGCACAGCTGCGCGGCGGCGTGGCCGCCGCCGATGATGACGATGGAATTGCTCATGGTTCGCCGTGGATTGTCGTCCATGGATGCCGGCCGGGCTCCCGGCGTTCCCGCCGCACTGCCCGGCTATGATCCCCGCCATGCGGTACCAGCGCATCGACCTCAACCTGCTGATCGCGCTCGACACCCTGCTCGCCGAGCGCAACGTCACGCGCGCCGCCGAGCGCATGCACATGACGCAGTCCGCCATGAGCGGCGTGCTGGCGCGGCTGCGCGAATACTTCGACGACCAGTTGCTGGTGCCCGTGGGCCGCACGATGAAGCTGACGCCGCGCGCCGAAAGCCTGATCCAGCCGGTGCGCGACATCATCC
This sequence comes from Ramlibacter agri, assembly GCF_012927085.1. Classification (NCBI taxonomy): domain Bacteria; kingdom Pseudomonadati; phylum Pseudomonadota; class Betaproteobacteria; order Burkholderiales; family Comamonadaceae; genus Ramlibacter; species Ramlibacter agri. The sequence continues at coordinate 187,527 of NZ_JABBFX010000003.1, read as the reverse complement.
TGAAGGTCGACTCCACGCTGGGCGTGCGGCCGGACTTCGACCCCGCCACCGCGCAGCGCCACTTCGTAGTCATCGCCTCCGACTACGTTTCCAACGTGTTGATGGCGGAGGTGCTGCGGCGCATCGCGCAGGTGGCGCCTGGCCTCGCCTTCGACATCCGGCCTTCCAGCAACACGATGGCGCAGGACCTGGACCAGGGCCGCGCCGACTTCCTGGTGACGCCGGCCCACCTGACCTTGGCCGACCACCCGCAGGCCGTGCTGTTCGAGGACACCTACCAGGTGATCGCCTGCGCCCAGCACCCGGAGCTGGGCGACAGCCTGAGCCTGGAGCAGTACCAGTCGCTGGGCCACGTCGTGTACCAGAACGAGCAGGGCAACAACCCCTGGTTCGAGTCCTGGTACGCCAACCAGCATGGGCACACGCGCCGCATCGACGTGGTGACGCACGGCTTCACCTTGATGCCGCGCTTCGTCGTCGGCACCCGCCGCATCGCCACCGTGCAGACGCGGCTGGCCATGCAGTTCGCGCAGGCCATGCCGGTGAAGCTGTTCGAGCCGCCGCTGGACACGCCGCGGCTCACCGAGGTGCTGCAGTGGCACCGCTACCGCGAGGACGATCCCGGCGTGCAGTGGGTGCGCGAGCAGATCGTGGCGGTGGCGGAGAGGATGCCGGCGATCTGACGCGACCGCCGGCAAGGCGCGTTAGGGCGTGACCTCCAGCGTCACCGGCACCGAGGTGACGCTGCCCACCTGGTTGAACACCTGCACCGTGTACGTGCCGCTGTCGGCCGCCGTCACGCTGGCGAGGCGCAAGGCCGCGGTGGTCCACTCGTTGTAGCCATCGGGCGCCAGCACGGGCTGGCCATTGCGCAGCCACTGGTAGCCCAGGCCCACACCATCCGCCTGCACCAGGAAGCCCACGTTGCTGCCGGCGGCCACCTTCAGGCTTCGCGGCTGCGCCGTGATGGTCGGCGCCTGGGCGGAAAGCGCGCCGGCCTGCACGAGCATCTCCGCGTTCGGCAGCACGGTCTGCGTGCCGCCCTGGACGACGCGGTATTCACCGCCCGCCAGGGCGCTGCCCTTCTTGCCGACGGCGACGCCGTAGCCGCCATTGGTGGCCGCGGTGCTGAGGGTCAGCGTCACGCGTCCCTGGCCCACGAAGGCTTCGGGCAGGTTCAGCGCGATCTTCGTCGGCGCCCAGGCCACGGTCCGCGGATCGATGGTCCAGGCGAACGAGCGGCCGTTGGGCAGGTTCAGCCGGGCGAGCAGCGGTGCATCGACCATGGGTTGCTGGATGGTCGCGGTTGCGGCCGGGTTCGGGGATGTATCCGGCGTGCGTTGGAACACGGCCGGGTAGATGGTCGCAAGCTGCGAAGTCACCGTCCATGACTGGACGACCGAGCGGTCCTTGGTGACCACCAGGGCGGCCTGCCAGGCCGGCGGCGTCACCGCTTCGACCGGCCGCGCCAGCGGGAACTCGTAGCTGGGCGTGATCGCCAGCGGCTGGATGTGTCCCTGCGCGTCGAAGGACAGCGGCGTGAGGTACAGGCCGGAGAGCGCCAGGTTGTTGTCGCCCGATTGCGCCACGGACGTACCGGGCGCGCCGAGCGGGTTGGAGCGATAGTGCGTGCCGGGAACGAGCACCTGCGTGCCGCCGCTGCCATCCGGCAGCATCACCGCGCTGTGCATCTGCGCCTTTCCGGAGTCCACCGACAGCACGGCGGGGATGACCGGCTGCGTTGTCGAATCGTCGATGGGGCTCATCCAGGGGCCGTGCGGATCCTTGGCGCGCAAGTAGTAGAAGCTGGCTGCGACGCAGTTGCCGCACCCGGCCGAGCCGGTCAGGTACCACCAGCCGGCGTGGTAGCTGATGCCCAGGCCGCCCAGTGTGATGACGCTGGGAGTGGCGGAGGCCTGCAGCGCGATGTTCACCTGCACGTTGTCGATGGTGCCGGTCTTCTCGTCATTGAGCTGCATCACCGCGACACCCGAATGCCCCGAGGCGATGTAGGAGGTGCCGTCCGGCCCGGTGTTGATGGAGAAGTCCACCGGACCCAGAGCGCCTGCGGCGACGGTCGGCTCGAAAGGCGTGCTCCACGGCCCGGTCGGCGAAGTGGACTGCACGATGAAGTACTTGCCGGTCCTGCTGGTGGTGGTCAGCCCCGCCTGGCCGTCGAGAAACCAAAGGTTGTACAGGCCGGTCTTGGGCGAGTAGACGACCCGCGGCTTCTTGACGACGAAGTGCTCGCCCGTCGCGGCGTCCTGCAGGTACTGGGTGCCGACCAGTTTCCAGTTCATCAGGTCGTCGGACCGGTAGATCGTCAGGCCGCAGTAGCGATAGATCGTGTTCGGGCTGGTCGGCACCAGCGGGCCCGTGTTCACGCCCGGCGAATAGTTGAAGGCGCCGCAGGTGAAGGACGGACCATACAGGTAGTAGTGCCCGTCGAAGTAGCGCACGTCCTGCTCGTCGACCGCCTGGATGGCATTGCCGTCCACGTCCACGCCCATGTTGATGGGCCCGTAGGAAAGGGGCGCCGCCGGCGAGGCGGGCAGGCCGTTGTCGCCGGCGAGCGGATCGTCCGTGATGAAGTTCTGCAGCAGCGCCGTGGTCCGCGAGGCCGCCGTCGCGGAGGACGCGCTGCTGCCGTCGCCACCGCCGCCGCAGCTGGCCAGCACGAGGGCAGCGCACAAGCCTGCAAGCAGGCGGGCCGTGGTCTGTCGCAAGAGAAGTTGCTTCATGTTGTCTCCAGAAAATCCTTGGTGGCCTGCCGGCTGCAGCTCCAGGACAGGCTTCTTGTTTCGCCAGGGGCCAGCGCGAGGGCGCCGAGCCGGCCGGGCAACAGCGTGACGGGCTCGATGCACAGGTAATCACCCCGCGCCGGCCGGTGCAGCACGAGGGCCTCCACGCCGGCGCAGCGCACGTCGGTCGCGTGGCCGAAGCGCGCACTGCCGGTCCAGCCGCTGAATGCAGCGGTTTCCCCGCGGCACATGCCGAATCCGGGCGCGACTGGCGCTTCGGCCGCACGACCCAGCGCACAGAGTTCGTGCCGGCCGGCCGCTTCGAAGTGCAGGTCTGCGGGCATCGCATCCACCGGAACCGGGTGATAGGGATGCAGGCCCATCGCCAGCGGCATGGCCTCCGTCGAATCGTTTCGCACCGACAAGTGCACGTGCAGCCCGTCGTCCGCGAGCCGCACTTCCTGGGCCGCACGAAATGCCCACGGCCAGTCCTCCTCGCCCCCGGCATGCACGCACTCCATCTGCACGTGCTGCTGCGAGGCCTCCAGCACCTGCCAGGGCTTGCGATGCCCGAAGCCGTGCACGGCAAATCCCGCAGGTCCCGGCGTGGGCCGGACCTGCCGCCCGCCAAAGGTGAAACCTTCGGGCGGCAGCCGGTTCGCGAAGGGCAGCATCGGAAAGGCTCCCGCTTTCGGCCAGTGGTGCTCGTCGAAGCGGGCGCCGTCCCACTCCACCAGCAGGGGGACGCCCTCGCAGGCCAGGGCCGCGATGCGTCCCCCTGCGCCCGGAACGACGCGCGCGGTGTAGCGGCCCGATCGCAGTTCGATCGCGCCGTCTCCGGACAGGAGCGCCATGCCTTCAGTCGATGCGGGCGCCGGAGAGTTCGACGGCCTGCTTCCAGCGAACGATCTGCTGCGTCACGAAAGTGGCAAAGTCCTTCTGGCTGGTGCGGCGCACCTCGAAGCCCAGCGCGGCCAGTTGCTCCTTCACCTCCGGCATCTCGAGCACCGCGTTCACTTCGTCGTGCAGGCGGGCGACGATCTCCGGCGGCGTCTTCGCCGGCACGTGGATGCCGTTCCAGCCGGCGGAGCCGGCATCGGCCAGCTTCAGCTCGGTGAGCGCCGGCACATCGGGCAGGAACGACGAGCGGCCTTCCGTCGTCACCGCCAGCGCGCGCAGCTTGCCGGCCTTGATGTGGGGCGCCACCTCGGGGAAGCCGGACATCATCGCGGACACCTGCCCGCCCAGGACATCGGTCACTGCGGGCGCCCCGCCCTTGTACGGGATGTGGTTGATGCTCAGGCCTGCCTTCTTGCGCAGCAGTTCCAGCGCGAGGTGCTGCGCCGAACCGTTGCCGGGAGTCGCCACCGCCAGAGGCTTGGACGGGTCATGCGCGAGAGCGACAAACTCTTGCATGCTGCGCGCCGGCGTGCCCGGGTAGACGACCAGCACGCTGGGCGTATTCGCGATCTGCGCAACGGGCACGAAATCCTTCAGCGTGTCGAAGGGCAGCGTGCGGTACAGGCTGGGATTGATGGAGAACGGGCCGGAAGACAGCAGCAGCGTGTAGCCGTCGGGGGCGGCGCGCGCCACGTCGCCGGTGCCGATGTTGCCGGAGGCGCCGGCTTTGTTGTCGATCAGGACCGGCTGCTTCAGGCGGTCGCCCAGGTGCTTGGCCACCAGCCGCGCGGCGGCGTCCGAGGAGCCGCCTGCGGGCCACGGCACGACGAAGCGGATCGGCTTCTCCGGCCAGGCGGCAGCGGCCTGGAAGCTGGCGGCCAGCGCCAGGGCGGCCGCGGCGGCGGCAAGGAATCTTCGGGTCTGCATCTTGTCTCCTGCTGTTCTTGAAGGTTCAGGCCGCCAGGCCGAGCCGCTCGAAATACTCGGGTGGCGCGTCGTTCTGCTTCATCAGCCGCGCGATCTCGCCGCAAAGGCGCGCGTGCACGGCCGCATCGTTGATAGGGTGTTCCTGGCCGGGGTCGCTGGCCAGGTCGAACATGACGGTGACCGTGTCGTTCTGCGCGCCCGGCCCGTGCAGCTTGTATTGCGGCGATTTCGGCGTGGCCGGCACGCGCAACACGGGCGCGCCCTTGGTGAAGGGCAGCGGCGGCGCCAGCCGCGCCTCGGCCAGTTCCTCCACCGCGAACATTTCCTTCATGTGCATCGGCATCAGCGTGTACTGGTTCAGGCCCGCGCGGTGCATCTCGGGCGGATACAGGAACAACGTGTAGCGGCCGTCGGTGACGTTCACCGCGCTGCCGAACACGCCGTAGATCGCGGCCTCGCGCACGGTGGTTTCCTTCTCCAGCAAAGGCAGCAGCGACACGCCGGTGACTTCCGCCGGGATCTCCATGCCATGCATCTGCAGCAGCGTCGGCATCAGGTCGCCGGTCTGCGTCAGGCCCTGGCGCCGCGTGCCGGCCTGCTTGCGGAAGGCCGGGTGATGGATGAACAGCGGGATGTGCGCCACCTCGTCGTAGCAGGGCATCACATTCTTGGACCACCACGAGTGCTCGCCAAGGAGGAAGCCGTGGTCGGTGGTCACCACCAGCGCGGTGTCGTCCCACATGGCGTGTTCATCCATGTAGTCGAGCAGCCGGCCCAGCTCGTGGTCGCACAGGGCGACGATCGCGGCGTAGTTGGCGCGCAGCTCGTCGCACTCCGCTATGGTCTCGGTGACGCGCTTGTAAGGCGGGAAGTCGAAGATCGGGCCTTGGTAGCTGGTGGGGTAGTCCTTGCGGAACTCCGCCGGCGCGTGGAAGGGTTCGTGCGGATCGAAGGTCTCCAGGTGCAGAAGCCAGTCCTGCGCCTCGCGGTTGCCCTGCAGGAACTCGAGGCCCGCGTCGAAGCAGCGCACCGACGGGAAGTCGCCGTACTCGCGGATAGCCTCGCGGTTGATCATGTGGGCGGAGTGCTTGTGCCGCCGCTCCTGCGTGAACTGCTTCGGGTGGTACATCTCGCGGAAGCGCTCCCACGGCGGCTGCACCATCGCCTTCCACGGGTCGCGCTCCTGGCCGCGGATGAACTCGTAGGTGTCGTAGCGGTTGTGGTAGGTCGCGCCGCCGTCGCCCCAGTAGTGGTAGTGGTCGGACACCAGGTGCGAATACACGCCCGCTCTGTGCATCAGCGCGGCGAAGGAATTGTCGAAAGGCTCCAGCGGACCCCAGCCCCGATGCAGGAAGTTCAGGCGGCCGGTGTGCATGTCGCGCCGCGCGGGCATGCACGGCAGGCTGCCGACGTAGTGGTTGTCGAAGGTGACGCAGCGCTCGGCCAGCCGCTGGAAGTTCGGCGTCTTGATCGCGGTGCCGCCGTAGGGCTGCAGGCTGCGCCGGTTGAGCGAATCGAAGAGGAGAAAGATGGTCTTCATGGCAGGACGGGGCGATACTAGGCCGCGTCGATTCCTGCAACAAATCGATTCTGCTTGACTAGCCATCACGAAAAATGATTTATCCCAACCCGCGCCACCTGCGCGCCTTCGCCGCCCTGGCGGACAGCGGCTCCTTCGGTGCTGCGGCCGAAGCCGTGCACCTGGGCCAGCCGGCGCTGAGCCAGGCCATCGCCAAGCTGGAAGACGTGGTAGGCGTGCGGCTCATCGAGCGCACCACGCGCTCGGTGCGGCTCACGCCGGCCGGCGAGGAGTTCCTGGTCGAGGCCAGGCGGGTGCTGGACGCCTACGAACGCATGATGCTGCGCGGCTCGGAATGGGCACAGTTGCGGCGCGGTCGCGTGGACCTCTTCACCGTCCCGTCCATTGCGCACCGGCTGCTGCCGGCGCTGGTGCGCGAGTTCACGGCGGAGCACCCGGAGGTGAGCGTCGAAGTGCACGACCACGCAGACCCGGTGCTGCGCCAGCGCCTGGACCGCGGCGAAGGCGACCTGGCCATGCTCACCCAGAGCAGCAGCGCGGCGCCGCAGGCGCTGCTGCCCTTCCTGCGCGATCGCTTCCGGGTGGTGCTGCCCAGCAACCACCCGCTCGCGCGGCAGGAAAGCATCGACGCCGCGCAGCTGATCGACGAGCGCCTGATCCTGTTGCGGCGCGGCGCGCTGTTCCGGTCCTACATGGACGCGGCGATCAGCGGGCTGCCCCTGGTCCATCCGCCCATCGAGGTGGACCAGGCGAGCACCCTGAACGGCATGGTGGAAGGCGGCCTGGGCGTCACGCTGCTACCGGCTCTGTCCTGCCCGACGCCGGCCCTGCGTTCGGTCACCAGCCGGCCACTCACGCGGCCTGAAGTCTTCCGCCTGATCGCCTTCGAGCTCCCTGCGGACCGCGAGCCGATGCCCGCCGTACAGGCCTTCGTGCACGGCGCCCTGCAGTACCTGGAAGCCCATGTCGACCAACTGCCCGAAGGCTGCGAGCTGCTGCCCGCCAGCGCGCAGCGGGTGAAGAAATTCCTAGCGGCGCGGCCCGCCGCGCCCAGCGCGCAGGCGGTGCGCAGCCGGCGCGCGCGTTAGCGGGCAGCCACCCGCCCCGCCAACTCCTTCGCCCGCTTCGCCGTCGCCGCCTTGCCGGTGATCGCCAACGCCACCGGGTGCGCCAGCATGCGCTCGAACACGGCCCGCACTTCGTCGGCCGTGATCTCCTCGATCAGCTGCAGCGTCTGCGGCAGCGCAGTCGCCTCGCCGAGGAAGAACAGGTCGTCGACGGCGCGCTCCATCGCGGCGTAGCTGCGCTCCGCGGCGCGCACGCGCGAGACGGCCAGCTGGTTCCTGGCCCGTTCGACGTGCACCGGGTCCAGCTGCGCGGCCTGCTCGCGCAGCAGCCGACCGGTGGCGTCCACCAGGTCATCGAGCTTGTCGGGCGTCGTCACGGCCTGGACGATGAAGTTGAACCAGCCGTCGCCGTTCTCCACATAGGAATGCGCCGTGTAGGCCAGGCCGAGGCGTTCGCGGACCGTATCCGTAAACGGCGCGGACATGCCGCCGCCGAACAGCAGCGCCGCCAGCGAACCGGCCACGCGCCAGCGCTGGTCCTGCGCCTGCTGGCCGGCCGGCGGCGTGACCGGCCAGGCCATGTTGAGGAACACCTGCGACACGCCGGTGAAGCGCTGGCCCAGCGCGCCGCCCACGTAGCGCGCCGGCCCGCGCGCTGCCGAAGCCGCGTCCGGCATGCCGGTGAACAGGCGTTCGCCCAGCGCGAAGAAGGCGTCCACATCGAAGTGGCCGGCCGCCGCGACCACGGCATTGCCGCCGAGGTAGTGCGCCTGCACGTGGTCGACGACGTGCTGCCGCGTGAAGACGTCCAGGTTCTCCAGCGTGCCGATCACCGGCATGCCCAGGGGATGGCCGCCCCAGATGGCCTTGTCCAGCAGTTCGCCCGACTTGTCTTCCGGGTCTTCCTCGTACTCGATCGCTTCCTGCCGGATCACCTCCAGCTCGCGCGTGAGCTCCTGTTCCGGGAAGGTGCTGTTCAGGACGATGTCCGCCGTCATCTCCAGCAGCTGCGGCGCATGCCGGCCCAGCCCGGTCATGAAATAACCGGTGCTGTCCTTGCTGGTGAAGGCGTTGACGTCGGCGCCCAGGCGCTCGGCGTCGAGGTTGATCGCCTGCACCGAGCGCGTCTGCGTGCCCTTGAAGGCCATGTGCTCCAGGACGTGGCCGATGCCGTTGCTGGCCGCCGTCTCGTCGCGCGAACCGGCCCGCAGGAACACGCCCACGCTGGCGCTCTGCCCCTGCGGGAAAGGAACCGCCAGCAGGCGGACGCCGTTGGCAAGCGTGTGGAGGACCGGAGCGGGGAGTGGGCTGGACATCCCCGCGATGCTACGTCACTCCATGCTGAATTTCAGGGTGCGGACGATCCGCGCCCAGCGCTCGTGCTCCGTGCGCAGGATGCGCGCGAAGTCTTCGGGCGAATTGGCCAGCGGCTCGAAGGCGAAGCGGTTCAAGGTGGACTGCACGGGCGGGGTCGCCACCGCCTTGCGCACGGCCTCGTGCAGGCGCGCCACTACGGCTGCGGGCGCCTTCGCCGGCAGCAGGATGGAATGCCAGTCCTCGATCACCAGGTCGGGGAAGCCGGTCTCGGCAAAGGTGGGCGCCGTCGGAACGTGCAGCGAGCGCTTCTCGCCCGTCGTCGCCAGCAGGCGCAGCTTGCCGGAGCGCACGTACTCGATGCCATCGGAGATGGAGCCGAAGCTCAGGGCCACCTCGCCCGCCAGCAAGGCCAGGGTCGCCGGCGCGGCGCCCTGGTAGGCCACGGGCAGCAGCTCGACGCCGGCGAGCTTGCCGAACATCAGGCCGGTGAGGTGCGGCGCCGAACCCAGGGCGGGCGAGCCGAAGGTGCCCAGCTTCGGGTTGGCCTTCAACCACTGCACCAGTTCCGGCACGGTGGTGACCTTCTGCGGCACGGCGGGGCCCGCGAACATGGCGAGTTGCGTGCTCGAGACCGCCGTCACGGGCGTGAAGTCCTTGAACGGGTCGTAGCGCAGCTCCTTGTAGACGTGCGGGTACAACGTCAGCACCGCGGCCGGCGTGAGCAGCATGGTCTGGCCGTCCGGAGCGGCGGCCTTGACGGCCTCCGCTGCGATGCGCGCGGCGGCGCCCGGCTTGTTGTCGACGAGGACGGTGCCAGCGTAGTTGCCGCGGATCTGGTCGGCCACGGCGCGGGCGATCACGTCGGAGCCGCCGCCGGGCGGGAAGCCGACGAGGATCTTCGCCATCGCAGGCGATTGCGCGCGTGCGGAGGCGAAGGGCAGCAGGGTCGCGCCGGCGGCGACGAAGCTGCGGCGGGAGAGCATGGATGGCGAGCGCATTACCGACTTGCCTTCACCATGCGGTGCTCGATTGCACCGAACACCGATGCGCCCTGCGCATCCAGCACCTCGAAGCGCAGCACGTCGCCGAACTTCAGGAAGGGCGTGCACGCCTCGCCGTGGTCCATGGTTTCCACGGCGCGGCGCTCGGCCAGGCAGGCGGAACCGACCTGGCGGTAGCCCTTGTTGGACACAGTTCCGGAGCCGAGGATGGTGCCGGCGCCGAGGCGGCGGTTGTAGGCCAGGTGGGCGATCAGCTCGCCGAAGCTCCAGTCCATCTCGCGGCCGTTCGGGTTGCCGAACCAGTCGCCATTGCGCGCGACGCGCAGGTCCAGGTGCACGCGGCCGTCCTTCCAGGCCTCGCCCAGTTCGTCGGGCGTCACGGCCACCGGCGCGAAGGCGGTGGCCGGCTTGGCCTGGATGAAGCCGAAGCCCATGGCGAGTTCGCGGAACAGGTGGGCCCGCATGCTCACGTCGTTCAGGATGGTGACGAGGCGGATGTGCTTGTGCGCCTCGGCGGCGTTCACGCCCATCGGGACGTCGTCCAGGACCACGGCGTACTCGCCTTCGAAGTCGCCGTTGTCCGCTTCGGTCGGGAAGGGATAGTCGTCGCGCCCGCCGACGAAGGCATCGCTTTGCCGCTGCACGAGGATGGGGATGCCCGGCGTCTTCTTCACGGTGAGCTTGAAAGCCTGCTCCATGATGTCGCCGTGGTTCAGGAAGGCGGAAGCATCGACGAACTGGTGGCAGCGGGGCAGCGGCGCCATGGCCTGGGCCGGGTCGAAAGCGAAAGCGAAAGCGAAAGCGCCCGCAGCTTCGCCGGCGTTCAGCTGGCGATACAGAGCCTGCAGTTTCGGTTCGGCGGTGTCCCAGTTCTCCAGCGCCAGTTGCAGCGTGGGCGCGATGGCGCCGGCGTCCACGGCGCGCGCGAGGTCGCGCGAGACGACGGCCAGGCGGCCGTCGCGCGTGCCGTCCTTCAGGGTGGCGAGTTTCATCTTTCTTGTCTCCTTGGGGTTTATTGCAGGGGCCGGCCGCCATCCACGGGGATGACGACGCCGGTGCTGAAGCTGAGGTGCGTGGCGGCCGCGAGCACAGCCAGGCCCACTTCTTCGGGCGCGGCCAGGCGCTTCAGCGGCGTGCGGCCGGCTTGTTCGTCGCGCCAGGCGCGGTCCATCTGCTGCACGAAGTCCGTATCGGCCAGGCCGGGCGAGACGGAGACGACGCGGATCGCCGGCGCCAGCGCGCGGGCCAGCGAGAAGGTCAGGTTGTCGACCGCCGCCTTCGACGCGCAATAGGCGATGTTGCTGCCCATGGCGGTGCGGCCGGCGATCGACGAGATGTTGACCACCAGCGCGTTGCCGCTGCGTTCCAGCAGGCCGCGCATCGCGCGCACGGTCGCGATCACGCCGCGCACGTTGGTGGCCAGGATGTCGTCGACCAGCGCGTCGTCCAGCGCGTCCAGGTCCGCGTGCGGCACGTAGCGCGTGATGCCCGCGCAGTTGACCAGGATGTCGCAGCGGGCGTACAGGCGCGCGATATCCTCCGCCAGCGTGGCGAGCGCCTGGCTGTCGGTCACCGGCGCGGCGAGCGCGGCATGTATAGCCTCCGGGACCGGCCGCGGCAGGCGCAAGGCCAGCGCCTCGGCCGCCGCGGCGGAGCGGTTGTAGCCCGCCACCACCGAAGCGCCGGCGCCGGCCAGCGCTGCGCAGATCGCCTGGCCCAGGCCGCCGGCGCCGCCGGTGACCAGGGCCACCTTGCCTTGCAGCGAGCTCACTTGGACAGGCGCCGCACGCGGATGTCGGCCTGCTCCTTGTGGCCGGCCAGGTGCTCCAGCGCGCACAGGCGCGAGCAGACCTCGCCGATGGCAACCGAAGCCTCGTCCGTCAGCACGCGCTGGTAGGTGTGCGTCTTGATGAACTTGCCCACCCACAGGCCGCCGGTGTAGCGGCCCGCGCCCATGGTCGGCAGCGTGTGGTTGGTGCCGATCACCTTGTCGCCGTAGGAAACATTGGTGCGCGCGCCCAGGAACAGCGCGCCGTAGCTGGTCATGCGCTGCAGGTACCAGTCCGGGTCCTTCGTCATCACCTGCACGTGCTCGGAGCACAGGCGCTCGGCTTCCACCAGCGCTTCCTCGTCGCTGTCGCACAGGATGATCTCGCCGTAGTCGCGCCAGGAGACGCTGGCGATGGCCGCTGTGTCGAGGCGGGACAGCACCTTGTCGATGGCGGCCGGCAGTCCGGCGGCGATCTTCCTGCTGGTGGTGATGCAGTAGGCGGGCGAGGTCGGGCCGTGTTCGGCCTGGCCCAGCAGGTCCACGGCCACCAGTTCGGCGTCGACGGTGTCGTCGCAGATCACCAGCGTCTCGGTGGGGCCGGCGAACAGGTCGATGCCGACGCGGCCGAACAGCTGCCGCTTGGCCTCGGCCACATAGGCGTTGCCGGGCCCCACCAGCATGTCGACGCCGGCGATGGACTCGGTGCCCAGCGCCATGGCAGCGACGGCCTGCACGCCGCCCAGGCAGTAGATCTCGTCGGCGCCGGCCAGGTGCATGGCGGCGACGATCTCGTTGCTGGGCTGGCCGTCGAAAGGCGGCGCGCAGGCGATGACGCGCTTCACGCCGGCCACCTTGGCGGTCAGCACGCTCATGTGCGCGGAGGCGATCAACGGGTACTTGCCGCCCGGGATGTAGCAGCCGACCGAGTTGACCGGGATGTTCCTGTGGCCCAGCACCACGCCCGGCAGCGTCTCGATCTCCACGTCGTGCATGGAGCTCTTCTGGATCTGCGCGAAGCGGCGGATCTGCGCCTGCGCGAACTGGATGTCTTCCAGCGCCTGCGGCGTCAGGGCGGCGATGGCGGCGGCTATCTGCTCCTGCGTCAGGCGGAAGGAGGCCGGCGCCCACTTGTCGAACTTCTGCGAGTACTCGCGCACGGCGGCGTCGCCGCGCTGCTCGATGTCGGCCAGGATGCCTTCGACGGTGGCGCGGATCTGGGTGTTGATCTCGGCTTTCGCTTCGATCGCCTTGCCCTTCTTGAGGTATTGGACGGTCATGGTTGTTGGGTGGAAGAAGGAAGGGGAAACGGCGTTCAGGCGCGCCAATGCGGGAGCGGCAAACCGGCAACGGGAGAACGGAAGCAAGGCAGCCGATTCCCCATCAGGCTGCCCAGGAACACGGTGCGCAGGTCCGGGCCGCCGAAGGTCACGCTGGCCATCCAGGGCGCGACGGTGCCCTTGCAGCTAGCCATTACCTCCGGCGTCATCGTGCCGGCGAAGAAATGCTGGTCGAAGGCCGCCACCTGCTGCGGGTCTCCGTCGTCGAACAGCGTCAGCAGCTCGCCCTCGGGCGTCAGCGCCACCAGGCGCTCGTGCATGATCAGCGTGATCCACAGGTTGCCGTGAGCGTCGAAGGCGAAGCCGTCCGGGATGCCGCCCAGGTCGGCCGGGCCGAACACCTCGCGCGCCAGCTCGGTCGCGCCGGGGCCGATGCGCACGCGCGAGATGCGGCGGGCATTGGACTCCACGACGTAGAGCCACTCCTCCCTGGCGTCGAAGCGGATCTCGTTGGTGCCGATGAAGCCGTCGGCGACGACGCGGATGCCGTGTTCGTCGATGACGCCCACGTAGCCGTCCGGTGCCTTTTCGTTGATGGAGCGGGTCCAGGGCGACAGCTTCGTCGTCACCGTGAACCAGATGCGGCCCTGCGAGTCGCTCAGCACGAAGTTGGTCTTGCCCAGCGGCTCGCCGGCTATCGCGTCGTACAGCGTGCGCGAGCGGCCGTCGCGCGTCATCAGCTCGATGGCGTCGGTGCCGAAGTTGGCGATCAGGATGTTGCCGTCGCGGTCGAAGGCCAGGCCGTTCGGCAGCGTGCCGCCCAGGATCAGGCGCTCGGGCGACTTGGGCGCGTCGTCGCGGGCTTCCGGCGTTTGCTGCGCGATCAAGGTCTGGCCGCCGTCCGGCGCGATGCGCATGACGCCGCCGCGCGCGTCGGCCGTCCACAGCGTGCCGTCCGGCTCGGCCAGGATGCATTCCGGCCGCTGCAGGTCGTGGCCGACGTAGCGGATGTCGGCCCGGTCCAGGCGCCAGCCGGCCAGGGGATTGGGTGGGGAACTCATGGCGGCGGATGCTAGGCAGCGCTGTCCAGGAGCGGAAATCGAATCTCGCGATGCAGCCCATGCCGCCGCCCTATGGCATCACCCAGGCTGATGGAAAGCATCGCCGCAAACGATTTCTGCTTCCCCCGGGCCGCCGCTACGATCGCCCGCTCCAAACCGGGAAAGCACATGCACATCGTCGTCACCGGCGCCAACGGCTTCGTGGGCCAGGCCCTCGTCGCCAGCCTGCGCGAGGCGCGCAGCCTCGCCGGCCAACCCATCACGCGGCTGACTGCGCTGGACACCGCCTTTGCCGGCGCCGCGCCGGCGGAGTTCGAGCGCCAGCTGGCCGGCAGCATCGCCAACCCCGCCAGCGTGGCCACGGCCTTCGAGCCGCCGGTGGACGTCGTCTTCCACCTGGCCAGCATTCCCGGCGGCACGGCGGAACACAACTACGAGCTGGCCCGCGACGTCAACCTGGGCGGAACCACGCTGCTGCTGGAAGCCGCCCGCGCGCAAGCGCTGCGCGGCGGCCGCGCGCCGGTGTTCGTGTTCGCCAGCACCATCGGCATCTTCGCCTCGCCGCTGCCGGCGCAGGTGGACGACGACACGCCGGCCGGCCCGGGCATGAGCTACGGCGCGCAGAAGCTGGTGGGCGAGATCCTGGTCAGCGACTTCAGCCGCCGCGGCTGGGTGGACGGCCGCTCGGTGCGCCTGCCCGGCGTGCTGGCCCGGCCGCCGGCGCGCACCGGCCAGATGTCGGCCTTCATGAGCGACATGATTCGCGAGCTGGGCGCCGGCCGCCCGATCACGCTGCCGGTGCGGCCCGAGGCGAGCACCTGGGCTTCGTCGCTCCCCAGCATCGTCGACAACCTGCTGCATGCGGCCAGCGTGCCGGCCGAGCGCCTGGGCACGCGCCGCAGCTTCACCCTGCCGACGCTGCACTTCAGCTTCGCCCAACTCGTGGCCGCCATCGGCGCCGTGCGCGGCGAAGACGTGTCGGCGCTCGCCACCTGGCAGCCCGAGGCGCGCATCGAGGCGCTGTTCGGCAGCTTCCCGCCCATCGTCACACCGGCCGCCGACGCGGCCGGCTTCCGCAACGACGGCTCGCTCGAGAACCTCGTGCGCCGCGCCACGCAATTCGGTTAAGGACTCCATGTTCCGCTACTTCCCCACCAACTACGTCTGGAACCTCTCCGTCGACCTCGCCATCGAGATGGGTGCGCGCATCGGCGAGATCGAGGAGATGTGCGCGCCGCTGCAGGACGCCGCGAAGCAGCCCGACGCCGCCGGCACGCAGGCCTTCCGCGAGACCTGGCAGAAGATGGCCGACAAGCTGTGCGAGCTGGCCGAGGAAGACGAGGCGCGCGGCCGCCTGCTCTCGGCCGGCGAGAAATACAACCGCGCCTCCACCTACCTGATCACCGCGGAGCGCCTGCAGGCGCACGGCGCGCCGGGCCGCCTGGCGCTGTACCAGCGCTTCCTGGAAGTGTTCGCGCGCAGCCTGAGGCTGTCGCGCGAGAACTGCGAGCGCGTCGAGATCCCCTACGAAGGCAAGGTGCTGTCGGCGCTGTACGTGCGCGCCGAGGGCGTGGAAGGCCGTGCGCCCATCCTGGTGCAGGTCAACGGCCTGGACTCGACCAAGGAAATGAAGTACCGCGTCGGCCTGCCGGCCTGGCTGGCGAAGCGCGGTGTCGCTTCGCTGGTGGTGGACCAGCCCGGTACTGGCGAGGCGCTGCGCCTGCACGGCCTGCAGGCCCGCTACGACAGCGAGCACTGGGCCAGCCGCATCGTCGACTGGCTGGAGCAGCGCGGCGACGTGGACCCCAAGCGCATCGGCCTGGAAGGCGTGTCGCTGGGCGGCTACTACTGCCCGCGTGCCGTGGCCTTCGAGCCGCGCTTCGCCATGGGCGTGGTCTGGGGCGCCAACCACGACTGGCGCGACGTGCAGAAGAAGCGCCTGGCGCGCGAAGGCAGCCTCCCGGTGCCGCACTACTGGGAACACGTGCGCTGGGTGTGGGGCGGCAAGGACAACGAGGAGTTCATGCAGATCGCCGAGAAGGTGCACCTGGACGGCATCCTGGACCGCATCAAGGTCCCCTTCCTTGTCACGCACGGCGAGAAGGATTCGCAGATCCCGCTGCAGTGGGCGCACCGCACGTACGAGCAGCTGGTGAACTCGCCCAAACGCGAGCTGAAGGTCTTCACCGACCGCGAAGGCGGCAAGCAGCACTCCAGCTTCGACAACAGCATCAACGCCGGCCACTACATCGCCGACTGGGTCGCGGAGACACTCGGCGGACGCACCGCCTAGCCATGCGCTACCAGCGGCTGGACCTGAACCTGCTGACCGCGCTGCGCGCGCTGCTGGCGGAGCAGAACGTGACGCGCGCGGCGCAAGCCATGCACATCACGCAGCCGGCCATGAGCGGCATCCTGGCGCGACTGCGCGAGTACTTCGGCGATCCGCTGATCACCCAGGTGGGCCGCAAGATGGAGCTGACGCCGCTGGCGCGCAGCCTGGTCGGCCCGATCAACGACCTGCTGGTGCGCATCGACGCCACCTTGGGCATCAAGCCGGAGTTCGAGCCGGCCAGCACGCGGCGGCGCTTCACCATGGTCGCTTCCGACTACGTGGTCAACGTGCTGCTGGTGGACGTGCTCCGGCGCGTGCACCAGGCGGCGCCCGGCATCACCATCGAACTGCGCCAGCCCGCCCGCGAAAGCGCCGTGCAGCTGGAGGCGGGCGAGATCGACCTGCTGGTCACGCCGGAGGTCTTCGCTTCCGGCAGCCACTCCGCCGTCAACCTGTTCGACGATGGCTATTGCGCGGTGGTGGACCGCGACCATCCCGAGGTGGGCGACAGCATCGGGCTGGCGCAATATCTCCAGCTGGGGCACGTGTGTTACGAGAGCCTCGGCAAGCCCTTCTTCGAATCCTGGTTCGACCGCGCGCACGGCGAGATCCGCCAGGTGCAGGTGGTAACGCCCACTTACAGCTTGCTGCCGCAGCTGGTGGCGGGCACGCGCCTCGTCGCCACGCTGCACGCGCGGGCGGCCGCGCGGCTGGACCCCAGCCTGCCTTTGCGCCGCGTGCGGCTGGACTTCGCCGTGCCGCGGCTGACCGAGGTGCTGCAGTGGCACCAGGCGCGCGACCTCGACCCGGGCGCGCAATGGCTGCGGCAGCTGATCGTCGATGCCGCGGCGCAATTGCCTTCCCTTTCTTCCCTGGATCTTCCATGAAACCCATGCGCCGCGTGGTCACCGGGCACAGCCCGGCGGGCCTGTCCATCGTCACGCACAACGGCCCGCCCGCCAAGAGCGTCGCGCTGCCGCAGATTCCCGGAACCGTGTTCCACGAGATCTGGTCGACGGCGTCCACGCCTGCAACGGTAGGCAACGGCCCGGACCCGACCGAAGGCCCACTGTTGCTGCCGCCGCCCAAGGGCGGTACGCGAGTGCGCATCGTCGACATCCCGCCGGACACCGAGGACTTCCTGCGCAATGGCGCTCAGCGCATGCACGATGCCTTCGCTGGCATTGGCGACTCATCTGCATCGACCGTCCGTGCCGACTCGCCGCATCCGCTGATGCACCGCACCGAATCAGTCGATTACGGCGTGGTGCTGTCCGGCGCGATGACGCTGGTGCTGGACGACGGCGTGGTGGAACTGCAGCAGGGCGACGTCGTCGTGCAGCGCGGCACCAACCACGCCTGGGCGAACCGCAGCGGCGAGACGTGCCGGATGATGTTCGTGCTGATCGACGGTCAGTACGACGACGGCGTCACGCCGGCACGTTGAGCATGACTTCCCTCTTCGACCTGAAAGGCCAGGTGGCCCTCGTCACCGGCGCCGCCAGCGGGCTGGGCCTGGCCATTGCCGATGCGTTGGCGCAGCACGGCGCGCAGGTCGTTCTGGCGGACATCGATGCCGCCAAGTGCGAAGGCGCGGCGCAGGAGCTGCAGGCGCGCGGCCTGCAGGCCAGCGCCCTGCCCTTCGACGTTTCCGACCAGGCGCAATGCGAAGCCGCGGTGGACCAGGTGCTGGCGCGCTTCGGGCGCCTCGACACGCTGGTGTCCAACGCCGGCATCGAGGGCCCGGTCGGGCCGATGCGCACCGGCAGCGCGCGCGACTGGAACCGCGTGCTGGGCATCAACCTGCTGGCCGCCGTGTGGCTGACCTCGCGCGCGATTCCCGCGATGGCCAAGGCCGGCGGCGGCAGCGTGATCCTGGTCGCCAGCATCGCTGCCCTCCGCGGCACCAAGGCGCTGGGGCCTTATGGCGTCAGCAAGGCCGGCCTGGTGCAGCTGGCGCGCAGCCTGGCGGTCGAATGGGGCCCGGACCGCGTGCGCGTGAACGCGATCTGCCCCGGCCTGGTGAAGACGCCTTTCGCCGAGCAGTTGATCGCCGACGCGAAGTTCATGGAAAAGCGCATGGCCGCCACGCCGCTGCGCCGGCCCGGCCTGCCGGAGGAGATCGCCGGCGTCGCCGTGATGCTGGCCGGGCGCGCCGGCGGCTTCCTGACGGGGCAGGCCCTGGTGGTGGACGGCGGGACCGTCATCAGCGACGGCAGCTGAAGCACCGGGCCACAATGGGGCCGTGCAAAGCATCCTCGACCCCAAGTGGCAGGTCTTCGTCAAGGCGGCAGACCTGGGCAGCGTCTCCGCCGCGGCGCTGGCGCTGGAGCTGCCGCTGTCGGTCGTCAGCCGCCACATCGCGCAGTTGGAACGCGAAGCCGGCGCCCGCCTGTTCCGCCGCACCGGCCGCGGCGTCGTCCTGACCGAGTTCGGCCAGGAGGTCTATCCGCGTATCGTCATTCTGCTGCGCGACGCCGAGCAACTGGCCGACGAAATGCGCACGCGCAAGGGCCTGCCCATGGGCGACGTGCGCTTCGGCATGCTGCCTTCGATGGTGCCGGTGCTCGCCGGCCGCCTGTTCACCGAAGTGCGCAAGCAATGGCCGCAGGTGCGGCTGCACCTGACGGAGGGCTCCAGCGTGCAGCTGGAAGACTGGCTGGTGCAGGGGCGGCTGGACCTGGCCATCCTGCTGCGCGAAGGCGCGGAGCAGCCCGGTGAGGTGGTGCTGGAACGCATCGCGCTGTACCTGGTGGTGCCGGCGTCGCATGCCTTCGCGAAGCGCAAGTCGATTCCCTTCGACGAGGTGGCGACGCTGTCACTGGTGCTGCCCAGTGAACCGCATCCCTTGCGCGCCCGCCTGTCCGCATTGGCGCGCGAGCGCGGCCTGTCGCTGGTCGCGGCGCTCGAAGCCAACTCAATCCGCCTGCAGCACGAGATGGTGGCCTGCCGCGGCGGCTTCGCCATCACGGCCAGCTCGCTGGCGCCGCACGACACCCGCCGGCTGGCGACGATTCCCATCGTCAAGCCGGCGCTCGATCGCACGATCGTGCTCGCCACCACCACGCATCGGCCGCACACGCTGGCGACACGTTCGGTGGCGGAGTTGATCCGGACGCTCGCGACGCCCTTGCTGAAGTCGTAATCTTCCCCGCTCGCGGTGTCGATGTAGGGTGCGCAGCTCTGCTGCGCACCGCGCGCGGTCTTCCTCGTGCGGTGCGCAGCAAGCTGCGCACCCTACAAGGCTATCGACAACGAGGGCGAGGTTCCCTCCCGCAGCAAAGCTGCTTTCCAGCAAGCCCAGTCGTCCCACCCGCCCCCTCTCCCTACGATGCATTGGCAAAGTACAGGAGACAGCCTTGGGCCATTCCGACGCGGCGCTGCAGGTGCCGCCCACCCTTTTCCTCACCGACGCCGACGTCGCCGCGCTTGCCGACTGGCGCGCCGCCATCGACGCCCTGCGCACGGCCTATTCCGCCCCGATCGCGCCCGCCATGGTGCCGCCCCGCTCGATGGCCCGCGGCGACGGCCTCTGGCTGCGCGGCATGACCGCCGTGTCGCCGAGCGGCAAGCACATGGGCTGCAAGCTGATCGCCGCCTCGATCAAGGGCAAGCGCGCCAGCTACCTGGTCTCGCTGTTCGACCTGGCCACCATGGGCCTCGCCGCCCTGATCGACGGCAACCGCATCACCGGCATCCGCACCGCCGCAACCGCCGCGGTCGCTGTCGATGCGGCCGCGCCGCGCCGCGCCCTGAAGGTCGCCGTCATCGGCTCCGGCTTCGAAGCGCACGGCCTGCTCACCGCGCTGGCCGCGGTGCGCACCATCGCCTCGGTGAAGGTCTTCAGCCCCACGCTGGCCAGCCGCGAGAAGTTTGCCGCCTCGTTCGCCGAGCAAGGCATGCAGGTCGAAGCCGCCGCCAGCGCGCAACAGGCCTTGGCTGGCAGCGACGTGGTGCTGTGCGCTGCGCGCAGCCGCGACGAAAGCCCGGTGCTGCTGGGTGAATGGCTGGAGCCCGGCATGACCGTGGCCTCCATCGGCTCCACGCTGCCCGAGCAGCGCGAGGTGGACACCGGCGTCATCGCCCGCGCCGCGCTGGTCGTCACCGACATGCCGGAAGAAGTGGCGCACGACACCGGCGACATGCTGGCCGCCACGCGCGCCGGCGTCGACTTCAGCAAGAAGCTGGTCGACCTGCCCGCGCTGGTCTCGGGCCAGGCTCGCCGCGACCCCGAGGCGATCGTCGTCTACAAGTCCGTCGGCTCCGCGCTGCAGGACGTGATCACCGCCGAAATGCTGCTGGCCCGCGCGCGGGCCCAGGGCCTCGGCTCCGAAATGGCCTGTTCGATCCAGCCGATCGTCAAGTAATTCTCCAAGGAAACACCATGCCCGCTTACCAGAAGAAAGACGCCCGCGCCTGGGCGCGTGAACACCTTGTCGGGTGCTCCGCCGTCACCATCCCCAGCTACTCCGCCGACCAGAAGCGGCTGAACGAGAAGGGAATCCGCCATGACGTCGCGCTGGCCCGGAAGCTCGGCTACTCCTACACGCTTCTGTGCTCGGAAGTGGCGATCACGCCCGAGGAGAACGCGCAGTTCACCGCCTGGGCGCGCGACACCGCCGGCGGCCAGTTCGGCCTGTTCTTCCACGCCGCCTTCGGCACGCTGGCCGAGAACATCGAAGCCGCACAGCTGGCCGAGAAGGCCGGCGCCGACATCGTGCTGCTGTCGTACCCGCCCCAGTTCTGGCCCACGACCGAGCAGGAGATCTACGACTACACCAAGTCCTTCTGCGACGCGACCAACCTGGCCGTGATGCTGTTCCCGATCCCGCTGTGGGGCTTCGAGCGCGTGCACCCGGCCGGCATCTCCGTGCAACTGGTGCGCAAGCTGCTGCAGGACTGCCCCAACATCGTGGCCATCAAGTCCGAGCAGGGCTTCCCGCTGCCCGCAGGCCTGTGCGAGATGTACCACCACTTCCGGGACGAGGTGGTGATCAGCAGCCCGATCGAAGGCGACGCCATCCCGCTCATGAGCCTGATGAAGCTGCAGTTCTCCGGCACCAGCAACACGCAGTGGATGTCCGACTACTACCCGCGCGCCTTCGACCTGGCGCGCAGGGGCGAGTGGGAAGCCGCGATGGAGCTGTACTGGAAGGTCAACCCCGCGCGCAACGCCAACGGCGCCGCGGCCGGCAGCTATGCGCCCGGCACCGGCGTGCTGAACCGCTCCATGTGGAAGTACCAGGACTGGCTGGCCGGCTTCAACGGCGGCCCGCTGCGCGCGCCCGCGATGCGCGTGCCCGATCGCTTCATGAAGTCGCTGCGCCAGGGCCTGGTGGCCTCCGGCCTGCCGGTCACCTCCGACCCGGACAGCGCCTTCATGGTGGGACGCCACCCATGCTGAAGCAGCTCAAGGACCCCACGCTGCTGCGCCCCGCCGCCTTCGTCGGCGGCGAGTGGATCCACGCCACCTCGCACGGCACGTACGCGCTGCGCAACCCCGCCGACGACAGCGTGCTGGCGGAGCTGCCGCGCTTGCGCGAAGCCGAGACGGCGCACGCCGTCGAAGTGGCGCACCAAGCCTTTCTCGGCTGGCGCAAGACCACGGCCAGGTACCGCTCCGAAATCCTGCGCCGCTGGTACGAGATGATGGTGCAGCACAAGGACGACCTCGCCACGCTCATCACGCTGGAAGAAGGCAAGCCGCTGGCTGAAGCCAAGGGCGAGATCGACTACGCCGCTTCCTTCCTGCAGTGGTTCTCGGAAGAAGCCAAGCGCGTGCGCGGCGACGTCATTCCGGCGCCGCGCGACACCGCACGCATCGTCGTGCTGAAGCAGCCCATTGGCGTCTGCGCCGCCATCACGCCGTGGAACTTCCCGGCGGCGATGATCACCCGCAAGGCCGGCCCGGCGTTGGCCGCCGGCTGCAGCATGGTGGTGAAACCGGCAAGCCAGACGCCGCTGACGGCGCTGGCGCTGGCCGAACTCGCGCAGCGCGCCGGCGTGCCGGCCGGCGTGTTCAACGTGGTCACCGGCAACGACACGCGCGCGATCGGCGGCACGCTCACCGGCCATCGCCTGGTGCGCAAGGTCACCTTCACGGGCTCCACCGAAGTCGGCCGCGTGCTGCTGCAGCAGTCGGCCGCGACCATCAAGAAGTGCTCGATGGAACTCGGGGGCAACGCGCCCTGCATCGTGTTCGACGACGCCGACCTGGAGCTGGCCGTCGAAGGCGTGCTGAACGCCAAGTTCCGCAACACCGGCCAGTCCTGCATCGCCGCCAACCGCGTGCTGGTGCAGGACGGCATCCACGACGCGCTGGCCGAACGCCTGGCCCGGCGCACCGCGCAGATGAAGGTGGGCAACGGCCTGGAAGCCGGCGTGCAGATCGGCCCGCTGATCGACAGTGGCGCGGTCGCCAAGGTGGAAGAACACCTGCGTGATGCGATTGCCGGTGGCGCCAAGGTGCTGGCCGGTGGCAAGCGCCATGCGCTGGGCGGCTCGTTCTTCGAGCCCACCGTGCTGGCCGGCGTGCGCGGCGACATGGCGATCGCGCGCGAGGAAACCTTCGGCCCCGTGCTGCCGCTGGTGCGCTTCCAGACCGACGACGAAGTCATCGCGATGGCCAACGACACCGAGTTCGGCTTGGCCGCCTACCTGTTCAGCCGCGACGCGGCGCGCATCTGGCGCACCGCGGAGCACATCGAGTCGGGCATGGTCGGCGTCAACTGCGGGCTGATCTCGAACGAAGTCGCGCCTTTCGGCGGGGTCAAGCAAAGCGGCCTGGGCCGCGAAGGCTCGCACTACGGCATCGATGAATTCCTGGAAACCAAGTACCTGTGCTGGGACGGCCTGGCGCCGGCTTTCGCCTAGGCAACAATCGAACACGGAGACAAGCATGAAGCAATACTGTCGCGCCTTCCTGGCGCTGGCCCTGGCCGCCGCCGGCGGTCTGGCCCTGGCGCAACCCGCCGTGATCAAGGTCGTCGTCCCCTTCCCCGCGGGCGGCGCCACCGACCAGGCCGCGCGCATCTTCAGCGACAAGATGTCGCAGTTGCTGGGCCAGACCTTCATCATCGACAACCGCCCCGGCGCGGGCGGCCGCATCGGCATCGACGCGGTGATGAAGTCGCCGGCCGACGGCACGACGCTGCTGTTCACGAACTCCAGCTACGCCATCCTGCCGGTCATCGAGCCCAAGCTGCCCTTCGACGTCCTGAAGGCGCTGGTGCCGGTGGGGATCGCCGCGCATTACAGCCTGCAGATCGTCACCCGCCCCGGCATCCCGGCCAACACGCTGCCCGAGTTCATTGCCTACGCGAAGAAGAACCCGGGCAAGCTGAGCTACGGCAGCGCGGGCATCGGCAGCGGCGCCAACTTCGCCGGCGAATATTTCAAGGCGCTCAGCGGCACCTACCTCGTGCACATCCCCTACAAGTCGACCAGCGCGGCGCTGAACGACGTGGCCGGCGGCATGGTGGACCTGGCCTTCGACGGCGCGGCCAAGCCGCTGATCGATGCGGGCCGCGTCAAGCTGCTGGCAACCACCGGCGAGAAGCGCGACCTGCGTTTCCCCAACACGCCGACGGCGGTCGAAGCCGGCCTGAAGGGCTTCGTGCAGCAGTCCTGGGCCGGCTACCTCGCGCCCGCCGGCCTGCCCGTGCCGGTGCTGGACAAGCTGAACAAGGCACTGGTTGCAGCGGCCAATGACCCCGCGGTGCAGAGGAAGCTGCTGGACATGGGCATGACGCCGCAAACCAGCGGCACGCCCGCCACGATGGGCGCGGAGATCCGCAACGAGCTGCTTCTTTACCGCAACATCGCGAAACAGGCGAAGCTGCAGTTCGACTAATTCACGCCTGGTGCCGCCGGCGCGGCGCGTTCCGGTCCGGCTGGCCGGCCGATCCTCCAGAATGGAGGCTTGCGGCCACCAGGCCCGGGACCGACCTTGTTGAACGAAGTCACCCTCGACAACTGCGCGAACGAACCGATCCACATCCCCGGCGCGGTGCAGCCCCATGGCTGCCTGCTCGCGCTGCGCGAAGGGCGGCTCGACTGCTGGAGCGCGAACCTGGGCCTGCTCCTCGCCGCCACGCCCGGCGCGGGCTTGCCGCTGGAAGCCTGTGGCCTCGCGCCGCCCGTGCTGGCCGGCTGCCTCGAACTCCTGGCCGACCTGCGGCTGTCGCCGGACATCCCGGTCTCGCTGCAACTGCCCTGGAACGGCACGGTGCTGGAAATGGTGGCCCACAGCCACGGCGGGCGCGAGTTCGTGGAGTTCGAGCCGCGCGTGGCGGCCGGATCGTCCATCGCGCTGCATAGCCGCGCCTACGAGCGCGTCAAGCGCGCGCGCACGCGCGAGCAGCTGCTGGGGCTGGCCGTGCAGGAGGTGCGGCGCTGGACGGGCTTCGACCGCGTCATGGCCTACGTGTTCCGGCACGACGACAGCGGGGACGTGGTGGCGGAGGATCGCGCGCCGCACATCGAGTCCTTCCTCGGCATGCGCTATCCGGCATCGGACATCCCCGCGCAGGCGCGCCGCCTGTACACGCTGAACACGCTGCGCCTCATCCCGGACGTCGAATACACCCCGGTTGCGCTCGTCCAGCGCGATGCGCAGCCGGTGGACCTGTCGTTCTCGGTGCTGCGCAGCGTATCGCCGATCCACGTGGAATACCTGCGCAACATGGGCATCCGCGCGTCGATGAGCGTTTCCATCGTCGTCGCGGGCAAGCTGTGGGGCCTGCTCGCCTGCCACCACGGCCAGCCGCTGCGCGTCCCCTACGAGGTGCGGCAGGCCTGCGACGTCCTGGCCCAGCTGGTCGCATCCGGGGTCCAGGCCATCGAGGGCCAGGAGACCGCGGCCAGGATCACCGAAGGCACGCGGGCCATCGGCGAACTGGCGGGCGACCTGCTGGTGGCCGGCGGCGACCCCCTCGACGTGCTCGCCCGCCACCAGCAGCCGCTGATGGCCATCCTGCGCGCCGAAGGCCTGGTGCTCACGCAGGACAGCCGCGTCATCGCGACCGGCGGCGTCACGACCGACGAGGCCGGCGCCATCGCCGGCCATTTCGCCACCGCGTCCCACGACGTGCGCCTGACCGATTGCCGGACGGACTGGCCCGAGCCCTTGCGCGCGCGCATCGGCCCCTGGGTGGGCGCGCTGGCCATCTGCCATGACGCGGCCACGAACGCCTGCGTGATCGCGCTGCGGCGCGAGCAGGTGAGCACCGTGCGCTGGGCGGGCAAGCCGGAGAAACAGTACGCCGAAGGTCCGAACGGCCCACGGCTGACGCCGCGCGGCTCCTTCGCCGAATGGCAGGAGACGGTGCGCGACAAGGCGGTGCCGTGGCTCGACGTGACGGTGCGGCTGGTGCGGCAGCTGCAGCACGAGCTGCGCCGCATCGCCGCGGTGCGCCATGCCGAAATGGAGTCCGCCCGCCAGAACCTGCTGGCGGTGCTGGGCCACGACCTGCGCGATCCGCTGCACGCGATGGCGATGCTGGCCGGCGTGCTGAAGGCCAAGGACGTCGAGGCCAAGATCGGCGAGCGCCTCGCGTCCACGACCGGCCGCATGCAGCGGCTGGTGTCCCAGGTGCTGGATTTCAGCCGGGCCGAGTCGGGCCAGTCCCTCGCCGCCGAAGCCAGGCTCGTGGACCTGAGCGCGCTCGTGGCGGACCTGGTGGAGGAAGCGCGCATCGGCCACCCCGGGGTGGAGATCCGCCTGGCGCTGCAGGACGGCGTGTTCGTGCGCGGCGATCCGGTGCGCATCGCGCAGGCCGTGGGCAACCTGGTGAGCAACGCCCGCCACTACGGGCAGCTGGGCCATGCCATCGAGGTCACGCTGCAAGCGCAGCAGGCGAAGGCGGACATCGCCGTCGCGAACGTCGCCCCGCCCATTCCGCCGGAGGTCGCCGCGGACCTGTTCGCGGCCTTCAAGCGCCGGCGCGACTCCTCGCTGGTGAACCGCACCGGCCTCGGTCTCGGGCTCTACATCACCTCGCGCATCGCGCAGGAGCACGGCGGCACGCTGGCCTATAGCCACGACGGCCGCCACGTGCGGTTCGAACTGCAGCTGCCCGTGGCCGAAAGCCTGGCCCGCGCCTAGCGGCGCGCTTCAATCCCGGTCCGGCGCGCCCAGCGGGAAGTAGTGCCGGTACGGCCGCCCGCCATCCACCGCCTTCGCCACCGAAGGCCGCGCCAGCAGGCGCGCGCGATAAGCACGTAGCAGCGGCATCGTCTCCGGAATCCGGTGTGTCCAGTCCGCATAGAACAGCGACGGCGCTGCAGCGCAATCGGCCAGCGTGAAATCCGGGCCCGCCGCCCAGGCCGGGCGGCCCGGCAGCAACTTCGCTTCCAGCCACTCATAGGCCAGCTGCAGCTTTTCCTCCGCGTGCGCACGCGCCTCCTTGCACTTCACATCGTCTCCGGTCAGCGCGCCACCGACGGCGTGCTGCATCGGGGTCATCACGTGCAGGTCGAAGAAGCGGTCGAGGAAGCGCACGTCCAGCGCCGCCATCGGGTCCGCCGGCAACAGCCGCACCGGGCCCGGATGCGCGAGCTGCAGGTACTCGATGATGATGCTGGTCTCCACGACCTCGCGCCCGCCGTCCAGCAGCAAGGGAAACTTGCGCAGCGGCCAGCGCTTCATCCAGTCCGCCATGTGCTCCGGCTGGTCCGGCTCGAGGCAGCGGAATTCGAACGGGATCGCGTTCTCGTGCAGCGCGATCAGGACCTTCTGCGTGTACGAGGAGAACGGGTGGCCGTAGAGGACGAGCGGCATCGTTGAGCTTCCGGTTGGGGGAGCTACCGAGCGTATCCGAATTGGCCTACAGTGGCGTTCCGCCCCACCACGAGGAAGCAGCCATGCCCATTCGCACAGCATCGTTGACCAAGCGGATCTCGGAGAACGGCCAGGCGCTGCATCGCGCCATGATGAGCCGTGGCGACGGCCAGGAGCCGTCCGCCGACGAGAAGGCGCTCGCCGAAGAGCGCCAGCACCTCAAGGAAGAGCGGGAAAAGCGCAAGGCGCAGGCGCTGGAGCCCAAGAAGAGCGCCGTCGACAAGCTGGTGCGCACGCATCACGCGCAGGCCAAGGAAAAACCCAAGGCCACCAAGGATGCGCACGACGCCATCAAGAAGCCCAAGGCCCGCCGTTCGCGCGCGGAGAAGCACGCCGAGCAGGCCGCGGCCGTGGAGGCCGCGCGCAATTCGCGCAAGAAGGCGCCGACGAAGTAGCTCAGTCGGCCTTCAGGCCCAGCCGCTTCACCAGCGGCTCCCAGCGGACCATCTCGGCGTCCATGACCTGGCGGGCGTCGGCGCTGCTGCTGCCGACCGCCGTGAGGTCGTGGCCCGGCAGCTTCGCGCGCAGCTCGGGCGACTGCATGGCCTCGCGCGACCGCTTCTCGATCTCGGCGAGCACGGCCGGCGGCGTCGCCTTGGGCGCCTGCAGCACCAGCCGGAAGCTCACGTCCAGGCCGGGCTGGCGCAGCGCCGTCGCGAGCGTCGGCACATCGGGCGCCAGCGGCGAAGGCGTCTGCGAGGACACGGCCAGCGCGACCAGCTTGCCGGCCTTGACCTGCGGCAGCACGGTGGGCGTCGCCAGGAAACCGCAGTCCACCTCGCCGGCCAGCACGGCCTGCGTCGCCGGCGCGGGGCCGCGGTAGGGGATGTGGTCCATGCGGACATGCGCCGCGTCCAGGAACATCTCGGTGGCCAGGTGGCCCGGCACGCCCGGGCCGCCCGATGCGTAGGTCACGCGTCCGGCCTTGGCCTTGGCCACCAGTTCGGCGACCGACTTCACGCCCACGGAGGGATGGCACACGAGCATCTGCGAGAAGCTCGCGAGGATGGTGACGTTGGCCAGGTCGCGTCGCGGGTCGAAGTTGCCCGACTTGTACACGTGCGGATTGACCGTCAGCACGGTGTCCGGGCTCAGCACCAGCGTGCTGCCATCGGCCTGCGCATTGGCTGCGGCCATGGCGGCCAGGCTGTTGCCGGCGCCGGGGCGGTTTTCCACCACCACCGGGTGCTTCACCAGCTTGCCCAGTTGGTCGGCGAACAGGCGCGCCGTGATGTCCGAAGGCGCGCCGGGCGGCGAGCCGACCAGCAGGCGCACCGGCCCGGCCGGCCAGGCCTGGGCCTGCGCGGCGCCGGCCGCGGTGGCCAGCAGGGCGATCGCGCCGGCGGCGCGCAAGTTTGCAACGATGTTCATGTCCTGTTTTCCTGCCTGTTCACTTCACTGCAGCAACTGGCCGCGCCGGTCGACCACGCCGATGTCCACCCACTGCGTGCCCACGTTGCCGCCGTTCGTGAAATCTTCCGGCAGGCCGCCCAGGTCGATTTTCAGCTGGCGCATCGCCGCGGCCACCTTCTCCGGCGTCGGCGCGGGACCGGCCTTGCGGATCGCCTCGACGGCCACGCGGGCCGCGACGTAACCCGTCAGGTGCGGGTTCGAAGGTTCGGACTTCGGCACGTACTTGCGCATGGCCGCGTGGAAGTCGCGCGTCAGCGAGGACTTTTCCGCGAAGGCGCTGGGCATCACCTGCGCCAGCCCCACGCCCACCGCCGACTCCAGCGGCGCCTTTTCGAGGATGGCTTCGGCCGGAACATAGGACATCGCGTACATAGGCGTGCGGTCGCCGCCCGCGCGCACGTCGCGCACCAGCGCGGCGCCGCTGTTGCGGACCAGGATCATCACGTAGGCCTGCGCACCGGTGGCTTGCAGCTTCTTCGCCGTCGCGGCCAGCTGCTCGCCCACCGGCGGCACCGCCACGCGGCCTGCGACGTCGACCTTCAGTTCGCCGACCGCTTCGTCGAAGTGGGCCAGCCCGCTCTTGCCCATCGGGTTGTCCTGGTAGGCCGTGGCGATGCGCGTGATGCCCATCGTGGTCAGGTGTTGCAGGATGTGCCGGATCTGCGCGCGGTCGCCCGCGTGCACGTGGAAGATCCACGGGCTGCCCGGCGTGCGCATGCCCTCGGCGCCGGGCGTGGCGCCGATCGCCGGGATCTTGAAGCGCTCGAGCACCTTGCTGGATTGCAGCGCCAGTACGTTTGCGGAACCGAACAGGTTGACGAAGGCCAGCGGCTTGTCGCGCTCGGCGATCACTTCGACCAGGCGCACGGTTTCCTCGGGCTTGTACTGGTCGTCCTCGTGCACGAACCGGATCTTCTGCCCGTTGATTCCGCCCTGGGCATTGACCGTTTCGAAATAGGCCAGCGCCCCTTCGTAGTTGCCGACGGCGGTGACCGCCAGCGGCCCCTTGGTGGGCGACACCTGGCCGATCACGATCTCGGCATGCGCGAGCGCGGACGCCAGCAGCGCCACACCCAGAGTAAAACTTCGTACCAACACGGCTGTCTCCCGCAAAATGCACGCGCGCCCCCTCGCCGGGGGCGCGCCTTGCGGGGAATCTTCCCGGCCGGGTTGATAGTTCATCTAATGAATCCACGAAAAACGTCGAATGAGTGTTGCGCTGCGTGATCCCCAGGCGCCGGACGACCTGCTCAATTACCGTTTGTTGCGACTGTTGGCGCTGGCGGGCGCGCCCGTCATCCGGCTGTGTGAAGGACGCTATGGCGTGACGCGGCGCGAGTTCCGGCTGCTGACCCTGGTCGTCGAAGCCGGCTCCATCTCGCCCTCGCGCCTGGGCGAGGTGGCGCACCTGGACGTCGCACGCTCATCGCGGGTGGTCGCCGCGCTGCTGAAGAAGCAGCTGGTGCGCCGCGAAGTGCAGGACGGCGACCGCCGCTTCGCCGTGATCGCGGCCACGCCCAAGGGGCTGGAGCTGCACCGCGAGCTGTTTCCGCTGATCGCGGAAGTGAACCGGCAGGTGGTGTCGGTGCTGGACGCCAAGCAGCTGGACGCGCTGGACGAAATCCTCACGGTCCTCACGCAACATGCGGACACGGTGAACCGCTCGATCTTCCTCGACGTCAGCGCCGACCGCGGCCGCGCGCGCGCGCGCGCCAGCGACGAGTCCTTGTAGGGTGCGCAGCTTCGCTGCGCACCGCGCGACACGTCGCCGCTCTTAGAATCCCGCGCCTGCATGTCCGCCCCTCCCGCCCTCCGCACCGCCATCCCCGCCCTGCGCACGCAGTTCTTCGTCGCCGGCGCCCTGTTCGCCACCTGGGGCGTGCACGTGCCCAACGTCAAGCTGCACTACGGCCTGGGCGAGCGCGCGCTGGCGATCGCCATGATGGCCGGTGGCATCGGCTCGGTCGTCGCGCTGCTGTTCGCGGGCAAGCTGCTGGCCCGGCAGGCGCCGCAACGCGTGATCCCGCTCATGGCCTGCATGGCAGCGGTGGCCATCGGCAGCCTGCTGCTGCCCTCGGCCTACGCATGGCTGCTGGTGCTGATGCTGGCCTACGGCGTCGCGGCCGCGCTGTTCGACGTGGCAATGAACGACGAGGCCAGCGCGATCGAGCGCGAGGCGAAGCGTCACTTGATGAGCGGCTTCCACGGCATGTTCAGCCTCGGCGGCATGGTCGGTGCCGGCGCCTGGAGCCTGCTGGCGCGCGCGGGCGTGTCGGTGCTGGAGCACCTGGCAGGAGCCGCCCTCGTACTGGCCCTGCTGGCGCTTTCGGCCAGTCCTTTCATGCTGCGCCTGCAGAGGCACGGCGCCTCGGGCGGCTCGCCCTTGAGCGTGCCGACCGGCCCCTTGCTCCTGCTGGGCCTGCTGGCGGCCATGGGCCTGATCGCCGAAGGCGCCATGTACGACTGGAGCGTGCTGTACGTGCGGCAGGACCTTGCCACGCCATCTGGCACCGCCAGCCTCGCCTACGCCAGCTTCAGCGCTGCGATGGCGGCCGGGCGTTTCGGCGGCGACTGGGTGCGGGCCCGCACCGCGCCGGTCACCCTGCTGCGAACGAGCGGCCTGGTCGCCGCGGCCGGCATGGCGCTGGCCCTGGCGACGCCGACGCCGTGGATCGCGCTCGCCGGCTTCGCGCTGGTCGGCCTGGGCTTCGCCAATGTCGTGCCCGTGCTGTTCAGCGCCGCCGCGCAGGTGCCGGGCATCGCGCCGGCGCACGGCATCGCCGCCGTGTCGTCCCTCGGCTATCTCGGCCTGATGGCCGGGCCGCCGATGATCGGTTTCATCGCGCAAGCGCGCTCGCTGGCGACGGGCCTGCTGGTGGTGATCGTCTTCGCGGTGATGGTCAGCGCGCTGTCACGGCGGGCCCTCGCCGCGCGGGGCTGATCGGGGCCGGCTTGCAGCCATTTCGCGGCCGGGCGAAGATGCCGACTTCGCTTCCCATTGCATCGAGAGTTCCATGATCGCCTGGCTGCGCCGCAATCGCGGTTTCCTGCTGTTCCTGATCGGCTTCGGCCTGTTCCGCACCGCCATCGCGGACTACAACCCCATTCCCTCCGGCTCCATGCGCCCCACCCTGCTGGAAGGCGACGTGGTGCTGGTCAACCGCCTCGCCTACGACCTCAAGGTGCCGCTGACGGATGTTTCGCTGGCGCGGCTGGGCGAGCCGCAGCGCGGCGACGTCGTCACCTTCCATTCGCCCAAGGACGGCGAGCGGCTGATCAAGCGCATCGTCGGCCTGCCGGGCGACGTCATCGCGATGCGCGACGAAGTGCTGTACGTCAACGGCAAGCCCTGCAGCTATTCGGAGACGCAGACGGTGCGCGAGCCGGTCGGCACCGAAGCCTGGACGGAAGCGGTCCGCGCGACCGAAGCCCTGCCGCACCGCGAGCACGCCGTGCAGTTCCTGCCCGCGGTGGCCGCGCGGCGCGACTTCGCCGCCACCGTGGTGCCGCCGGACCAGTTCTTCATGCTGGGCGACAACCGCGACGACAGCGCCGATTCGCGCTACATCGGCTTCGTGCCGCGACAGTTGCTGATCGGCCGCGCGCACCACCTGCTGGTGTCGGCCGACATCCTGGCCAGCTGGCAGCCGCGGTTCGGGAGGTTTGCGAAGGCGATCGAGTAGCGCCGCTACTGCAGCGCCTTGGCCTTCAGCTGCATGAACTCGTCCTGCGTGATCGTGTTGGCGTCCAGCAAGGCCTTGGCCGCGGCGATCTGGTCGGCGGGCGACTTGCCTCCCACGCCGCGGATGTAGGCATCGGTCTCTTCCTTCACCCGCAGCATGCTCGCCCGCTGCCGCTCGCCCATGCTCCGGCCGCGGGAGATGATGTAGATCAGCGCGGTGATCATGGGGAAGACGAACAGGCAGATCAGCCAGATCGCCTTGGCGAAGCCGCCCATCTGCGTGTCGCGGAACAGGTCACCGATGATCTGGAACAGCACGAGCAGGTAGAAGAGGAGGAAGAAGCTCCAGATCAGCAGTTGCACGAAGTCCCAGAAATTGCTCATTGCGTTTCTCCTGTTTGAAGGTGGACGTGGAACGGGGAATCAGGCGCCGCGCGCGGTGGCCTTGTGGGTCAGCGTGCGCAGGAAACCCAGCACGAAGCCGCCGGTGAACATGCCCAGCACGTAGACCCCGAGGACCATCACGGAGGTCGGCATCGTGGCCTGCATCGAGAACAGCGACACGGTCACCGAGTCGGTGTTCTGCACCTTGAACAGCAGCACCAGGGCGACCAGGACGACGGCCAGGGCGATGTAGAGGTAACGGGTCATGGCTTGCTTTCTTCCTTTCAAATGCTGATCGCGCCGTTGTGCAGCGCCACTGCGCCCGCGGCCGCGGCGGCCACGAGGACGAGGAACACAAGGAGCTCGGGCACGCTGAAGATGCGCGCGCCCTGCTCGCGCCGCGCCAGCGCATACAGCGCCGTCGCCGGCGCGTACAGGATGGCCGACAGCAGCAGGAACTTGAGGCCACCGGCCCACAGCATCGACGCGGCATACACGGTGGCCACGCCGCCGCGCCACTGGTCGCGCCGGCGCTCGTGCGGCGCCGACTCGTAGGTCTCGCCGGTCCACGCCAGCTTCAAGCCGTAGGCCGCCACCAGCAGGTAAGGCAGCAGCGTCATCGAACCGGTCATCTTCAGCGCCATCGTGAAGGCGTACTCGGCGAAGTTGGTCAGCACCAGGAAGACCTGGATGACGATGTTGGTGAGCCAGAGCGCCGCCATGGGCGCCTCGCGCGCGTTCTCGCGCGCCAGGAAGGCGGGCATCACGCCGTTCTTCGCGGCCGAGTGCATCACCTCCGCGGCCAGCAGCGACCATGACAGGTAGTTGCCCAGGACCGAGATCAGCAGCCCGACGCTGATGAAGGCGCGGCCCCAGGGCCCGACGATGGCCGCCATGATGCCGGCCAGCGCCGGCGTCGGCAGCGCCGCCAGTTCGGGCCGCAGCAGCACGCCGTACGAGAGCAGCGTCACCAGCACCAGCAGGCACAGCACGCCCAGGAAGCCCAGCACCGTGGCCGCGCCGACGTCCTCGCGCCGCCGGGCGTAGCGCGAATAGACGCTGGCGCCCTCGATGCCGACGAAGACGAACACCGTCACCAGCATCGTGCCGCGCACCTGCGCCGCCAGGCTCGTGTGGCCCAGCGCGTCATCGCCGCGGAAGTTGAGCACGAACACGTCGGCCTCGAAAGCCGCGGCGGCAACGACGATGAAGATCGCGAGCGGCACGAGCTTGGCGACCGTCGCGATGGTGTTCAGAGCCGCAGCCTGCTTGACGCCGCGCAGCACCAGCCAGTGCGTTGCCCACAGGAGCACCGAAGCCCCGGCGATCGCCGCCACCGTGGTGCCGTCGCCGAACACGGGGAAGAACTGCCCCAGCGTGGCCTTGATCAACACGAGGCACGCGACGTCCGCGAGGCACGCGCCCATCCAGTAGCCCACCGCGGTGGCGAAACCGAGGTAGCTGCCGAAGCCTTCGCGGGCATACGCATAGATGCCGGTGTCGAGGTCTGGCCGGCGCTGCGCCAGCGTCTGGAACACGAAGGCGAGCATCAGCATGCCGACGCCGGCGATCCCCCAGGCGATGATCGCGCCGAGGCCGCCGGTCGACTGCCCGAAGTTCGACGGCACGGCAAAGATGCCGGCGCCGACCATGGAACCCACCACGAGGCCGACCAGGGCGCTGCGGGACAGCTTCTGGTCTTGCCGAGCCACCATTGCCCCTCTCCACCTGCGCGTGGTTCTGGAAATTGTTATCGGGCCGGAAGGCCCTTGGCGACTGCGAGGGCATTGTGCGGCAGGCACTTGCATCCCGCAAGCGACCCGTGCCATGCTGCCCGCCGACCCCGATCGCACCCAGGAGGACGCATGGCCCATCCCAGTTCGCCCGCCCGGCGAATCCTCGTCGCCGCCCTGCTCGCCGCGCCACTGGCCGCGTCCGCAGCCACGGCCTCGACGACGCGTCCGCTCAACGTGCGCGAAGGCCCGGGGACGCAGTTCCTCGTGCTGACGGTGCTGCCGGTGCGCACTTCGGTGACGGTCCGCGGCTGCATCAACGGCTGGCAATGGTGCGAGGTCGATACCCGGCGCGCACGCGGCTGGGTGGATTCGCGCTTCCTCCAACCCTCGGTGCGCAACCGGGTGCCGATCATCCGCAATCCCAAGCAGAGGGAGCGGCAACCGCGGCCGGTGGGCTGAGCGCGCCGCATGCAGGCCGCCTGGGAGTCCCGCCTGGCCCGCGCCGCGAAGTGGCCGGCCGGGCTGGTGTTCGCGGCGCTGCTGGCCGGGTGCGCGCTGCCGCCCCTGGAGCCGCGCAGCCGCTCGCAGGCGCTGCCGGCCGCCGAGGCCAGCGCCACCACGCTGGGGCGCGCCGCCGATGGCGCCGCCGCGGCCCACCCCGGGCTGACGGGCATCCACGCGCTGGCGGACGCGCACGAGGCCTTCGCGGCGCGCATGCAGCTGGCGCAGCACGCCGAGCGCACGCTGGACGTGCAGTACTACATCTGGCGCGGCGACACCACCGGCCACCTGCTGCTGGAAGCGCTGCATGCCGCCGCCGACCGCGGCGTGCGCGTGCGGCTGCTGCTGGACGACAACGGCATCGCGGGGCTGGACGAGGAGCTGAGCGTGCTGGACGCGCACCCGAACATCGAGGTGCGCCTGTTCAACCCCTTCGTGTTCCGCTCGTTCAAGCCGCTGGGTTTCCTCACCGACTTCTCGCGCCTGAACCGGCGCATGCACAACAAGAGCTTCACGGCCGACAACGCCGTCACCATCGTGGGCGGACGCAACGTCGGCGACGAGTACTTCGGCGCCACCGATGGCGTGCTGTTCTCCGACCTCGACGTGGTCGCGACCGGCGCGGTCGTCGCGCCGGTGTCGCAGTCCTTCGACGACTTCTGGGCCAGCGCCTCGTCCTATCCGATCGCCGCGCTGGTGCCGCCACCGACCGAAGCTGCCGTCGCGGCCGTCCAGGCGCGCGAAGCGCTGATCGACCGCTCCGAGCGGGCCGCCGTCTACAAGCAGTCCGTGCGCGACCTGCTGCCGCCCGGCACCGCCCTCGGCAACCGGCTGCCGCTGGTGTGGGCGCCGGCGCACCTGTTGGTGGACCCGCCGTCCAAGGCTCTCGGCCAGGCCGAGCCCGAACAGCTGATGCTGGCCCACATGACCGAAGCCATCGGCGTGCCGAAGCGATCGGTGGACCTGGTCTCGCCCTACTTCGTGCCGACCGACGCCGGCACCGACTACTTCGTGGCGCTGGCGCAGCGCGGCGTCCAGGTGCGCATCCTCACCAATTCGCTGGCCGCCACCGACGTGGCCGCCGTGCATTCGGGCTATGCGCGCCATCGGCAACGGCTGCTGGCGGCCGGCGTGGTGCTGTACGAGCGCAAGCCCGATCCGGCGCCGCCGAAAGCGGAGCGCAGCGATGACGGTTTCCGCGTATCGGGCAGCTCGGGCAGTTCCGGCTCCAGCCTGCATGCCAAGACCTTCGGCGTCGACGGGGAGCGCGCTTTCGTCGGCTCCTTCAACTTCGACCCGCGCTCGGCGCGGCTGAACACCGAACTCGGCCTCATCATCGACAGCCCGGCGCTGGCCCGCGAGCTGGTGGAGGTCTTCGACCGGCGCATTCCCATGAACAGCTGGCAGCTGCGGCTAGCCCCCGCGACGGGCGCGCTGCTGTGGGTGGACCAGGCGAGCGACCCGCCGCAGGTGCTGGCCACCGAGCCGCTCACCAGCTGGGGCCAGCGCGCGACGGTGTGGTTCCTGGAACTGCTGCCCATCGAATCGCTGCTGTGAGCGCTCAGCGCACCTGCTCGGATTCGACCACCAGGTCGAGCACGTAGTAGTTGCGGCCACCGCTGGCATAGCGGTACATGCGCAGCACGTTGCGCGTGCCGGGCACGTGCGTGAAGCCTTCGATCTGGTCCTGGAACACGCGCCACTCGCCGATCGAGGTGCGCAGGCCCTGGTCGTCGAAGCGGATGTCGCGCACCGACAGGCAGCTGCCGCCGCCCGAAGGGCACGCCACTTCCATGGGCGCCACTTCCATGAACACGCGCTCGCCCGGGCCGCCGAAGCGGGTGGCCGGGGTCGGCGTGCCGGCCAGTTCCCAGCGGCCGCCGTCTTCGAACTGCAGCACCAGCGTCGGCGCTGCGCCCGGCGTCGAGCGGATCTCGTAGCGGCGGACCTGCGGCAGGCGTGCGCCGATGCGCTGTTCCAGCGCCATCAGGCCCGGCTCGGCACAGGCGCGCCGCGTGGCGACCGCCTGGCCGAGCTTGATCGCGCCGTTGTCGGTGGCATAGCCGGCGCCGATGACGTTGCACAGGTTCAGGACATTGACCCGGTCGTCCTGGAAACTCAGCTTCGGCGCCGGTCGCCCCGGCAACTGCCAGCCGGTTTCCGCCTGGCCGCGCGCATCGACGACGCTGGCCAGGTCCCAGGTGTACGCGCCCAGGCTGGGGCTGCTCGCGCCGCCCGTTGGCGCAGCGGCGCAGGCACACAGCAGCAAGGCCAGCCAGGCGGAGCGAAGCAGCGATGTCACGGCAATCTCTTTCTTTCAGGCCTGGCGCAGGCGCGGCACGCGCGACGCCAGCGCAGGCGCACGTGCCGCGATCCACAGGAAGCAGGCGCCGGCTGCCGCGCTCGCCAGGTGCTTGAGCGTGTGGCCCGACACGAATTGGCCGGTCAGGTCCCAGATCGGCTTGTCGAGGAGTTCGAAGACCTTGGCCAGCCCATAGAGCACGATCAAGGTCCACCACGCGCGGGCCGGCACCAGGCGATTGCGCGCCGCCAGGACCAGCAGCCCGAGCAGGCTGCCGAACTGCAGGATGACGTAGGGCCACAGGCTTCCGAGGTACACCCAGAAGGCGACGCTGCACAGCGAAGCCAGCACCACGAGCGCCGCCTCCGCCTGCGAGGGCGCGCCCACTCCGGAGCAGGCCCAGGCGGTCAGCACCGCGCCGGCGAACACCACGGCCAGCGGCAGCCGGTCCCAGATCAGCGTGGCATCGCCCGGCGCGTAGTGGTAGTAGGCCGAGCCGATGCCGGTGAGCACCAGGCCGATGCTCGCCACCACCAGGCCGGGACTCTTCGCGCGGCCTGCCTGCGCGGGCCCGAACACCTGCGCCAGCAGCGCGATGCCGGCCAGCGAGATCGGCACGTTGGACAGCACGTTGGCGGCGTTCGGCACGCCGAGCCAGCGCCGCGCGTCGGCGAAGTCATGGTAGGCGCCCGGCTGCGGCAGCGGATGCAGCCATTCCAGGACGAGGCCGGCGGCGAAGATCGCCACGACCAGCCAGCCGACGCCTGCTTGTCTGCTGGCCAACGTCAGTTCTTCATCTCGCCCGCAGGCACCGTGATCTCGTTCGTCCGCAGTTCGCCGCCGCCCTTCACGCTGCCCGAAACGGTCGTGTTGCCCGTGCCCATGACACGCTGGTGGCACGATTCGCGGGCGGCGCCTTCGGGCTGGCGTTCACAGCGCTTCAAGGCGTTGGCCTGGTATTGGTCTTCGCCCTTCGTCGCCAGCTTGCCCTGGGACTTCGCCTGGGTCGCCGCGCCGCGTTCACGCTGGCAAGCTGCGGTGTTGACGCGCGGATCGCTGCAGTCCTGCGCCGCCGCGCGCGGAACGCCGATGTAGAACGTGCTGCCGGCCAGCAAGGCCAGCGAGGCAATGTATGCAAGGGATTTCATAAGCCTTCCTTCCTGGAGACGACCGGGTGCTCAGAACTTAGTACACGGCTCAAAGGCAGTCAAAGTTCCGCGGGTCAGAGGCAATGCCCTGCCTCACTGCGGAACCACACGCGCGGCGTCGCCCCTGCCCTGGACGAACACGCGCTGGCCGACTCGCAGGCTCATGTCCGCCTGCTGCGTCACTTCGACGAGCACGCCGGAATCCGTGCGCACGAAAATCTGCTGGCCCGCCACCGGCGAGCTGAAGCGGCGCTGCGTCTCCTGCCCCGCCATCGTGCCGCCGATGGCGCCCGCGACCATGGCGACGTCGCGCCCGGTGCCGCCGCCAATGAGGCTGCCGAGCCCGACGCCGGCGATGCCGCCGAGCACCGCGCCGACGCCCATGTTTCCGGAGCTTTCGATCTGTGTCGGAGTGATCTGCTCGATGGTTCCCTGCGTGATGCTCATCTGGTCAGGCCCGAAGCCGGGCTGCGCGCACGCAACGACTGCGAGAGACATCACGGCCGCCAGCAGGCGTGAAATGAATCGAATCGCCATTGCATCTCCATGGTTCCAGTTGTTGGACGGTGCCGCCAGGAAACCACCTGCTGACGACAGGGGAGATGCAGATTGCCGAAGCGATGGACGCCGGTCTATGGGACGTTAGGCCGTGAAGACCCTTGCATATGCCGGGTCTCCGGAAGGACAGAGTGTTCCAGGCACGGCGCCGTTCACGCTGGCACGAGCTTGTCCAGCAAGGCCATGATCCGATCCGGATCGGCAGGCTTCACGAGATGTTCGTCGAAGCCTGCTGCGAGTGCGCGGCGGCGGTCCGCGTCCTGGCCGTAGCCGGTGAGGGCCACGTACATGCCGCGCGCGGTGCGCGGATGCGAACGCAGGCGCCGCACCACCTCGTAGCCGTCGATGGCCGGCAGCCCGATGTCGATGAAGGCGGCTTGCGGCGGCTGCGCCTCGGCCTGCTGCAGCGCGCGGACGGGGTCGTAGGCGACGCGCACGTGGTGGCCCGCGGTCTCCAGCAGGAGCTTCAACATTTCCGCCGCGTCTTCGTTGTCATCGACCACGAGCACGTCGAGCCCGGAACCGTTCTGGTGCCGCGATGGCTCGGCATGCGCGCCGCCGCCGCCGCCCGCGTGCTCCAGGCGCGGCAGGGTCACCGTGAAGCAGGTGCCCTGGCCCTTGCCCTCGCTGAACACGCGCACCGACCCGCGATGCAGTTCGACCAGGCTCTTCACGAGCGCCAGCCCGAGGCCCAGGCCGCCCTGCGAGCGATCAGGCGTGCGCTCCGCCTGCGAAAACAGGTCGAAGATGCGCGGCTGCAATTCCTCCGCGATGCCGATGCCGTCGTCCTGGACGCGCACGCAGACGCACTTGCCGTCCACCCACACCGTCAGCTGCAGGTGGCCGCCCGGCGGCGTGTACTTGGCTGCGTTGTTCAGGAGGTTGCTCAGCACCTGCACCAGCCGCTTCGCGTCCCCGAGCACATGCGCGCTGGCCGGCGGCAGTTCGATCGTCAGCTGGTGCCGCTGCGCCTCCACGAGCGGCCGCACCTGCTCCACCGCGTTGGCCACGATGGCCTTCATGTCCTGCGGCGCCTCTTCCAGCGTCACCAGGCCGCGCGTGACGCGCGACACGTCCAGCAGGTCATCGACCAGGCCCGTCATGTGGCGGACCTGGCGCGTGATGATGGCGCTGGTCTTCTGCCGGCGCCCTTCGTCCAGCGGCTGGCGCGCCAGCAGTTCGGCCGCCACGCTGATGGGTGCGAGCGGGTTGCGCAACTCATGCGCCAGCATCGCCAGGAATTCGTCCTTGCGGCGGCTGGCTTCGCGCAGGTCCTCCTGCGCCCGCGCGTTCTCCGCGGCCGACCAGGTGCGCTCCGCGACCTCGATGGCCAGTTCGATCTCGGCGTCGCTCCACGCCCGGGCCTCGTCGTGCTGCAGGCTCAGCACGAGGATCAGGCGGCCCGACTTGACGAGCGGGATCGCGAGGTTGGAGCGCACGCCGATGCTGGCGTAGGCGCCGGCGTGCGCAGCCGTGCGCGGGTCCGTGCGGACGTCGCAGATCACGAGGGGCACGCCGCTCCGGAGCGTGGCGATGATCTCCGGCCCGAACTCCTCCAGCCGGCGCCGCTCCGCCGGCGCATCGCCTTGCGAGCGGGTCCAGTGCCGCTGCACGAAGGTCCCGCTGGTGTCGTCGACCTCGACGTAGGTGACGCGCGTGATGTGCAGCCATTCGCCGAGCATGGCCGACGCCGTACGCGCGATCTGGTCCGGCGAAGTCAGCGGCCGCAGCCGGTCGGCCAGTGCGAGCAGCAGCGACTTGCGCGCGGTGCCGCGCTTCAGCGCTTCGGTGACGCGCGTCTGCTCCGTGACGTCGTCGGTGCGGTGGGCGATGCAGACCAGTGCGCCGGCGGCGTCGAAGATGGGAATGTTGACGGCAGTCCAGTAGCGTTCCTCGAAAGCTTCGCTGCCGTCGGGACGCTGGCTGCGGATGGGATAGCGCTGCACCGGCAGCGCATCGCTGCGTCCGGTTGCGATCACGCGCGCCAGTGAAGCACGCAAGGCGGCCACGCCGGTGTCGCCGCGGTCTTGGGGGTCGCCAGGGAAGACCGTGAACAGCCGCTGCCCCAACAGGCTCTCGCGCGTGCGCCCGGAGGCGTGCAGGAAGCTGTCGTTGACGGCGAGGATGACCGGGTCGTCGCTGGCGGAAAGCAGGTACTCGCCGACCGGCGACTGGTCGAACACGGACTCGAAGACGAACGGCGGGAGCATGCTTCGAGGTTAGCCCGGTTGCGCGCCGAAAGGGGCTCACCGGCGCAAGGCAGAGGCAGGGTCCTACAGGCAGGCTCGAGCAGGAAATCGCCGCGCTTGGTAAAATAGGGGCTCGCTTGCCGCAGTGGCGAGCGTCCCTCCTCGGAGAGACCCCATGTTGAAACCCGTCCTTCAGGCCGGGCCAGACGCAAGGCGCCTCCTGCCTTCCGCTGCCCCTGCCCTCGGCCGTCCGCGCCGCTGGCGCCTGCCTTCTTCCCTGGTTCCTGATCGTTAGCGTCGCGGCTTTCGCTGCCTCGTTTCCATTCTGCGTGCCCACTCACCGCGCCTGTCGCGGGGAGCGCTGGCGCACGCGCCAACCGATCAAGGATTTGCCATGAAGATGATGAACGACCTGCCGCGGCTCAGCGCGGCTGAACTGATGTACGCCTGCGCTGCGGTGCTGTCGCCCTACGTGCTGGCCTGGCTGGTGCTGGCCGTGACGCAGGGCTGAGCGCCCGGCCGCTTCACCTCGACGCGTTCGCGTCGAGGTGTTCGTGGCACGGGTTTTTCCGCTGTCACAAAACTGTCACAATTGCCTACCCTCGCGGGGATGAAGAAGACTCTCCTCGCCGCCGTCCTCGCGATCGGCACGACCGCCGCCTGGTCCCAGCAAGTGAACGTGATCTGCTCGGTGCAGGCCGAGTGGTGCAACATGCTGTCCACCGTCTACGCCCGCACCACCGGCGTGAAGGTCAACATGTCGCTGCGCGGTTCCGGCGAGGCGCTCGCGCAGTTGATCGCCGAAAAGGACAACCCGAAGACCGACGTCTGGTTCGGCGGCACGGGCGACCCGCACCTGCAGGCCGCGGAGCAGGGCCTGACGCTCGAATACAAGTCCGCCTCGCTGCCGCAGTTGCACGAGTGGGCGCAGCAGCAGGCCAGGCAGGCTGGCTACAAGACCGTGGGCATCTACTCGGGCCCGCTCGGCTTCGGCTACAACCCGGAGCTGCTGGCCAAGAAGAAGCTGCCCGTGCCCAAGGCCTGGGCCGACCTGCTGAAGCCCGGATACAAGGGCGACATCCAGGTGGCCAACCCGGCATCCAGCGGCACCGCGTACACGATGATCGCGACGCTCGTGCAGCTGATGGGCGAGGACAAGGCCTTCGATTACCTGAAGGGCCTGCACAAGAACGTCAGCCAGTACACGCGCTCCGGCACCGCGCCGATCAAGGCCGTCGCCCGCGGCGAGACCGCGGTGTCGATCAGCTTCGTGCACGACGGCCCGCAGGAAAAGATGGCCGGCTTCCCGCTGGAAACCATCACCCCGGCGGAAGGCACCGGCGCCGAGATCGGCTCCATGAGCATCGTGAAGGGCGCGCGCAACCTGGAAGCCGCGAAGAAGTTCTACGAGTTCTGCCTGACGCCCGGCGCGCAGGAGCTCGCGGCCGCGGCCAAGCAGTTCCAGCTGCCTAGCAACAAGGCCGCCAAGGTCGACGCGAACGTGCCTGACTTCCGCAAGATCAAGCTGATCAACTACGACTACGCCAAGTACGGCGCCAGCACCGAGCGCAAGCGCCTGATCGCCCGCTGGGAAAAGGAAGTCAACTCGCTGCCACGCTGATGCGCCGCGACTCGGGCCTCGCCATCCGGCTGTGGGTGGTGCTGGGGCTGCTGGGATACGTGGCGCTGCCCTGGTACGCGATCCAGGACGCCGGCTGGTGGCAAGCGATTCCCCAGGTCTTCGGAGGACCGGAGACCGCCAATGGCGTGGTGCAGGCCTTGCTGCACGGACGCAAGTGGCTGCTGGTCGGCCTGATCGGCCTGGTGCTTGCCGCCAGCGGGCTGGGGCAGCCGGCGGGACGGAAGCAAGGGCGCTGGCTGCTCGCCGGCGGCCTGATCGGCTTGGTCGGCCTGTTCGCCAGCGGTTTCCTGATCGGGGCCAAGGGCTGGTCCTTCGCCTTCATGGAGCGCGCCTTCGGCGAGCTGGCCGTGCAGCAGTTCGGCATGGGCGCCGGCGCCTGCGTGGTGCTCGTCGCGCTGACGGTGCTCACCGCTTTCGGCCTCGCACGCCTGGGCTTCTTCCGCGGCGACACCTTCGTCGCGGCCAGCGTGCTGGGCGCCGGCCTGCTCCTGCTGCTGTTCATCGGCTACCCGGTGGCGCGCGCGCTGTCTTCGGCCTTCTTCGACGAGGACGGCCGGCTCTCGCTGCTGGCGATCTACCAGCGCATCGGCAACGAGCGCATCTGGGGCCTGGGCTGCCTGGTTGGCAGCACCCGCTGCGGCGTGGCCTGGAACACGCTGTTCCTGGCGCTGCTGACGGCCGCCGGCACCACCTGCCTGGGCACCCTGCTCGCGCTGCTGGCCGAACGCGGCCCGCGCCGCTGGCAAGGGCCGCTGCGCGTGCTGGCGCTGCTGCCCATCATCACGCCGCCTTTCGTGGTCGGCCTCGGGCTGATCCTGCTGTTCGGGCGCGCGGGCATCGTCAACCAGCTGCTGGAACACCTGTTCGGCCTGGAGCCGACCCGCTGGTTCTACGGGCTGCTCGGGATCTGGATCGCGCAGCTGTTCGCCTTCACGCCGATCGCCTTCATGATCATGCGCGGCGTCGTGCAGGGCGTGGCGCCCAGCCTGGAGGAAGCCGCGCAGACCCTGCGCGCGGACCGGTCGCGCACCTTCTTCTCGGTCACGCTGCCGCTGCTGAAGCCGGGCCTGGCCAACGCCTTCCTGGTGGGCTTCATCGAAAGCATCGCGGACTTCGGCAACCCGGTCGTCGTGGGTGGCCAGTACTCG
The DNA here is from genome assembly GCF_012927085.1 of Ramlibacter agri. Lineage (NCBI taxonomy): Bacteria > Pseudomonadati > Pseudomonadota > Betaproteobacteria > Burkholderiales > Comamonadaceae > Ramlibacter > Ramlibacter agri. The sequence goes on along the minus strand of NZ_JABBFX010000003.1, from coordinate 144,047 downwards.
GTGCTCTCCACCGACATCTTCTTCGCCATCGTCGGCGCGCAGAACGACCCGGGCCGCGCGGCTTCGCTGGCCTGGGTGCTGACTTTGTTCGCGCTGGGCGTGTTCGCATTGCAGCGCGCGCTGCTCGGGCGCACCAGCTTCACCACGGTCAGCGGCAAGGGCGATGCGGGCCTGGCGATGCCCCTGCCCGATGGCGTGCGGCGCGCGGTGTATTCGGTGGCGATTCCGTGGCTGCTGTTCACGGTGGTGATCTACGCTTTCGCCTTCATGGGTGGCCTGGTGCAGACCTGGGGCCGCAACTACACGCCGACCTTGCAACATTTCAAGACGGCCTTCTCGCTGGAATGGGGTGAATACGGCATCGTCTGGGCCGGCACGGCCTGGAACTCGCTGTTCACGACGGTGAAGCTGTCGGCCATCTCCGCGCCACTGACGGCGGGCCTGGGCCTGCTGGTCGCCTGGCTGCTGGCACGCACGCAGTTCCGCGGCCAGGGCTTCTTCGAGTTCGCCGCGCTGCTGGCCTTCGCGATCCCCGGCACGGTGCTGGGCGTGAGCTACATCGCCGCCTTCAACGTCCCGCCCTTCGAGCTGACCGGCACCGGCCTCATCATCGTGCTGTGCTTCGTGTTCCGCAACCTGCCGGTGGGCGTGCGCGCGGGCACCGCGGCGTTCAAGCAGCTCGATCGCTCGCTGGACGAAGCCTCGCTGATGCTGCGCGCCTCCACGGCGCAGACGCTGCGGCACGTGGTGCTGCCGCTGCTGAAGCCTGCGTTGGTCGCGGCGCTGATCTACAGCTTCGTGCGCGCGATGACCACCGTGTCCGCGGTGATCTTCCTCGTCACGGCGGAGAACGACCTGGCCACCACCTACATCATCAGCCGGGTGGGCAACGGCGACTACGGCGTGGCGCTCGCCTACTGCACCGTCCTCATCGTGCTCATGTCGCTGGCCATCGCGCTGATCCAGTTCGCCGTCGGCGAGCGGCGCCTGGGCCGCCGCCGGGCCGGCATCGCACAACAGGCCATCGCATGAACGGCATCGAATTCCGCAACGTCAGCAAGCGCTACGGCGCCGACCCGGCAGCGCCGCTGGCCGTCAAGGGCATCAGCTTCGAGGTGCCCGAAGGCACGCTCACGACGATCCTCGGCCCCTCGGGCTGCGGCAAGACCACCACCTTGCGCATGATCGCCGGCCTGGAGTCGCCGAGCGCGGGCAGCATCTTCATCGCCGGGCGCGACGTGACGACGCTGGGCCCGGCCGAGCGCAACGTCAGCATGATGTTCCAGAGCTACGCCTTGTTCCCGCACATGGGCGTGCTGGAGAACGTGGGCTACGGCCTGCGCATGTCGGGCGTGCCCAAGGCACAAGCCGCTGCGCGGGCGCGCGAGGCGCTGGCCAACGTCGGTCTGGTCGGCTTCGACCAGCGCTCGCCCAGCGAACTCTCCGGCGGCCAGCAGCAGCGCGTCGCGCTTGCGCGCGCCCTGGTGCTGGAGCCCGCGGTGCTGCTGTTCGACGAACCGCTGTCCAACCTCGACGCCCGCTTGCGCCGCGAAATGCGCGAGGAGATCCGCGCGCTGCAGCAGCGGCTGCAGCTCACCGTCGCCTACGTCACGCACGACCAGAGCGAGGCGCTGGCCGTCAGCGACCACATCATCGTGATGGACCACGGCGTGATCGCCCAGCGCGGCACGCCCGAGGAACTGTACGAACGCCCGGCCACGGAGTTCGTGGCGGGTTTCATGGGCGAGGCCATGCTGTTCGAAGCGATGGCGCAGGCGGACGGCAGCGTGCGCCTGGGACCCTTGCAGGTGGCGCCGCGCACGCGCGTGGCCACCGGCCCGGTGAAGGTCGCGGTGCGGCCGGAAGCCTGGCTGCTGGGGCCGGCCGACGAGGCCTCCGGCCTCGCGGGCACCGTCAGCAAATCCGCCTACCTGGGCAGCGTCGTCGAATACCTCGTCGAGACGCCGCTGGGCAAGCTGTTCGTGGTGTCGCCGGACCTGTCCACGCGCAGGCAAGCCGGCGACCGCGTCGGCCTGCGGCTCGCCACGCACGGCGTGTCGGTGGTGCCGCAGTCCGGCGGCTGAAGCCTCAGACCCGTCGCCGCCGCGGCACCACCTGCAGTTGCACCGACGCCGCCGCCGGCGCGGCCGTCAGCGTCAGCTGCTGCGGCGGCAGGTCCAGCAACTGGTCGGCCTGCCAGACCTTGATGCGCACCAGCCCTTCGGGCACGGCCTCGAAGCTCGCCTGGCCGGAGTCGTCGCTGAGCGCCGCCCAGGGCGTGTCGCTCACGAAGACGTGGGCCTTCATCGACGCATGAAGGTGGCATCCAAGCAGCACCGGGCCGGCCTTGTCGAAGCGGCCTTCGGCGACGGCGGCCGGCTTGCCGGCGGCCTTGCCATCCAGCCGCAGCTCGAAGCCGCCGCCCGGCGCGTCGTCGAAGCTGTGCAGGCCGGCGGCGCTGGCGCGCACGTGGTGTTCCCACGGGTCGTTGTTGACGAAGGTCGCCTGCGCGCCCACCGCCACCAGCGACACCGCCGGCACGAAACGCATCTTCTCCTGCGAGATCGTCACGTGTGTGGGCAGCGGCTTGGGCGCGCCCGGCGCCGCCGGCGCCAGCACCACCACGGCGTCGGGCACCGGCTTGCCTTCCTTGTCCAGGACGGTGACCTTGAGCGCGCCGGCCTGCGTCGCCACAGCCGCGAGCATGCCGGCGGCCAGCAGAATGAGCTTGGCTTGCATGGCGAGGCCTCAGTGGACGATGTGCCAGACCTTGTTGTAGTTGTCGCCGTACTTGTCGCCCGGCTCCTGGTCTTCCGGCCACGTGTACAGCGGCTTGCCCTTGAAGGCCCACTGGCGGCGGCCGTCGTCGCGCGCCACGATGGTGTAGTCGCCCTGCGGCCGGTCGTCCGAGCGCGCCAGGTGCGGCGGCCACTTCACGGCGCAATCGCCGTTGCAGGCGGACTTGCCGCTGCCCATGGCATCGCGGTCGAAGGTGTAGAGCGTCAGGCCCTGCGCGTTGGCCAGCATGCCCTCGCGCATCTGCGCGGGCGCTTCGGCCACGGAGGTCGTCGCGCAGCCGGCGACGAGCACGGCGGACAGCAACACGAAAGGCAACAGTTTCTTCATGCGGAGGCTCCTCGGCGCGCCGCGGAATGCAGCGCCTATCCGCATGAACGCTGGCAGGGCCCCGTTTATTCCATCGCGCGCGTGAAGGATTTGGCGAAAGCGGCGCTCAGGCCGAAGCCTTGCGCTCTTCCTCCAGCATCACCCGGCCCTCGGCGGCGATCTTGTCCAACATCGCGAACAACGCCAGGCATTCCTTGTCGGTCAGCGACGACAGCAGGCGGCGATTGCGCTGGTTGGCCTCGTTGAAGGCTTTGCGGTACAGGCTCTTGCCGGCGGGCGTCAGCGACAGCATCACCTTGCGCTTGTCCTTCACGTCGCCCTCGCAGCGCACCAGGCCGCGCTCCGCCAGCGAAGTGATGGTGCGGTGGGCCTGCGCCAACTGCACGTCCGCTTCCTCGGACAGCGGCAGCATGGCGATGGGCGCAAACAGCGAGATGGTTCCCATCAAACGCCATTCGACACCCGTGATGCCGAACTTGCGGGCGAAGGCGAGGTGGCCATGCTTGGTCGCGTAGAAGGTCGCGCGCTGCAGCCGATACGCGGCGAGTTCGGCGATCGAGCTGGCGGCATCGGGAGAGGTCATGGTGCGGACTGCGAATCGGTGGAAGGAACTGTGCCACAGGCCGGCACGAGATGGCAGGCAGCGAAGCGCCCCGCGGCGACGGGTTGCAGCGCGGGCTGCTGCTCGCGGCACACCGCCATGGCGTGGGGGCAACGCGGGTGGAAAGCGCAGCCCGAAGGGGGCGCGAGCGGCGAGGCGATCTCGCCCTTGAGGGGCTGGAAGACCGTGTTGCCGGCGTCGAGCCGCGGGACGCTGTCCAGGAGCGCCCGCGTGTAGGGATGCGCCGGCTCGCGAAAGAGTTCCGCCGTCGGCGCGACCTCGACCAGCCGCCCGAGGTACATCACCGCCACCCGGTCGGCCAGGTGGTGCACGACGCTCAGGTCGTGGCTGATGAACAGGTAGGTGAGGCCCTTGCGCTCGCGCAGGTCCATGAACAGGTTCAGCACTTGCGCCTGCACCGAGACATCGAGCGCGGCCACCGACTCGTCGCAGACCAGGAAGCGAGGTTGCACCGCCAGCGCACGGGCGATGCCGATGCGGGCCCGCTGGCCGCCGGAGAACTGGTGCGGAAAGCGGTCGGCCATGGCCGGGTCCAGGCCCACCTGGCGCAGCAGTTCGGCCGCGAAGTCGGCCTGGCTCGCGCCTTCCAGCAGGCCGTGCACGCCAGCCGCCTCGCCGATCGCATCCCCGACCCGCCGTCGCGGGTTCAACGATGCATGCGGGTCCTGGAAGATCATCTGGATGCCGAGCGCGGTCGCGCGCTCCTGCGCCGGCGGCATGGCGGCCACGTCGGCACCATCCCAGAGCCGCCGGCCCGTGTCGGGCGCATGCAGGCCGGCGGCAACGCGGCCCAGCGTGGACTTGCCGCAGCCGGATTCACCCACCAGCCCCAGCACTTCGCCCGGCGCCACGGCCAGGTCGGTCTCGTGCAGCACGGTGACGCGCCGCGCCGCGGGCTGGCCCGCCAGGCGCGCGCGCAAGCGGGCGACGGCGTCCTCGGGACGCGCGAAAGTCTTGGTGACGCCCTGGAGTTCGAACAGCGGCGTCATGGTGCTTCGAAGGCCGGCATGGTGCGCAGGCGCTGGCCGCGCGGGTTGCGGCTGGGGATGGAATCCATCAGGCCGCGCGTGTAAGGGTGCACGGGTGCGCGCAGCACCTGGTCCACGTCGCCCTGTTCGACGATCTTGCCCTTGTGCATGACGCAGATGCGCTGCGCCAGCGCCGCGACGACCGCGAGGTCGTGCGTGATCCAGATCAGCGAGGCGCCGGTCTCCCGCGTGAGCTTCTGCATCTCGTAGAGGATCTGGCCCTGGATCGTGACGTCCAGCGCCGTGGTCGGTTCGTCGGCGATGAAAAGCTTCGGCGAATTGAGCAGCGCGATCGCGATGACCACGCGCTGGCGCATGCCGCCTGACAGTTGATGCGGGTAGCTGCGCAGGCGCTCGCCGGCCGAGGGGATGCCCACGCGCTCCAGCGCGTGATGCGCCTCCTCCAGCGCGCGAGCGCGACCGACCTTGCGATGGGCCAGCACCGCCTCGGCCATCTGCGTGCCGATGCGCAGCACCGGGTTCAGCGTCATCATCGGGTCCTGGAAGATCATCGCCATCCGGTTGCCGCGCAGCGCGCGCAACTGCTCGGACGGCAGGCCCACCAGCTCCCGCCCCTCGAAGCGGATGCTGCCGGCAACCACCTTGCCGGGCGGATCGACCAGGCCCATGATGGAGTAGCCGGTCTGCGACTTGCCGGAGCCCGACTCGCCCACCAGGCCCAGCACTTCGCCGCGGCCCAGGCTGAAACTGACGCCGTCGACGGCGCGCACGGTGCCGCCGCGGACGTCGAAATGGGTGCTCAGCCCCTGGACTTCGAGCAGCGGCTCGCTCATCGCTTCAGCCTCGGGTTCAGCACGTCGGCCAGCTGGTCGGCGACGGTGTTGATGGCCAGCACCGCGACCAGCAGAGCGACGCCAGGGAAGAAGCTGATCCAGTAATTGCCGGACAACATGTAGCCGTAGCCGTTGGAGATCAGCAGGCCCAGCGAGGGCTCGGTGACAGGCAGGCCCAGGCCGAGGAAGGAGAGCGTCGCCTCCAGCCCGATGGCGATGGCCACCTGCACGGTCGCCACCACCAGCAGCGGCGGCAGGCAGTTGGGCAGGATGTGCGCGAACAGGATGCGTGCGCGCGGCAGCTGCAGCCCGCGCGCCGCCTCCACGTACTCCTTGCGCAACTCCACCAGCGCCGAGCCGCGGACGGTGCGCGCGTAATAGGTCCACTGCACGAGCACCAGCGCCAGCACGATCTTGTCCGCGCCCTTGCCGAACAGCGCCAGGAAGATCAGCGCGATCAGGATGGAGGGAAAGGCCAGCTGCGTGTCGGCCAGCCGCATGATGAAGGCATCGATGGCGCCGCCGAACCAGGCCGCCGCGAGCCCCAGCGCCGTTCCCACGACAGCAGCGATGGCGGTGCACAGCAGGCCCACCATCATGCTGATGCGCAGGCCATAGAAGATGGCCGACAGCATGTCGCGGCCCTGGTCGTCGGTGCCCAGCCAGTAGCGCACGCCCTCGGCGGTCCTGGTGCCGGGCGGGAGCCGCGCGTCCAGCACCGACAGTTGCTGCAGGTCGTAAGGGTTCTGCGGCGAGATCCACGGCGCCAGCACCGCGACCAGCACGATGAGCGCGGTCACGGCCAGGCCCGCGCAGGCCAGGCGGCTGGCTGTGAACTCGCTCCACAGGCGCCGCAGCGGCGTTTCGGCAGTGGCGCTCATGAAGCCCTCGCGCTCAGGGTGATGCGCGGGTCCAGCCAGGAGTACAGCAGGTCCACGACGAGGTTGATCAGCAGGTAGATCACCACCACGAACATCAGGTAGCCCAGCACCACCGGGCGGTCGAGCGCGTTGATCGAGTCGATGAGGAGCTTGCCCATGCCGGGCCAGCCGAAGATGGTTTCGGTGACGACGGAGAAGGCGATGATCCCGCCGAAGTTGATGCCGACCACGGTGACGATGGGGATCAGGATGTTCTTCAGCACGTGCACGCCCATCAGCCGCGCATTGCCTATGCCCTTGGCGCGCGCGAACTTGACGTAGTCGGTCAGCAGCGCCTCGCGGGTCGCCGAGCGCGCCAGCCGCAGGACCATCGCTGCATTGAAGAGGGCCAGGTTCAGCGCGGGCAGCAGCAGGTGGCGCAGCCCCTGCCAGCTGAGGAAGCTCACCTGCAGGCCCAGCCACTCGGTGGTGGGACCGCGACCGTTGGAAGGCAGCCAGCCCAGGTGGACCGAGAAGACCATGATCAACATCAGCCCGAGCCAGAAGGTGGGCAGGCTGAAACCCAGCGAGGACAGGAACGTGAGCGCGCGGCCCGCCACCGTCTCCGGCCAGCGGCCTGCCACCAGCCCGAGCGGCAGGCCCACCACGATCGCGATGAGCGTGGCGGCCACCGCCAGTTCCATCGTCGCGGTGAGCCGGCTCGCTATCAAGGTGGACACCGGCAGCCCGGTGGCGAAGGACTTGCCCATGTCGCCATGCACCGCGCGCCCCGCGAAGTCCAGGTACTGCGCGAGCGCGGGCTTGTCCAGCCCCAGCGCGGACATCATCTGGGCCCGCATTTCCGGGGTGACGCTGTCCGGGATCATCATCGATGCCGGGTCGCCGACCAGGTAGATGCCGGCGAAGACGATCACCGACATCAGCCACAGGACGAGGATGCTCTGGCCCAGGCGCCGCAACAGGAACAGGACCACGTGTCGCGCGCCCTCAGTTGCCGGAGGCTTCGAAGGCGTAGGTGCGCTCGTCGACGCGGGGCGTCAGCACCACGCCCTTGCGCGCCGCCCAGGTGCCCACCATCAGCTCGGTGGGAATCACGCCGACCTCGTCACGCAGCACGCGGGTCGTATCGCGGTACTTGCGCTCGCGGACCTGCTCGTCGTTCAGCGCCAGCGCTTCGCGCAGTGGCTTCCAGAAGGCCGGCGAATCGTAGGTCTGCATGTTGACCTTGCGGAACGGGTTGTTGGTGGGGTTGCTGAACAGGTATTCCAGCGTCACGCCCAGGTCGCCGCCGTCGACACCGGTCGCCAGCAGCAGCATCGGCAGCTCCAGCTTGTTGCCACGCGTGAAGAACACGCTGGTCGGCACCACTTCGACGCTCACCTTGCAGCCCAGGCGCGACAGCATCTGGCCCACGGCCTGCGCCTGCGCCGAATCGGTCGGATGGCTGTCGCTGCGCGCGAAGATGGACAGCTTGAAGCAATTGGGCAGGCCCGCTTCGGCCATCAGCTTCTTCGCGCCTTCCAGGTCGTACTTCTCCGGCGCGAGGTCGGGGTTGTAGCCGAACATGGTGGCCGGCACGGGGTTCTGCGTGGGCACGCCCAGGCCGTCCATGACGCGCGAGCCGATGGCCTCGCGGTCGATCGCCTTCGAGAAGGCCTTGCGCACCCGCACGTCCTTGAAGGGGTTGGACGTGAGCGGCTTGCCGTCGTGGTCGAAGGCTTGCGGCAGCGCGTCCGAAGCCTGGTTCAGCGTCCAGAAAGTGTGGCGCGCCAGCGGCTTGGTATAGAAGGTGATGTTCGGGTTCTGCTTGATGCGCGCGACGTCGGCGGTGGGCACCACCGCGATCGCGTCGACTTCGCCCGACAGCAGTGCGGCCGTCCGTGCCGGGTTGTTCGGCATGATGCGGATGGTCACCTTGTCGAAGTGCGGCTTCTTGCCCCAGTAGGCCTCGTTGCGCGTCATCTCGATGCGGTCGCTGCGCAGGAACTTGCCGAAGCGGTAGGGGCCTGTGCCCACCATGCCCTTGCCGGTCTCGAAGTCCTCGGGCTTCAGGCCCTGTGTCGCGTGCTTGGAGACGATGGGCACCATCGCCAGGTAGTTGGGCAGCACGGCCAGCGGCGTAGCCGTGGTGAAGCGCACCGTGTTCGCGTCCAGGGCCTCGGCCTTGGTGATGTCCTTCAGGAAGCCGTTGAGCGTCGCCGGCGAAGACGTCAGCGTGGCGGGGCGGCCCACCGAGTACACGACGTCTTCCGCCGTCAGCGTGGAGCCGTCGTGGAACTTGACGTTGGGGCGCAGCTTGAACTCCCACACCGAAGCCTCCGTGCGCCGCCACGATTCGGCCAGGCGCGGCACCAGCCGGCCGTCCGCGTCCAGGTCGGCCAGCGACTCGAACATGTGCCGCGAGACCTGCACGTTGCCGGCGATGTTGGCGTACTGCGGGTCCATCGACGTGACGTCGGTGGCGATGGCCAGCTTGAGTTCGGCGGCCTGCGCGTGCACGCAGGCGGCGGCTAGGGCGAACGCCGCGGCCGCCTTGAGGGCAGAGGGAACCATGCGCTTGTCTCCTGGTTTTTCGTGGTCGCCGCGATGCTTGACAAAGTTAAGCATCGGCGAAATGATTCTATTGAGATGCTTCACACTGTCAACTTTTATCGCGGCGGTTTCGGGCATCCGGCATGCGGGTTATCCCGGGCTACAAGACGAATGGAGACGCAGTGGAAATGACCGGCGGCCAGGCCCTGGCGCGACAACTCGTGATCGAAGGTGTCACCGACATCTTCGGCATTCCCGGCGTGCAGCTCGATTGGGCGACCGATGCGCTGATCGACGTTGCCGACCGCATCCGCTTCATCGTGCCGCGCCACGAGCAGGCCGCTTCGTACATGGCCGACGGCTATGCGCGGACCACGGGCCGCGAAGGCGTCTGCATGGTGGTGCCCGGGCCGGGCGTGCTCAACGCGCTGTCGGGGCTGGCAACGGCTTATGCGTGTTCCTCGCGCGTGCTGTGCATCGCCGGGCAGATCCCTTCCGCGACCCTAGCCCAGGGCTACGGCATGCTGCACGAAGTGCCCGGGCAGTCCGAGGTGCTCAAGAGCGTTACCAAGTGGTCGGCGCTCGCCCGCACGCCGGCGGACATTCCGCGCCTGGTGCACGAGGCTTTCGTGCAGATGCGCAGCGGCCATCCGCGGCCGGTGGCGCTGGAGATCCCGCCCGACGTGCTGCAAGCCCGTGGCGAGGTGCAGCTATGCGAGGCGGCCGCACCGGCCGCTCCGCAGGCGCCTGCGCGCGAGGCCGTCGCCGAGGCCGCAAAGCTGCTGGCCGCCGCGCGCTCGCCGGTGATCTGGGCCGGCGGCGGCGTGCTGGCCGCGCAGGGCGCGCAGGCGCTCGAGCGGCTGGCGCAGAAGCTGCGCGCGCCGGTGGTGATGACGGACAACGGGCGCGGCGCGCTGCCGCAGCGCCATCCGCTGGCCTTGCTCAATCTCGGCGGCCGTTGCGTGCTTCCGCATGCCGACGTGGTGCTGGTCGCCGGCTCGCGGGCGATGGATGCCATCGGCCGCCCGGCCCACGCTGCCGCCGGCGTCCAGTACATCTACCTCAACATCGATCCGGCGCACACGGGCGCTCCGCGCGCGCCTGGCCTCGCGCTGGTCGGGGACGCGGCCGCGGGGCTGGACGCGCTTGCCGACGCGCTCGATGCGGTGCCGGCGTCCGCGCCGCGCCACGACCTCGATGCCGTGCGCGCCTGGTGCGACGAACAGGTTGCCTACGTCGAACCGCAGCGTTCCATCCTCGCGGCCATTCGCGCGGCGCTGCCCGACGACGGCATCCTGGTGAGCGAACTCACGCAGGTCGGCTATGCGGCCAACTTCGCCTACCCGGTGCAGGCGCCGCGCACGCTGGTCAGCCCGGGCTACCAGGGCACGCTGGGCTACGGCTTTCCCACCAGCCTGGGCGTGGCCCTGGGCAGCAAGGGGCGGCGCGTGGTTTCGATCAGCGGCGACGGCGGCTTCGGCTGGGGCTTGCAGGAGCTGGCGACCGCGGCCAAGTACCGGCCCGACCTGGCGATCGTCGTCTTCGCCGATGGCGCCTTCGGCAACGTCCGGCGCATCCAGCAGAACGTGTTCCAGCGCGAGACCGACACCACGCTCACCAACCCGGACTTCGTTGCGCTGGCGGCGGCTTTCGGCATCGAAGGCGAAAGCGTGGACAGCGTAGCCGGCCTGTCGGCGGCGCTGGAGCGCGCGCTGGCGCAAGGCGGCCCGCGGCTGATCGAGATGCGGGTCGGCGCGATGCCGGGGCCCTGGCATTTGATCCACACCTTCTCGAAAGCGCCGCGCCCCGCGCCGGCCAACCCGCTGGGCGAAGCGGCCACCGCGGCCTCGGGAACTGCGCCGGTCCACCGTACCGAGAGTCCGCGGCTGCGCCACATGGCGTCCAACGAGAACCCGCTGGGCATCGGCCCCATGGCGATGGCCGCTGCGCGGGACTGCCTGGCCGGCCTCGCCGCCTACCCCGACCCGTCGGGCGCCCCGCTGAAAGCAGCGCTGGCGCGCCGCTTCGGGCTGGCGGCCGAAGGCCTGGTGATAGGCAACGGTTCCAGCGAGCTGATCGACCTGGTGACGCGCAGCTTCGTCGTCAAGGGCGACGAGGTGGTGTACTCGCAGTACTCCTTCATCGGCTATCCGCATGCGGTGAAGTCCGCGGGGGGCGCCAGCATCGTGGTGCCCGCGCGCGACTACGGGCACGACCTCGATGCGATGCTCTCAGCGGTGACGCCGCGCACCCGCGTGGCCTTTGTGGCGAACCCCAACAACCCGACCGGCACCCTGCTGGAAGAAGCGGCCATCGTGCGCTTCCTCGAAGCGATGCCGGCGCGGGTGCTGGTGGTCCTGGACGAGGCCTACACCGAGTACCTGCCCGAGGCCGCGCGCATGAACGCCTTCGCCTTGCTGAAGCGCTTTCCCAACCTCGTGGTGATGCGCACCTTTTCCAAGGCGCATGGCATGGCGGGGCTGCGCGTCGGCTTCGCGGCGGCGAGCGCCGAGGTGGCGCAGCTGATGAACCGCGCGCGGCTGGCCTACAACGTCAACGCGCCGGCGCAGGCCGCGGCCATCGCGGCGCTGGACGACGCAGCCTTCCTGCAGCGCAGCTACGAAGTGAACGAGGCCGGCAAGCGGCGGCTGTCGGCGGCGCTGGGCGAGCTGGGCATCCCCTTCATCCCGTCCTGGGGCAACTTCGTGGCCGCCGATTTCTCGGGCATCACCGGCGGACCGGAAGGCGTCAACGCCTACCTGCAGTCCCGCGGCCTGCTGGTGCGGCCGCTCGGCCCCTACGGCCTGCCGACCCACCTGCGCTTCACGATCGGGCTGCCGGACGACAACGAGGCCCTGGTCGCGGCGCTGGCGGATTACCTGAAGCGCTAGCGCATTTCGCGCACGCGCTCCCGCGTGTACACCTCGGTCCACTTCAGGGAGCCGAGGTGCGTCACCTTCCAGGGGTCGTAGCTGCGCTCCTCGATGCGCACTGCGCGGCCATCCAGGTGCACGGCCGCGATCGCTTCCTTCCGCTGCAGCACGCTCACGTCGGCCAGCGGGTCGCCGGCGACGAACAGGAAGTCCGCCTTGCGCCCGGCCTCGATCGCGCCCAGCAGGTGGCCGCGCGGCAGCAGCGCCGCGGTCCCTGAAGTGGCGATGCGCAGCGCGTGCGCCGGCGTGAAGCCGATCCAGTCCACCAGGATCTCGATCTCGCGCGCATGCCATTCGCCATAGGGCGTGACGGCAAAGCCGGAATCGCTGCCGGCCACGAAAGGCACGCCGGCCTCGCGCAGCTTGCGCAGGTTCTTCTTGGCGACCTCGATCACGCGCAATTGCGCCGCCTTGTAGCCGGAGCCCACCGAGGGCTCGTGCTCCGCCGAGAACTCCACGTTGTTGCGCAGGAAGGTCAAGGTGGGCGACACGCGGCTGCCGGACTTCAGCATCGCCTCGGCGCAGGCTTCGTCGGCGAAGAAGGCGTGGTTGATGACGTCGACGCCGGCCCGCGCGGCGTACATCACGGCCTCCTTGCCGTAGGCGTGCGTCACCACCTTCTTGCCCAGGCGGTGCGCCTCGTCGACCATCGCGCTGATCTCGTCCTGCGTGAAGGCGGCGATGTGCGTGCCGTCCTCGCGGAAGTGCGTGCCATCCATCGCGATCTTGATGCAGTCGACGCCGGCCTTGGCCTGGCGCCGCACCTCGGCGAGTTGGGATTCACGCGTGGTGCACAGGCGGCCCGTCACGTACTCGGGCGTGCCCACGTGCTCCGGGAACCAGTCGTTGAGGCTGTGGCGGTTGGCGATGACGTTGCTGCTGGCGGCGATACGCGGCCCGGTAAACAGGCCGGCGTTGATGGCATCGCGCACGCTGATGCTGCAGTTGCCGGCATCGCCCGGCACGACGACCGAGGTGTAGCCCGCGGCCAGCACGCGCTGGGCGAAGAACAGGCCGCGCAGCGCGCGGAATTCCGGCGTCGTCCAGAAGTCGATGTCCTCCTCGCTGCGGGCGTTGCCGAAGACGAGGTGGGTGTGGGCGTCGGCCAGGCCGGGCATGACGAAGTGGCTGCCGGCATCGAGCTGCGTATCGCCGGGCTGCTTCTCGGGCGCCTGGGCCGTCGGGCCGACGTAGCGGAAGACACCGTCCTCGATGACCAGCGTCTGGTCGTGGCGGGCAGAGTCTTCGAGACCGGTGAACAGGCGCTCGCAGCGGACGAAAGTGCGGGAACTCAAGACAGGGACTCCTGGGTGGTGGCGGGCGCCGCCGCCAGCGCGGGCAGCAGGCGCGAGAAGAACAGGAAGGCGGCGACGTCCATCACCAGCGCCGCGGCGCCGAGTGCGGGATAGCCGAAGCCTTTCACCAGCGTACCGCCCAGGATGGGGCCGATGGCGGAGCCCACCATCAGCATCGCGGGCGTGGCAGCGACGGCGCGGCCGCTGCGATCCAGCGATGCGAGCAGGCCGAAGCAGAAAGTGTGGCTGAAGATCACGACTGCGACGAAGACCGAACCGGCGGCCGCGTAGGGCACGAAACCGGAGCTCCAGGTGAGCACCAGGGCCAGCAGCGCCTGCAGCACCGCGCCCACCAGCACCACCTTGCGCGCATCCAGCTTGCGCTGCAAGGCCGCGGCCAGGCCACCCGGCACCAGGTTGATGAGGCCCAGCGCGATCAGCAGCGCATTGATCGCGCCCGCACCGAAGCCGCGGTCGGCGCCCATGCGCTCCAGGAAGCTGAACACCATCGCCTGCACCAGCGCCATGCAGCTGATGCCCAGGATGCCGAACCACACCTGGCGCGGCAGCGCCAGGGCCTGGGTCTTGTGCCCGGTGGCGGCCGGCAGCGCGTGGTCCGGGAACAGCAGCGCCGTCACGATGCAGGCGGCCAGCATGATGCCGCCGAACACCAGGAACAGCGCCGAGCCGCCGGACGCGGCGATCACCTGCGGCGTCGCGCCCATGAACAGCACGCCGAACACGCCCAGCGCGGTGCCCATGATGCCGAACAGCCGGTGCGGGTTCGCGCTGCGGCCGACCGTCCCGTGCGTCACGCTCAGGCCCGTGCCGGCGGCCAGCCCGCCCAGCACGTGCATCAGCGCCAGCGCGCCGAAAGCAGTGGCCTGGCTGCAGCCGAAGAAGGCGATGGCCGCCAGCCCATAGGCGGCCGGGGCCACCCAGCGCGGTTGCACGCGGTGGAAGCGCGGCGCCACCCAAAGGCTGGCGACGACGGCGCCGGCCAGGAACAGCGTGGCCAGCCCCCCGGCCTGCTGCGGGTCGAAGCCGAAGCGAGCGATCAAGGTGCCCACCCAGATCGGCAAGGCCACCAGGTCCACCATGCCGGCGCAGTGCGCCACCATCAGGGCGAAGCGGCCGCCGCGGGTTTCCGTCTTGCTCATCTCACACCTCCGCCTGTTCGGCCGCCAGCAATTTCTCCAGCACGCGGCGCGCGCGCACGGCGGGCGCGTCGACGTCCAGCAGCACCGGCTTCAAGTCCCAGAAGCCTTTGCTGCCCAGCGCGCGCTGCTGCGCCTCCACCATCGGCTTGTCCTCGTGCAGGAAAGGCAGGCGCAGGCCGGCGATGTTGCGGTTCGCGATCTCCTGCGCCTCGGGCCCGATCGCCTTCGGCAGGCCCATCGCATAGAAGTAGTGCGTGCGGGTTTCGGTGGCCGGCGTGAACAGGTGCACCTGCGCGTTCTTCATGCTCTCCTCGCGCGGCCGCCCGGCCAGGCCCATGTCCGCCTGCAGGTACATGCTGGCGGGGGCGTCCCAGCGCACGTCCAGCCAGCGGTCGCACGGCGCGCCGTGCGGCAAGCCGGCGGCCTGGTACAGGAAGTCCGGCAGCACCTCGTCGCGGATGAAGCGCCGCGACCAGACAGTGTTGCCTTCCTGCGTGACCACGGTCTTGCCTTCGCCCGCCTTGCCGCTGCCCAGCGAGCCGGGATGCAGGTACTGGATGTGGCTCAGGTCCAGGATGTTGTCGCTTTCGAGCGCGTAGTTGGCCTCGATCTCCATGCTGTCCTTGCCCAGCACGAAGTGCTCGGGGTCGAGGAAGGGAAAGGCGGGGATCGTCGCCGGGTCCGCCTTCGCGGCATCGCCCATCCACACCCACAGCAGGCTCCAGCGCTCCACGAGGGGAAAGCTTCGCACCACGGCCGCCACCGGGATGCGGCCGTCGCCATGCGGGTTGTGCACGCACTGGCCGGCGCCGTCGAAGCGCAGGCCGTGGTAGCCGCATTGGATGGACTTGCCGCCGTCACAGAGCTTGCCCATGGACAGCGGCGCGAAGCGGTGCGGGCAGCGATCGAGCAGCGCTTTCGGCTGCCCTTCGCCGTCGCGGAACAGCACGAGGTTCTCGCCGCAGACCTGCCGGGCGAGCAGCTTGCCTTCGGGGACTTCGTCGGCCCAGCCGGCGACGTACCAGACGTTGCGCAGGAAGTTCATCTCAGTTCTCCTCGGCGCACAGCAGCGCCTCCAGCTTGCGGCGGCAGCGCACCGCGCCGGCGTCGTGCACCAGCAGTTCGCCGGCCCGCACTTCGTCGTGCAGCGCGGCCACGTACCAGGCGTTGCGCGGATAGCGTTCCATGGCCGCGCCCTCAAACCGGCTGCGCCAGCGCCATCATGCTGTCGCGCATGATGCGGGCGTGTTCTTCCTTGTCGCCGCCGGCGATCTCGATCTCGCACAGGCGCGCGGAGTTCTCCACCACCATCCGGCAGCGCTCCCAGCGGCGCGCTTCGAAGGCGGCCAACGCCGGGGCGACGCTGGCTTGCTTCTTCACTTCCTCCGCCAGCACGATCGCGTCCTCGATGCCGATGCAGGCGCCGGAAGCGAGGTGCGGCGTGGTCGCATGCACCGCGTCGCCGATCAACTGCACGCGGCCCGCGTGCCAGGGCTGCGGCAGGAGCAGGCCTTCGAGTGGGCGGAAGACGACGCGGGCGCCCTCGCCCTCCAGCTGGCCGCGGATCTGCTGCAGCAGCGGCGCCGGGAAAGGCGCCAGCAGCTCGCGCAGCAGCCGCGCGAAGTCCGCCGGGTCCACGTGCGCGTTGGAGGCACGGTCCTCCGTGACGAACATGTACATCTCCTCCTGCGAGACCGGATTGACGCCGATCTTGATCTTGGGCCCCACCCACATCACCGGATGCGTGATCTCCGGCGGCCGCGGCAGCACGGCGCGCCAGACGGCCTGGCCCATGTAGCGCGGCTTGGCCGCCTGCGGGAACAAGGCCTCGCGCACCTTCGAGTACAGGCCGTCAGCGCCGACCACCAGGTCGTAGCGGCCACGGCGGCCGTCGCTGAATCCGACTTCCACGCCTTCGGCATCCTGCGTGATCGAAGTGAAGGTGCAGCCCAGGTGCACGTGCGTGCCGGCGGCGCGCGTCGCGTCGGCGAGGATCCTGGCCAGCACCGGCCGCATGATCGCGCCGCCGCCCGGCACGTCGGGCCCGGCGATCCGGGGCGTAGGCAGCGAAGCGATCTTCTGCCCGGTAGGGATGCAGATGTCCACGCCGTCGCCGGCAAAGCCGTGCAGCATGAATTCGTCCAGGATGCCCAGCGTGCGGAAGGCGCGCAGGGTAGCGCCGCCCAGGCTGATGCCGGCGCCGTAGCTGCGCCAGCCGGGGTCGATCTCCACCAGTTCCACGGCATGGCCGTCGCGCCGCAGCGCGATGGCTGCGGACATGCCGGAAAAGCCGCCGCCGATGACGAGGATGTTCATGTGCTTGTCTCCAGTTCCTCGCGGCTCACGTTCAACGAGCCGTCCGCGAGGTGAATGAGGCGGACGCGGGTGAGCGCCTCGCCGATGCAGGGACCGAGCGTGCAGACGCCGCTCGGGATGTCGAATTGCGCGCCGTGCGCGGCGCAGACGATGCGGGTGCCGTCCGCGTTCAGGAAGGCGTCCTTGCGCCAGGCCATCGAGGTGTTGGCCCAGTGGGGACAGGCGTTGCGCCAGGCGTGCAGCCCGTCGCGCCGGACCACGAACAACTTGTCGCGGCCGGTGCCTTGCGGGTCGAAGCCGCGCGACGTGCCTTCGGCGATCGCAGCGGCATCGCACAGGCGCACGATGTCCTCCATGGCCTCAGTGGCCCTTGGCGCCGGGAGGGGGCGGGCCGCCGGGCGCCCACTTCTCGCGGTGCTGGAACAGGAACAGCTGCGAGGCGTCGGCGCCCATCGGCGCTTCGCGCGCGGTCCAGGCTTCGTCGTGCAGGTCCATGTCGGCGTCGTACTCGACGTGGCAGCCCAGCGGGCTGTTGAAGTACCAGAACCAGTTGCTGCCGAACTTGTGCCGGCCCGGGCCCCAGAAGGATTCGTAGCCCTTGGCCACGAAGCGGCTGCCGGCCAGCATCAGTTCCGTGGGGCCGCCCAGGTGGAAGGTGAAGTGCTCGCAGCCCTTCATCTGGGGCGGCGTCTGGATCATGAACAGCGTGTGGTGATCGGTGGTACCGGCCGGGCGCAGGAAGGGGCCGACGCCGAGGAAGCGGTCGGTGACGACGAAGCCCAGGCGCTTCACGTAGAAGGCCTCGGACTTCGCGTAGTCCGGCACGAAGTAGACGACGTGCGACAGCGAGCGCGGCTTGGGGTCGGACTTCTCGTCGACGCCCAGCAGGTTGGGGCCGCGCTGCGGCTTGGCGCCGGGCGCATTGACCGTTTCGGCGGCCAGCTGCAAAGGCTTGCGCACCGTCACCTGGAAGCCGAGCGCGAAGCCGAGGTCGTCGACGCTCTCGATGGAGCCGTCGGCAAGCTTCTTCACCTCGCGGTCCTTCAGCAGTTCCTGGGCGATCGCATCGACGGTCGCCTGGTCGGCGCAGCCGTAGATGGTCTTGCGCAGCATGCTGGCCGTGCCCAGGTCCGCAGGCAGCGACGGGTCGCCACGCGGGGCGATGGCGATGTAGGTTCCGTCCAGCGCTTCGAAGCGGCCTTTGCCCACCGGCTTCAGGCCGTAGTCGGTGAGGTACTGCGCGCAGGCGGCGACGTCGTCCACGCCGAAGACCAGCGCGTCGGGTCCGATGATGTTCATGTCCATTCCTCTCTGTCGTTGGTTCAGGCCGTGCGGCCGCCCAGGACCTCGGCGACCCAGTCGGCGATGTAATGGCCGGCGTTGATGCTGTTGTCAAAGCTGGCGTGCTGGCAGCCGCCTTCGCGCTCCGTGAAGATCTTCAGTTCGCGCTTGGGTGAATTCACCAGCTGCTCGTAGGTGCGGTGCGCCCACTTCAGCGGGATCTGCGAATCCTTCTCGCCATGCGTGACGAGGAAAGGCACCTGGATGCGATCGAGCACGCCGTCCAGGTGCATGTTCTCGGCCAGGCGCATGAACTCCTCGTTGTCCTTGGCGCCGAACACCCAGCGCACGTGTTCCCAGTAATGCGGCACCGGGAAGTCGCCTTCCCTGACCAGCCGCTTCTTCTGCACGGCGCGCCAGTCGTGGTTGGCGCCCCAGGCCACGCCGCAGGCGAAGCGCGGCTCGAAGGCCACGGCGCGCGGGCAGTAGTAGCCCCCGAGTGACACGCCTTCCAGCCCGATCCGCTTGGCATCGACGTCGTCACGCGTCTCCAGCCAGTCGACCACGCGACTGGCCCAGTGTTCGGTGTCGTAGCGCGCCGGCATGCCGTGCAAGCGGAGCGCCTCGCCCGTGCCTGGCTGGTCCACGACCAGCGACGAGACGCCCCGCTTCGCCAGCCACGCGGGCAGTCCCACGCGCTGCTTCATCTCCTTGCAGGAATCCAGGCCGTTGACCTGCACGAGGATGGGCGCCCGGCCCTGCACGCCTTCGGCGCGCGTGTAGAGCGCGGACAGGTGCCTGCCTTCGTAGGGGATCTCGACGCGCACGCAGTTTTCGCGCGCCAGCTTCACGCCGCGGGCATAGACCTCCAGCATGCGCTGGTACAGCTCCAGCCGCCCCGGCGAGTTGTGGCCTTGCAGGCGTTCGCAGGTGATCAGGTAGGCGGCGGCGCGGCCGTACTTCTCGCCGGCGGACAGCAGGCGGCCGCGCGCTTCGTCCTCTTCGGCCATGCCGCACAGCTTGTCGGCCATCTTCTGCCAGGTCTCGCGGAAGGCCCGCGTCCCAGCGGCATCGGGCTGCCTGGCGGCGTCCTGCAACGGGGCGCACATCTCCTCGATCTCGCCGATGCGCGCGCCCATCTCGATGGCGAGGTCGACAGAGAGATTCCAGACGTAGTTGGTGGGGAAGTACTTGAACATTAGCTTGCCTTGCGGGAATCGAGGGTGAGCGGGCCGGGGCCGAGCGCCGCGAACAGCAGCAGGCCGCCGGCGATGCCGAGGTTCTTGAAGAAGGCCTGCTGCTGGCCCATGGCGGCTGCGGCGGGCGCGGCCCAGAAGTCGTGGAACAACAGGCCGGCGGCGACGGTGAAGAGGGCGAGCGCAATCGCGGCCCAGCGCGTGCGGAAGCCGGCCAGCAGGGAGAGCGAGGCGCCCAGCTCCAGTGCGATCACCAGCGCGGCGGCCACGGCCGGCAGGGGCAGGCCCTTGCTGGCGATCATTCCTGTGGTGCCCGCGAAGTTGGCGAGCTTGCCCAGCGCCGCCGGCAGGAACAGTGCGGCGATCAGGATGCGGCCGGCGATGACGAGGATCTTGCTGTCTTGCACGGTGATCCTCAGAACGCCATCAGGTCGCGGGCCACGACGGCCGGGCCGTCGTAGTGCTTCTTCACCGCGTCCAGGTAGGTCGCGTCGGGCTCGTCGCGGCCCGGGATCACGTGGGTGAGGACGACCTTCTTCACCTGCGCGGCGGCTGCCAGCCGGCCGACATCTTCGGCGGTGGTGTGCTCGTCGCGCATGTGGCGCATCAGGCCTTCGGCGATCTGCGGCGGCAGCTCGCGCCGCATGGCCTGCTCGATCAGCGGCAGGGCTATGACCTCGTGCACCAGCAGGTCGGCGCCACGGACGAAGTCCACCAGCTGCGGGCACTTGCCGGTGTCGCCGCCGAACACGACCACTTCGTCCGGCGTCTGGAAGCGGTAGGAAAAAGACTTGTCCGCGCCTTCACGGCCGGGCGCGTAGTGGCAGTTCTCCATGGCCGTGACCGTGACCAGGTCGTCCTGGTAGACCTTGCCCGAGCCGGTGATGTCGTGCGCGTGCCAGGTCTTCTGCGGCGCCGGGTAGCCGGGACTATCGGCCATGCGGATGCGCATGTTGGGCGTGAAGTACTGGATGAAGCCCTGCAGCATGGCCTCGGTGCCGGCCGGCCCGTAGACGTGCGTGTCGGCGCGCCGGCCCGTGCTCCACTGCAGGCCCAGCAAGGTGCCCCAATCGGCGTTGTGGTCGTCGTGGTTGTGCGTGATGAAGATGCGGTCCACCTTGCGGTGGTCCAGGCCGGCCGCCACCAGCTGGTGGGCCACGCCGTTGCCGGCGTCGACCAGGTAGATGCGGCCGTTGACGACGAGCGCGTTGGCGGGCTGCGCCCGCGTCGCCGACGGCAGTGGGCCACCTTGCGTGCCGAGCGTGACGACCCGCGTTTCGGCGGCGGCCGTCGTAGCGAGGCCAAGGGCGAGGAGAAGGGAGAACAGGGCTTTCATTTGGCAAGCACCTCCGCGCCGGATGCGGGCGCGGCAACGGTCACGCTGCGTGCCTTCGGCCGCAGCAGGAAATGCCCCAGCGCCGGCAGCAGCACCAGTGCGCCCAGCATGTTCCAGAGGAACATGAAGGCCAGCAGCACGCCCATGTCGGCCTGGAACTTGATGGGGCTCGCCACCCAGGTGACGACGCCGATGGCCAGGGTGATGCCGGTCAGCATCACGACCTTGCCCGTGAACAGCAGGGCGCGGTAGTAGGCTTCCGACAGGCTCTTGCCCTCGCGCATCTGCGCCAGCGTCACCGACAGGATGTAGAGCGCGTAGTCGACGCCGATGCCGACACCCAGCGCGATCACCGGCAGGGTCGCCACCTTCACGCCTATGCCCAGCACCACCATCAGCGCTTCGGCCAGCACCGAGGTCAGCACCAGCGGCACGACCGCGACGACCACGGCGCGCCAGGAGCGGAAGGTGATGAAGCACAGCGCCACGACCGCGGCGTAGACCAGCAGCAGCATCTGCCGCCAGGCGTCACGGACGACGATGTTGGTGGCGGCCTCGATGCCGGCGGAACCCGCGGCGAGCAGGAACTGGACGTCGGCCGTGTCGTTCTCGCGGGCGAAGCCTTCCACGTGCGTCACCACGCGGGCCAGGGTGTCGGCCTTGTGGTCCTTCAGGTAGACGTATACCGTCAGCAGGCCGCAGGTCTCGTTGTAGAGGCCGCGCGGCGCGCCCGCCGTGATGGTGTTCAGCATCTCCTGGTTGGGGAGGAACTCGTACCACTTCGGGTTGGCCTCGTTCAGGCCGGACAGCACGCGGCGCGACAGCAGTGGCAGCGCATTGGTGGTCTCCACGCCATCGAGCTGGCGCAGTTCCCACTCCAGCGCGTCGATGCGCTTCAAGGTGTCGTAGCGCGCGCACTGGCCGTCCGGCGTCTTCACCATCACCGCCAGCACGTCGCTGGAGGCGCCGTAGCTCGCGGTCATGAACGCAGCGTCGCGGTTGTAGCGGCTGTCCGGGCGCAGCTCCGGCGCGCCCGGGTCCAGGTCGCCGATCTTCAGCTGGCTGCTCACGGCCAGGCCCAGCGCGCCGAGAGCGACGGCGGCCACGACCGCGAACGTCGCCCAGGGCTTGCGCGTGAAGCGGTCCAGCGCCGCCCACAGCGGATGCCGGTCGGCCCCCGCGGCTTCGGCGGCTTCCGCCCGCAGGCTGCGTGCCGCGGCCTTGGCGCTCACGCCGGTGTACGACAGCAGCACCGGCAGCAGGATCAGGTTGGTGAAGATCAGCGCGGCGACGCCCATCGAAGCGGCGATGGCCAGCTCGCGGATCACCTGGATGTCGATCACCAGCAGCACCGCAAAGCCGACCGCATCCGCCAGCAGCGCCGTCAGGCCGGCCAGGAACAGGCGGCGGAAGGTCAGGCGCGCAGCGACCAGCTTGTCGGCGCCGCGGCCGATGTCCTGCATGATGCCGTTCATCTTCTGCGCGCCATGGCTCATGCCGATGGCGAACACCAGGAAGGGCACCAGGATCGAATACGGGTCCAGCGCGTAGCCCAGCGTGGGCAGCAAGCCCAGCTGCCAGACCACGGCGACGAGCGATGCGGCGACCACCAGCAAGGTGGAGCGGATGCAGCGCGTGTACCAGAACACCATGGCCGCGGCGATGGCCACCGCGATGGCGAAGAAGGCCAGCACCGCGCGCACGCCGTCGATGAGGTCGCCCATGATCTTGGCGAAGCCGGTCACGTGGATGTCCACACCCTGCGCTTCGTACTTGGCGCGGATCGCATCGAGGCGATCCGACAGCGCGCGGTAATCCAGTGCCTTGCCCTGCGGGTCGGTCGGCAGCAGCGGCACGAAGATGACCGTGGAGGTGGCGTCGCGCGCCACCAGCTGGCCGATCTCACCCGAGCGCGCGACGTTGGCCGCCAGCTTCTGCAGGCTGCCGGGCCCACCGTCGTATTGGTCGGGAATGACCGGGCCGCCTTCCAGGCCCTCTTCCGTCACGCCCACCCAGCGCGTGGACGGCGTCCACAGCGACTTCATGCGCATGCGGTCGACACCGGGCACCAGGAAGACCTCGTCGCTGATCTTGCGCAGCGTCTCCAGGTAGCGCGCGTCGTAGATCGTCCCCTGGCGCGGGGCGACGGCGATGCGCACCGCGTTGCCCAGCCCGCTCAGCTCCTTCTGGTAGCCCAGGAAGTTGCGGATGTACGGGTGGTGGGCGGGAATGGTCTTCTCGAAGCTGGCGTTCAGCTGCAGGCGCGTGGCTTGCCATCCGAGCAGCAGCGTCACCAGCGCGCACAGCAGCAGCACGATGCGGCGGTGGTTGAACAGGGCGCGTTCGACGGTGGAGCCCGAGCGCGGATCGAAGGTTTGCATCACGGAAGCGGAACAGGGATGGCGCCCTGGACACCCAGGGCAAGAAGGGCATGGGCGCCCAGTGCTTGCAGCGCGTTCAGCGGCGGCAGCGCGGGCAGCTGCACCGGAGTCAAGGAAGAGCCGTCGACGCGCAGCAGCTCGCCGGCCTGGTTGGCCAGCAGCACGCCGTCGCCGGGCAGCACGGTCGACGCAGTAAAGGACACCGGCGACGGCGCAGCGAGCTGGGCCCAGTTCGCCCCGCCATCGCTGCTGCGCCAGGCGTTGCCGCGCAGGCCGGCGACGATCATGTCCCGGCCCGCCAGTTCGGCGGTGAAGAAGCTGCCCTGGTAAGGCAGCTCCAGCTTGCGGAAGCTGCGGCCGGCGTCCGTTGACAGCAGCACCAGGCCCTGCTCGCCGGCGAGCAGCAAGGTGTCGCCCTGCACGCGCAGCGCATAGAAGTGGTTGCCCTTGGGATTGGGCAGGCGCTGCATCCACGGCTGCCAGGTCTGGCCGCCGTCTTCGGTGGCGAAGGCCAGGCCGTAGGCGCCGACGACCAGGCCGTGGCGCGCGTCGAAGAAGTGCAGGTCCAGGAAGGGCTTGTCGGGACCGTCGGCCACGAGCCGCTGCGCGTCCTGCACTGCGCGGGCGTCGCCGCCTGAACGTGCCGCGTCCAGCGCCAGCTGCGCCGCGCGGCGGCCGTCCAGGCGCTTCGCCCAGGTGAGGCCGCCATCGGTGCTGGCCAGCACCACGCCGCCATGGCCGGCGGCGTAAGCCGTGTGCGCGTCGGCGCAACGCACCGCGGTCAAGGTCACCGACACCGGCACGCGCGCCTGCCGCCACGAGCGGCCGGCATCGTCGGAGGTGACGACGATGCCGCGCTCGCCGACGGCGACGACGCGCTCGCCGCAGCGGGCGGAAGCCAGCAGCACCGCGCGGGCCGGCTCGCGCACCATCAGCGCGGGCCGGTCCAGTGCGTCGACCACGGGCGCGGCGCGGGCCGCACCCAGGGCCGCGCAGGCGGCCAGCAGGCAGGAAGCGAATCGCAGCACGTCCCGTCCCTTCAGCGCACGCCCTGGGCCGCGAGGCCTTCGCCGGTGAAGATGTTGTCCGGCCAGCGCGGCGTCGCCTTGTGGTGGTAGGACTTGTCGTTCAGCACGTTCGACACGTAGGCCTGGCCCGAGAGCAGGTCATAGAAGCCGAAGGTCTGCTGCACCGCGCCGGGGAAGTCCGGCATCACGTAGTTGAAGCCCCAGAAGGTCTTCCACAACTGGCCGTTGGCGTCCCAGCGGTCACCCAGCATCGCTTGCCAGGTGTCCTCGTCCAGGTAGTACTTGCCCTTGGGCGCCTGGTGGCGCTGGCCCGGCTTCAGGTCCGCTTCCACCACCCACACGCGGTGCAGTTCCCAGCGCACGTGCTCGGGGTTCAGGTGCTGGCCCTTGATGATGTCGGCGTCCCTGGCCTGCAGGAAGCGGTTCTCGTTGTAGGGAACCAGCATCTCCTTCTTGCCCACCAGCTTCCAGTCGAACAGGTCGGTCTTGCCGGAGAACACGCTCAGCTCGTCGAAGGACATCAGGCCCGCGCTCGCGGGCGTCGGCGTGTCGCAGCAGGCATTGGGCAGCTTGCGCACGCGGCGCTGGCCCGTGAGGTACACGTAGGCCGAGCTCTTGGCGGAATCCATGTTCTCGCGGCCGACGATCATCTCGCCGGCGCGGATGGGCGGGCCGTCGTTCACCAGGTTCACCGTCCAGAAGTAGCCGGCGAATTTCTCCGGGCTGCCGTCCTCGTAGTAGTACGGCATGGTCTGCTTGATGTTGCCGCTGGTGGTGAGGACCGTCTTGCCATCGGACGTGATCTGGTACTGGTTGAAGTCCGCTTCCCACGAAGCGCCGCGCCACGCCAGCTTGTGGTTCCAGATGGCTTCCAGCCCGTTCTTCGGCAGCGGGAAGGGAATGCCGCCATAGGCGTCCACCGGGATGTTGCCGTCCAGGCGCGCGCGCGTGGCGTTCTTGAAGGTGTTGTCGTACACCCATTGCGGGGCCACGGCGGTGCGGTGCGTCGGGTACACGTCCAGCTTGTACGTGTTGGGATACTTCGCCAGCATCGCCTTCACGCCGTCGGTGAGCTTGTCGGCGTACTGCGCCATGTTGGCGGCGGTGACGGTGTAGAGCGGCTTCTCGCTCTTGAAAGGGTCGCCGCGACGGCCGCCCGGCTTGTCGCCGGGAATGGCCTGCGTGTAGCCGCCGGTCCAGGCAGGGATGCCGCCGTCCTTGCTGGCGGCCTTGTCGCCGCCCAGCGGCGTGAGCGTCGTCTTCAGCTTGGCGGCTTCGTCGGCGCCGACGCCGGCCTGCGCGCCGAAGGAGGCGGCGACCGCGGCGAGCAGCGTGAGTTGCGCGATGTGGCGCAGGTTCATGGCATTTGTCTCCGTGGAAATCAGAAGGTGGTGCGCAGCGAGACCGAGACGTAGTCGCGATCCTTCAGGGATTGCTTGAACTGCGCGTTGTTGTTGTTGTCCAGGGTCGAGCCCTCGGCGCCGTAGTAGTGCACGTAGTTCAGCGACAAGGTCCAGCGCGTCAGGTACACGCCGCTCACGCCGAAGTTCATGTCGCCGCCCTTGTCGGGGCCGAAGCCCGGGCCCAGGGCCGAGGAGCGGCCGTAGGTGTAGCCCACGCCGACGCTGGGCGTGATGTCCCAGCCGGCCATGGCCTGCCGGTAGGTCGGCGCATACACGGTGCGCATGGCCCAGGCCGAGCGGGTCGCGTTGGGGTTGAGGAACTGCTCGCCCTTGGTGACTTTCAGGCGGGTGTTCCAGGCGAATTCGCCGAGGAAGCTGGACTCGCGCGCCAGGAAGTTCGGGCCCAGGCTGGCGAGCCAGGAGAATTGCGCGTGGCCCGTGCGGCCCACCGCGTAGCCGGGGTTGCCGTTGTTGTCGAAGGTCGTGCCCACGCCGATGTTCGGCAGGATGGTGGCGCCCGAACTGGAGAGCGGCTGGTTGTCGCGGACCGACACTTCGCCGGCCAGGCCCCATTCGTTGATCGACTTGGCGAAGCTCGCGCCATAGGCGCGGATGCCCTCGCCGTACACCCAGCGGTAGGTGGACGCGCTGAGCGCGGGCGGGAAGCCCGTCAGCGTCGTGTAGATGTTGCTGGGCGAGGTCGCGTGGAAGCGGATCGCGTACAGGCCGAAGTCGGTGTCGATGGCGTCGGCGCGGTAGCGCATCTGCAGGCCGTACTGGCCGCTGTTCGGCGGCTCCTGGTCCGGCGTGCGCTGGAAGGTGCCGGTCGCCCCGGCGTTGATGCGCTCGGCGCCCGGACCCATCGAGTCGCTGGTGGAGAGATAGGCGCCTGCCGGGATCAGCCGCGTCGCCTGCCATTCGTAGCCGTAGTAGCCGCCCAGCGTGACCGCGTCGCTCACCTGCATCTGCCCGGACACCTTGCCGGTGGGCATCGCGATCTCCTTGAAGGTGGAGTTCGGCACCGACAGCAGCTTGATCAGGTCCACCGGCGCCTGGCCACCGGCGATGCCGTTGGCGCCGAAGAACAGGCTCTCGCCCCACAGCAGCGTGTGGCGGCCGAGGCGGAAGGAGGCCGGGCGTTCGGCCAGGTCGAACTTGCCGAACACGAAGGCGTCCAGGATCTCCGCGTCGCGGCCCATCAGCTTGCGCGTGTCGCCGGGGAATTCGCTGGCCGGGTTGTGGTTGGAGGTGCCGCTGGTGTTGTGCGTGCTGCCGTTGTAGACCGAGTCGTACCAGCCGGCGCCGCTGACGCGCGCACCCCAGTTGCGCCACGACATGTCCAGCTCGCTGAGCAGGTCCAGGCGGTTCGACACCAGGCCCTTGCCGAAGTTGTTGTCGCCGTCGTCCTGGTTGATGTTGTTCGGGCCGACGATGCCGCCGGGGCCGAAGGCCGTCTGCGACAGGCCCGGCGAGCGGTCGCCCACGCGGAAGGCGGCGCTGTACTTCACCGAGTTGTCCCAGCGGATCTTGAGCTCGGGATTGCCGGTGTCGAATTCGAAGGCATGGCTGCCGGTGCAGGCCAGCAGCGCGGCGGCTGCGAGCAGGGAGCGCCGCGGCAGCGCGGGGGAGCGATGGGTCGCGATCAAGATGTTCTCCTCTTCGTTCTCGTGGTGGATCGTTTTCATGCCGGTTGCCGCACGACCTGGTCGAGCGCGCGGGCCAGCTGCAGCAAATCGGTGTCGCTGTCGGGGGCGGCGTCCCAGCGCGCCGCCTGCAAGGCGATGGCCATCACCTGCTGCACGCGCGCGCTGCGGCGTTGCAGCCAGGCTTCGGGCAGGTTGGGCTCGGGCCGGGACAACAGTTCGCCGAGCACCACGGCGTCCTCCACCGCCTGCGCGGCCGACTGGCCGAAGTGCGGCGGGAAGGCGTGGGCGCAATCGCCGGCGGCCAGCACGCAGCCGCGCGCCCAGGGCTGGCGCAGCAGGCCAGGGCTGGCGACGCGGCGCGCAATGGGCTGGTCCTCGGGCACGTCCGCGGCGAGCGCGCCCACCGGGCCGGGGAAGCGCGCGAGCAACTGGCGGGCGGCGGCAGCACCGAGATCCGCGGGCGCATGGCGCGCCGACAACCGCACGCCGGCGAAGGCGCCGCTCACGGGGACGACGTGCGCCTTGTCGCCGGTGGCCGTGCCGGCATGCAGCGCGTCGTCGAGGCCCGCGGGGCGGGGCGCCAGGAAGTAGATCCACTCGGCGCCGCTGGCCGCGAGCGGCGGCTCGCGGAACACGCGTTCGCGCAGGCGACTGTGCGCGCCGCAGGCCAGGACCGCGAGGTCGGCGCGCAGCTGCTCACCGTTGGCAAGTTGCAGCAGCGCGGCGCCGTCGTCCGCAACGCCTTCGACCGGCGTGCCCACGTGCAGGCGCACGCCGGCTTCGAGCGCAGCTGCGGCCAACACCCGGTGCAACTCCGCATGCGTGATGCCGATGGCGGCTGGATAGCGCGGACCGGCGAGGCGTTCGGCATCGACGGCATACAGCGGCTGGCCGCGTTGCCCGATCGCGCTGCTGCGGCGATAGGCGAAGCCGGCGCGGATGCAGTCCTCGCCAACGCCGAGGCGCACGAGGTCGCGCAGCATGTTCGGAACGACGTCGACATGGGCGGGCAAGCCGCTGGCTGCGGTACGCGCTTCGAGCAGGGCTACGCTCGCACCGGCGCGCGCGGCCGCCAGCGCGCACGCCAGTCCGGCCAAGCCCGCTCCGATCACAGCGACCGATCGCACCTGCATGTCTCCGCGTCCTTCTTCTTGAAAGTGCCGCGAGGATAGGAATGCGTGGGACCTTTGAAAAATTGTTTGTATCCATCGGAGGCATCGGCCCCGCAAATACTTCGCGGGTTAACCCTAGGCGATGAAGCGCGCCTTACCATCGCGCGCAATGCGCTTCAACAAACTGGATCTCAACCTGCTCGTCGCGCTCGACGCGATGCTGTCGGAGACGAGCATCAGCCGCGCCGCCGAGAAGCTGCACATGAGCCAGTCGGCCATGAGCAATGCGCTCGCGCGCCTGCGCGAATACTTCGACGACGAACTGCTGGTGCAGGTGGGCCGGCGCATGGAACTGACACCGCGGGCGGAGCTGTTGCGCGACGCGGTGCACGACGTGCTGCTGCGCGTGGACACCTCGATCGCCGCGCAACCCGAGTTCGTGCCCGCCAGCGCCGACCGCGAGTTCCGCGTGTTCGTTTCCGACTTCACGCTCAGCACGCTGATGCCGCACGTGCTGGCCCGCGTGCATGCCGAGGCGCCGAAGGTGCGCTTCTCGCTGCTGCCGCAGACCGACGATCCCGCGCGCTCGCTGGAGCGCGGCGAGGTGGACCTGCTGGTGATGCCGGTGGACTACTGCTCCGCCAGCCACCCGGTGGAGACGCTGTTCACCGAGGGCTTCAGCTGCGTGGTGTGGAGCGGCGGCCGCTTCGGCCGCGAGCCGCTGACCTTCGAGCAGTACGCGAGCGCGGGCCATGTGTCGATGCGGCCCGCGGTGTCGCAGCCGGTCTCCTTCGAGGGCTGGGTGGTGCAGCGCTACGGCCTGACGCGGCGCGACGAAGTCACGACCTACAGCTTCGCGTCCGCGCCCGCGCTGGTGGTGGGCACCGACCGCATCGCCACCGTGCACTCGCGGCTCGCCCAGCTGGCGGCGCGCTACCTGCCCGTCACCGTGCACGTCCCGCCGCTGGCCTTCCCCGAGATGAAGCAGTCCATGCAGTGGCACAAGTACCGCTCCAAGGACCCCGGCCTGTCGTGGCTGCGCGAGGTGTTCCTGGCCGCCGTGGCCGACATGGATGCGGCGCTGGGCGCGCCCGGTCAGGCCAGCGCGGGAACCAGGTCCGCGGCCTGATACGTGCCGTCCGCCGCGGCGGCGGCCAGGCGGAAGCCGCGCAGCGCCTCGCTGAGGTGCCGCGCGTGCTGCTCCAGCGCTTCGGTGGAAGCGGCCAGTTCTTCCGCGAGCACCGCGTTCTGCTGCGTCGCGTCGTCCAGGCCCGCGATCGCCTTGCCGGTTTCCAGCACCGTGCCGCGCTGCTGTTGCGCGGACTGCGCGATGCCGTCGACCAGGCGCGCGGCCTCGCCGGCCGCTTCGACCACGCGCGTGACGGTGAGGCCCGCATCGCTGACGCTGCGGTTCGCTTCGGCCAGGTTGCGCACCACGTCGTGGCTGATGTCGCGGATCTGCCTGGCCGCGCCGGCCGCGCGCTGCGCCAGGCTGCGCACCTCGGTGGCGACGACGCCGAAGCCGCGGCCCTGCGCGCCGGCGCGCGCGGCTTCCACCGAAGCATTGAGCGCCAGCACGCTGGTCTGGAAGGCGATTCCGTCGATGACGCCGACGATCTCCTCGATGCGGCCCGACATCGCGGCGATGCCCTGCATGCGCTCGCCGATCTGCGTGATGGCCGCGTGCCCGGACTGGACTTCGGTGCGCGCCGTCTCCGCGACGATACCGGCCTGCTGCGCGCCACGCGTCCATTCCAGCAAGGCATCGGTGAGTTCGCGGATGGCGGCGGTCGTCTGCTGCAACTGCGCCGCGGTCGACTCCGTGCGGGCCGAGAGGTCGCGGCTGCCCGCGCCTATGCCCGCACTGGCGCTGTCGATGGCGGCGGCGCTGGATTGCAGGCCGCGCACCGTCTCGCGCAGGCGTTGCTGCATGGTGGCGATGGCGGCGAAGAGTCTTCCGAATTCGTGGCGGTAGTCCGTGTCGACTTCCACGCCGAGGTCGCCGTCGGCGATGCGTTCGGCCACGTGCATGGCTGCATCCACGGGTTGCGTGACGCTGCGCGTGAGGCCGACAGCCATGGCCGCCGCAAGCAAGCTTGCGCCCGCGGACAGCAGCAGGAACAGGCGCTCGGTCCAGGCCTGCCTTTCACGCGCGGCGTGGTACTCGGCCTCGTTGGCCTGCACGGCGGCGGCGACGATGCCGGCGATCTCCTGCTGCCACTCCTGCTCGCCGCGCTCGGTGGGGCCGAGCATGATGAGGGAGGTCTCGGCGCCGGAACCGTTCAAGGCATTGCGCAGCACCAGGTCCAGCGGCGTTTCCACCGCCTGGCGCTTGGCGCGGATGCGTTCGATCCGCTGGCGCAGGGCTTCGTCGCTGGAGTCCTTCAGGGCGGCAGCCAGCGCGTCTTCGGCGGCCAGGTAGCGGCTGCGGGCCTTGCGGACCTGGGCTTCCTGCGCCTTCAGGTCTTCGGCTTCGGTGTAGGCAATGGTGGCGTGCAGCTGGCCGGTCCAATCCAACTGCGCGGCTTCCAGCCGGTGCGCGAGTTCGGCGCGCCGGTTATGGCCCTCCACCACGCGTTCGAGCTGCGTGCCCAGGCCGCGCGTCTGCCACCAGCCGACGGCGGTGATCGCCAGCATCAGCAGCACCAGCGCAGTGAAGGCCAGCGCCATGCGGCGCTTCAGTCCCAGCGACATCCCCACCTCCGTTTCTTGTTACGGAATGTAGGGAGCGCCTCGGGAGCGAGCTACGAATTCGGTGAATAGGTGGTATTGACGCCGCCCATGCGTCAGTACGTCTCCAGGTGCAGCCGCCCTTCCCGCTTCAAGGCTGCGCCGACCGTCTCCCAATCCAGCCCCACCTGCTGCGCCACGTCGCGCAGCGCCAACACCACGCCCTCCTCCATCGCCTTCAGGCCGCACACATAGAAGAAGGCGTGCGGATCCGCCAGCAGCTGCGCGAGGTCCGCGCTGCGCTCGCGCATCAGGTCCTGCACGTAGCGCTTCGGCTGCTCCGCCTGCCGGCTGAACGCGAAGTTGATGTCGATGAAGTCCTTGGGCAGCTTCTGCAGCGGCCCGAAGTAGGGCAGCTCCTCGGCGCTGCGCGCGCCGAAGAACAGCATCAGCTTGCCGCCCTCGAACTTGCCGGACTTGCGCAGGCGCCGGCGCCACTCGGTCATCGCGCGCATCGGCGCGCTGCCGGTGCCGGTGCAGATCATCACGATGTGGCTGCGCGGGTGGTTCGGCATCAGGAAGCTGGCGCCGAACGGCCCGATCACTTCCACCTTGTCGCCCACCAACAGGTCGCACATGTAGTTGCTGGCGACGCCGCGCACCGGCCGGCCTTCGTGGTCCTCCAGTACACGCTTGATCGTCAGCGAGACGTTGTTGTAGCCGGGCCGCTCGCCGTTACGGGCGCTGGCGATGCTGTACTGGCGCGGATGGTGCGCCCGGCCCTGCGCGTCCACGCCGGGCGGCACGATGGCGATGCTCTGCCCTTCGAGCACCGGAAACGGCGTGGCGCCGAAGTCCAGCACGATGTGGTGCGTGTCGTAGTCCTTGCCGACCGCCGTCACGCGCACGTTGCCGGTGACGGTGGCCGTGAGCGTCTTCACCGCCGCCTTGGGCCCGTACAGGTTGGTGTACGCGTGGGCTGCGGACCAGGGCGGGATCGCCGCGCCCCAGTCGCCGCTGCGGAACACGTTGGCGCCTGGCATGCCGCCGGCAGGCGCGGGCACCGCCACCTGCGGCGGGATCTGCGCGACCTCGACGCCACCCGCCGCTTCCGCCAACTGCGCTTCGCTCAGCGCCTCCGGCAGCGAGTCCCAGCCGAACTGCGCCTCGATCGAATAGGCCTTCACGCGGGGAACGGTGCGCCAGTTGTCGATGCTGCCGGTGGGGCAAGGCGGCACGCAGGCCATGCACTGGTTGCACTTGGCCGCGTCCACCACGTAGTTCATCGAGTCGTGCGTGATCGCCTGCACCGGGCAGGTTGCCTCGCAGGTGTTGCAGCGGATGCAGATCTCGGGGTCGATCAGGTGCTGCTGGATGAAGATGACGTCGGACGCGTCCATGGCAACCTCAGGCGAAACGCACGTATTCGAAGTCGATGGGCTGGCGGTTGATGCCCACCGGCGGCGGCGCGATCCAGTTGGCGAACTTGCCCGGCTCGGCGACGCGGCCCATCAGGCTGGTGACGAAGGCGCGGTCCTCCGCCGTGGGCAGCCATTCGCCCACCTTGGCGTTCCATTCGGCTTCGCTCACCACCCGGCCTTCGGGCGAAACCTTCAGGCCCGCGAGGCCGCCGATGTTGCGGTGGAAAGCCTTGTGCGGCACCTTCAGCCG
Organism: Ramlibacter agri; assembly: GCF_012927085.1. Taxonomy (NCBI): domain Bacteria; kingdom Pseudomonadati; phylum Pseudomonadota; class Betaproteobacteria; order Burkholderiales; family Comamonadaceae; genus Ramlibacter; species Ramlibacter agri. The sequence continues at coordinate 111,636 of NZ_JABBFX010000003.1, read as the reverse complement.
GAAGGGGATGCCGGCCTTCTCGATCACCTTGTTCCAGCGCTCGACGCCGCCCACGCTGTCCTTGATGTAGTCGTCGCGCAGCACCTCGTTCAGCGCATTGAGCATCGGCACTTCCTTCTGCGCCAGGTCGCCATTGACGGCCTGCAGGATGCGGTAGCTCTCGCCCTTCAGCTGGTGGTCGTCGGTCCGCTTGCCTTCCTCGTAGCGGCCCTTGAGGCCGGTCGAATAGAAGGTGGCCGCGTTGCTGGATTCGTCGGCGCCGAACAGGTCGATGGTGACGCTGAAGTGGAAGTTCAGGTAGCGCTGCAGGGTGGGCAGGTCAATGACGCCCGCTTCGCGCAGCTTCTTCGGGTCGTCGGTCTTCAGCTCGTTCATCACCTGGCAGGTGCGCTGGATGACGCGGCTGACGCCCGACTCGCCCACGAACATGTGGTGCGCTTCCTCGGTCAGCATGAACTTGGTGGTGCGCGCCAGCGGGTCGAAGGCGCTTTCCGCCAGCGCGGCCAGCTGGAACTTGCCGTCGCGGTCGGTGAAGTAGGTGAACATGAAGAAGGACAGCCAGTCCGGCGTCTTCTCGTTGAAGGCCTGCAGGATGCGCGGGTTGTCCTGGTTGCCGCTGCGGCGCTCCAGCAGCGCTTCGCCTTCCTCGCGGCCGTCGCGGCCGAAGTACTTGTGCAGCAGGTAGACCATGGCCCACAGGTGGCGGCCTTCTTCCACGTTCACCTGGAACAGGTTGCGCAGGTCGTACAGGCTGGGCGCGGTCAGGCCCAGGTGGCGCTGCTGCTCCACGGAAGCCGGTTCGGTGTCGCCCTGCGTGACGATGATGCGGCGCAGGTTGGCGCGGTATTCGCCGGGCACGTCCTGCCAGGCCGCTTCGCCCTTGTGGTCGCCGAAGTGGATCTTGCGCTCGGCGTCGCCGGGGTTCAGGAAGATGCCCCAGCGGTAGTCCGGCATCTTCACGTGGCCGAACTGCGCCCAGCCCTGCGGGTCCACGCTGATCGCGGTGCGCAGGTACACGTCGAAGTTCTGCGAGCCCTCGGGGCCCATGTCGTCCCACCAGCCCAGGAAGTTGGGCTGCCACTGCTCCAGCGCGCGCTTGAGCGTGCGGTCGTCGCCCAGGTTGACGTTGTTGGGGATCTTCTCGCTGTAGTCGATGCTGCTCATGGCTGTTCTCTTCCTCAGACGCGGTTGAAATCGAAAGCGGCGCGCTCGCCCTTGCCGTAGACCTTCAGGGCGCCCTTGTCGCCGACGGCGTTGGGGCGCTGGAAGATCCAGTTCTGCCAGGCCGTGAGCCGGCCGAAGATGCGGGTGAACATGTTTTCCGGGCCGTTGAAGCGCAGGTTGGCCTCCAGGCCGGTCAGCGCGTCGGGGCTCATGGCCACGCGCTCCTCGATGGCGAGGCGGGTTTCGTCGGCCCAGTCGATGTCGTCGGGGTTGCTGGTGACCAGGCCCAGCGCGAAGGCGGCGTCGGCGTCCAGCGCCTGCCCCACCTTGGCGCGCACGGCTTCCAGCGCCGGCTGCTCGTCGTAGAAGCGCCGTTGCAGGCGCGACTGGCCGGTCGCCATCGGGAAGGTGCCGAAGTTCAGTTCGCCAACGGAGATCTTCGGCGCGGCTTCTTCATCATCGGGCAGCGCCAGGTGATAGATGCGGTCGCAGGCCAGCGCCAGCTCGAGGAAGCTGCCGGCAAAGCAGGAGCCTTGTTCGACCAGCGCGAACAGGCTGCGCGAAGAGACGTCGAAGCGGCTGAAGGTGCGGCGCAGCAGGCCGATGGTTTCGCGCACCAGCCAGTGCCCCTGGTTCACGGCCAGGATGCGGTCCATCTCCAGCACGTCCTTCGCGTCACCCTGCGTCTTCACCAGCCACAGGCCGATGTCGAGCTCGTTGGTGCGCATGGACAGGATCGCATCTTCCAGTTCGCGGCCCAGCGCCAGCGGGTACCAGTCGGCGCCCTGCGCTTCGATGGCGGCAATGTCAGTGGCTTGCGCGCCTTGCGGGGCTTTCACGGTGAAGGTGGCGACGCGGCGGGCGCGGTCGATGTCGACGGTCACGTGGCGATAGCGCAGCGCGTTCTCTTCCACTTCGCATTGCAGCGGCGTGAGCGCCACGCCCTTGCCCTTGGCGGGACGATCGCTTTGCGCAGCGAGTTCCAGCGCGCGCTCCTGCACCCGGGCGGCGAATTGCGCCGGCTTGGCGATGTCATCGACCAGGCGCCAGTCCTTGGCCTTCTGCCCGCGCACGCCTTCGGCGACGGTGCAGAAGATGTCGGCCAGGTCGTGGCGCACGTGGCGCTTGTCAGTGACGCGCGTGAGGCCGCCGGTGCCGGGCAGCACGCCCAGCAGCGGAACCTCCGGCAGGCTGACGGCGCTGCTGCGGTCGTCGACCAGGATGATCTCGTCACAGGCCAGCGCCAGCTCGTAGCCGCCGCCGGCGCAGGCGCCGTTCACGGCCGCCAGGAACTTCAAGCCACTGTACTTGGACGAATCTTCGAGGCCGTTGCGCGTCTCGTTGGTGAACTTGCAGAAGTTCACCTTCCACGCGTGGCTGGAGACGCCCAGCATGAAGATGTTGGCGCCCGAGCAGAACACCTTCTCCTTGGCGCTGGTCACGATGACGCTGCGCACCTCGGGGTGCTCGAAGCGGATGCGGTTGATCGCATCGTTCAGCTCGATGTCGACGCCCAGGTCGTAGCTATTGAGCTTGAGCTTGTAGCCGGGACGCAGGCCGCCGTTCTCGTCGAAGTCGGCGCGCAAGGTGGCCACCGGGCCGTCGAAGCTGAGCTTCCAGTGCTTGTAGCGGGAGGGTTCGGTCTGGTAGTCGACACGGGGAGAGGCGGTCACGGGGTGGGCTCCTTAAGCAGTAAACTGCACTAGCCGGTTGGCTTGATGCGCATCATAGTGCATTTTTGCGCCAAGTCAAAGACCGACTTTCGCGCAGGGGCGATACTGGAAAATGGCCGTTCCCTTGACGGCCGGTGGGCGACGCCGCTAAAGTGCAGATGCAACATACTGCATCGACCATGAGCGAACTCCTCCTGAACCATCTCTCCGGCCGCGCCCAGGCCGGCACCGGGCCGGGCACGGCTCTCCACGATCCGGTGCTGGGCACCGAACTCGCGCGCGTGGACGCGACCGGACTGGACCTGGCCGCGGGCTTTGCCTTCGCCCGCGAACAGGCCGGCCCGGCCCTGCGCGCGCTCACGTACGCGCAGCGCGGCGCGCTGCTCGCAGCGGTGGGCAAGGTGCTACAGGCGAACCGCGATCGCTACTACGAAATCTCCACCGCGAACAGCGGCACCGTCAAGAACGACACTGCCGTCGATGTGGACGGAGGCATCTACACGCTGGGCACTTACGCCAAGCTCGGCGAAGGCCTGGGCGAGCGCAAGCACCTGCTCGATGGCGAGATGGTGCGGCTGGGCAAGGACCCGGCCTTCCAGTCGCAGCACGTGCTGCTGCCCACGCGCGGCGTGGCGCTGTTCATCAATGCCTTCAACTTCCCGAGCTGGGGCTTGTGGGAGAAGGCCGGCCCGGCGCTGCTCTCGGGCGTGCCGGTGATCGTGAAGCCCGCCACCGCGACGGCCTGGCTCACGCAACGCATGGTGCAGGACGTGGTGGAGGCGGGCATCCTGCCGCCGGGCGCCCTGTCCGTCGTGTGCGGTTCGTCGGCGGGGCTGATGGACCAGCTGCAGCCCTTCGACGTCGTATCCTTCACCGGCTCCGCCGAGACGGCCGCGATCATCCGTTCGCACCCGGCCGTCGCGCGCGGCTCGGTGCGGGTGAACATCGAGGCGGACAGCATCAACAGCGCGGTGCTGTTGCCGGACGCGGGCAGCGAGTCGCTCGACCTCTTCGTCAAGGAAGTGGCGCGCGAGATGACGCAGAAGTCCGGGCAGAAGTGCACGGCGATCCGGCGCGCCTTCGTGCCATCGGACCTGTACGACGCCGCCGCGCAAGCGATCGCGGCGCGCCTGGCCAAGACCACCGTCGGCAACCCGCGCAACGAGACGGTGCGCATGGGTGCGCTGGTGAGCCGCGGGCAGCTGGCGGCCGTGCGCGGCGGACTGGCCGAATTGCAGCAGCACACCGAGGTGCTGCACGATGGCTCGCAGCAGGCGCTGGTGGATGCGGACCCCGCGGTGGCCTGCTGCATGGCGCCGACCTTGCTCGGTGCGCGTGACCCGGATGGCAACCCCGTCGTCCACGACCTGGAGGTGTTCGGCCCGGTCGCGACGCTGATGCCGTATCGCGATGCCGCCCATGCATTCGCGCTGGTGCGGCGCGGCCAGGGCTCACTGGTCGCCTCCTTGTACGGCAGCGATGCGGGCGCGCTCTCCGCCGCCGCACTCGAACTCGCCGACAGCCATGGCCGCGTGCACGTCATCTCCCCCGACGTCGCGGCGACCCAGACCGGCCACGGCAACGTGATGCCGCAATCGCTGCACGGCGGCCCCGGCCGCGCCGGCGGCGGCGAAGAACTCGGCGGGCTGCGCGCGCTGAACTTCTACCACCGGCGCGCGGCCGTCCAGGCCAGCACCGGCGTCCTGCAGAACCTGGCGGCCTGAGGGCCGCCTTTTCTTTCGCCATCGAAGAAGGGCCCGCGCAGCGGGCCGAGGAGACCCCATGACCGCAGAATCCGTCGCCCCGCCGCCCGAGCTGTACAACTTCGCCTCCGACCTGCTGCAGCGCAACGCCGCGCGGCCCGGCAAGACGGCCTTCGTCGATGACCGTGGCACGCTGACCTACGGCGCACTCGCGCAGCGGGTGCGGCAGCTGGCGGCTGCCCTGCGCGCGGCCGGCGTGCGGCGCGAGGAGCGCGTGCTGCTGCTGATGCACGACGCCAACGAATGGCCGGTCGCCTTCCTCGGCGCGATCTACGCGGGCGCGGTGCCGGTCGCGGTCAACACGCTGCTGACGGCGGACGACTACGCTTACATGCTGGAGCACTCGCGCGCGCAGGCGGCCTTCGTGTCCGGCGCGCTGCTGCCCACGCTGCGCGCGGCGATGGACCAGGGCGCGCACGAATTGCAGGCGATCGTCGTTTCCCAGCCTGCGGACGCGCTGCAGGCCGGCGAAGTGGAGTTCGAAAATTTCCTCGGCGAGGCCTTGGCGCAACCCGCGCCCACGCGCGCGGACGACCCGGCCTTCTGGCTCTACTCCTCCGGTTCCACCGGACGACCCAAGGGTGCGGTGCACGCGCACGGCAATCCGTACTGGACCGCCGAACTCTATGGCCAGGGCGTGCTCGGGCTGCGCGAATCCGACGTCTGCTTCTCCGCGGCCAAGCTCTATTTCGCCTACGGGCTGGGCAACGCGCTGACCTTCCCGCTGTGGGCAGGCGCGACGGTGCTGTTGCTGGCGGGGCGACCCACGCCCGACGAGGTGTTCCGCCGCCTGCGCGGCGAGGTCGGCGGCGTCAAGCCCACCGTGTTCTACGGCGCGCCCACCGGCTTCGCCGGCATGCTCGCCGCGCCTGGCTTGCCCGCGCGCAAGGAACTGGCGCTACGCCTGGTCTCCTCCGCCGGCGAGGCCTTGCCGGCCGAACTGGGCGAGCGCTTCAAGGCGCACTTCGGCGTCGACATCGTCGACGGCATCGGCTCCACCGAGATGCTGCACGTCTTCCTCTCGAACCGGCCGGAGCAGGTGCGCTACGGCAGCACCGGCTGGCCGGTGCCCGGCTACCGCATCGAGTTGCGCGGCGACGACGGCGCGCCGGTGCCCGATGGCGAACCGGGCGACCTCTACATCCAGGGTCCCTCCAGCGCGCTGATGTACTGGTCCAACCGCGCGAAGTCGCGCGACACCTTCCAGGGCGCCTGGTGCAAGAGCGGCGACAAGTACCTGCGCAACGCCGATGGCAGCTACACCTACGGCGGCCGCAGCGACGACATGCTGAAGGTGAGCGGCATCTACGTGAGCCCGTTCGAGGTGGAAGCGACGCTGGTGCAGCACGCCGCCGTGCTGGAAGCGGCGGTGATCGGCGTGTCCGATGCCGAGGGCCTGACCAAGACCAAGGCCTTCGTCGTGTTGAAGCAGGGGCGCGAGGCGAGCGCCGAGGAGCTGAAGGCCTTCGTCAAGGAACGGCTGGCGGCCTACAAGTACCCGCGCGCGATCGAGTTCCTGCCCGAACTGCCCAAGACGGCCACCGGCAAGATCCAGCGCTTCCGCCTGCGGGAGCGGGAGGCCGCGCGCCAGGCGGCCTGAAGCGCTGTCATCCGGGCGGCCTATGATCCGCGCCCATGCTTTTCAGCAAATATCGGGCTCCGGTGCTGCCGCGCCGGACTGGCGCCTATGCACCGGATGAACTGACAGGGCGATGCGTGCTCGTGCAAGGTCCGGGCGCGCTGGCCGAGGCCGTGCGAGCCCAGGGCGGACTGCTTGTCGATCGGGGCCCGCTGGATGCTGTGGTGCTGGATACGTCCGGCTGCGACAGCGTAGCCGCGCTGCGCGTGCTGTACGACGCGCTGCATCCCGCAGTGCGTCTTCTCGGCGCCGGCGGCCGCGTGCTGCTCCTGGCTGCGGGCGTTCCGCCTTCGCCGCAAGCAGCCGCCTGCGCCCGGGCCGTCGAAGGCTTCACCCGCTCGCTGGCGAAGGAGCTGGGGCGTCGCGGCGCGACGGCCAACTGCCTGTACCTGGAGCCGGGCGCCGCGCTCGATGCGCCGCTCGCCTTCTTCTGCAGCGAGCGCTCCGCCTATGTCTGCGGCCAGGCGCTGCACTGGCAGGCGGCGAGCGCCACTGCGCGCCCTGCGCGCCGCATATCCGTCGTCACCGGCGCGGCCGGTGGCATCGGCGCCGCCACCGTGCGGAGGCTCGCGGCCGAAGGCGACTGCGTGCTCTGCGTCGACGTGCCGCAAGCGGACGCCGCCCTGCGCGCGCTGGCGGCGGAAACCAGCGGCGAAGCCCTGCCCCTGGACCTGACCGCACCCGGCGCGCCGGCGCAGCTCGCGCAAGCCGTGCAGCGCGCAGGCGGCGCGGACGTCCTGGTGCACAACGCCGGCATCACGCGCGACCGCAGCCTGGGCCGCATGTCCGCGCAGGAATGGGACCAGGTGCTGGACCTCAACCTGCGCGCGATCCTCGCCATCGACGCCGCGCTGGACGCGGCCGGCGCGCTGAACGCCGCCGCCCGCGAGATCTGCCTGGCCTCCATCAGCGGCATCGCCGGCAATGCCGGCCAGGCCAATTACGCGGCCAGCAAGGCGGGGCTGGTCGGCTACGTTGCCGCGCGTGGCCAGCAGCTGGCGGCCCGCGGAAGCACGGTGAATGCCGTCGCGCCCGGCTTCATCGAGACCGCGATGACGCACGCCATTCCCTTCATGGTGCGCACGGTCGGGCGGCGGCTGAATTCGCTGCGCCAGGGCGGCCGGCCCGCGGACGTGGCCGAGGCCATCGCCTTCCTTGCGCGCCCCGAAGCCCGGGGCTGCAACGGACAGGTGCTGCGCGTTTGCGGGCAGTCCTGGCTGGGGGCCTGAGGCCCTAGTTCGCGTCGACGTCCTGGTAGCGCTGGACCTGGCAGGCGTAGGAGGCCTCGCCCTCCAGCTCGCAGGGCGACGGCTCGCGCGGGGGCGGCGGCAGGCTGGCGCAGCCGGCCAGCGCCAGCAACAGGACCGCGATCAATCGTCTGGACATGCGCCTAGTGTGCACCGCCGCGGCTCCTACGGCCGCATGGCCCCGGCGGCCGCACGGTGCTGCACGAAAGTCCTACATATTTCCCGGGGAGCGGTGCGACACTGGTGCGGTACAGAGGAGCGCGCACATGGCTACAGACAAGAAGCCGGAACCCCCGGGGGACTCCACCGGGTCGGGTTGGCAGGAGTCTCGCCTGCCCGGCCAGCGCTCCGGCGAGGGGGTGAAGGACATCTTCAAGCACGTGCTGCGCGACATCCGCCGCAAGGCCGGCCTGCCGCCGAAGGACAAGTCGGAAAAGAAGAAGAAGCCGTAAACCCTCAAGCCCCCGGGATCGGAATGCGCGTGGAGTTCTTCACCTCCTCCATCACCGCATAGGTGCGCGTCTCGCGCACGCCGGGCAGCTGCCACAGCACCGTGCCGGCGAAATTGCGGTAGGCCTCCATGTCGGCCACGCGCGTCTTCAGCAGGTAGTCGAAGCCGCCCGCGACCATGTGGCATTCCAGGATCTCGGGATGCACCTGCACGGCGGCGCGGAACTGGTCGAACACGTTGGGCGTGGTGCGATCGAGCAGCACTTCCACGAACACCAGCATGCCGGCGCCCAACAGCTTGGGATCGAGCCGCGCTTCGTAGCCCTGGATGTAGCCGTCGCGCGTGAGCCGCTGCACGCGCGCCAGCACCGCCGTGGGTGACAGCGCCACCGCCTCGGCGAGCTTCAGGTTGGAGATGCGGCCGTCCTCCTGCAGCTGCTGCAGGATGCGGCGGTCGGTGCGGTCGAGGTCTTCGAGGCTGGGCATGCGGCGCCGTCAGTCCTCGCCGCCGAACAGGTCCTTCAAGGTCGGGCCGCCGGAGCCCTTGCCCGAGGAGCGCGGCTGCGCCTTCGGGTATTCCTCCGCGATCCGGTCTTCCCAGTAGGTGGTGGGATTCGGCGCGGCGCACAGGCGGCGGAACACCTCCTCGGGCACGTGCTTGTACGCGAGCACGCTCTGGTTGTCCCAGTGCAGGTCCAGCTGGCGCGAAGCCGGGTCGTAGTCGGCCTTCCGGATCCGGCCCGTGGTGAAGGTCTTGGTCGGCATCCTCCCAGTCTAGTCTGCCGCGCGCACATCGCGAACCAGCGCGGCGAACTCCTGCGGGTTGAGGTCCGACACCAGCCAATGCCGCATGCCGTGCGCCGTCCAGCGCGCCAGCTGGAAGCCGCGCTGCTGCGCCAAGGTGACGCCTTCGTCCGCGCCGGCCACCGGCCAGGCATACGCCTCGGCGACGTGGCCCGCATGGCGCAGCACCAGCACGGCGACCGGCCGGCCGTCGATGTAATCCACCCGCGCGCCCAGCAGTTCGCTGCCCGGCGGCGGCGTCACCGGCGGCGAGAAGTCCAGCCGGCCGGACAGCCAGGGCTTGACGGTGTGGTGGTCCGAGGAGGCCACGTCGACCAGCCGTCCGGACACGACGGCACGCGCGTGGCTGGCCAGCACCTCGTCCTGGATGCGGGAGACGTCCTGCTGGGGCAGCAGGAGCCACTGCACTGCCGCCAGCGCCACCGCGAGCGCAGCCATGCCGGCGGCGAAGGACGGCCAGGCGATGGCCCAGCGCCGGCGCGGCGCCACCGGCGCGGCGGGACGCGCCTCGGCGCGCAGCATGGCCTGCACCTGCTCGCGCAGCGCGGCCGGCGCGGCGTGATAGCTCGCCTGCTCGCGCAACGTCGTGCGCAAAGCGCGCAAGCGCTCCACTTCGGCCCGCACGGCGGGGTCGGCGTCGCGCTCGACCTCGAGCTGGCGCTCCAGCTCCAGCTCGCCGTCGACGAAGGCGTTCAACAGCCGCGGATCGATGCTCATCGCCGGCCCTCCCCGTTGGCGGCCCGAGGCACCGCCCGCAAGCCGGGCCGCGCCTCGGGTTGCAGCGCCGCGCGCAGCTGCTCGCGGGCCCGCGCCAGCCGCGACATCACCGTGCCCACCGGCACCTGCGCGATGGTGGCGATGTCCCTGTAGCTCAGGTCTTCCAGTTCGCGCAGCACCAGCACCTCACGGTAGTGCACCGGCAAGGCAGCCAGTGCGCGGTTGACCTGCGCGCGCTCGTCGCGCAGGGCGGCGGCCACGTGCGGCTCGTCGCGTTCGGGCGCGGGCAGCTGCGGGCCTTCCTCATCGTCGTCGTCCAGCGGCAGCAACAGCGCCGGCCGGTTGTTCTTCAGCCAGGCCATGCAGGTGTTGCGGACGATCGCCAGCAGCCAGGGCCGCGCGTTCTCGCCGCGGAAGGACGCGAAGTAGCGCAGCGCGCGCAGCATCGCCTCCTGCACCACGTCCTGCGCGTCCTGCTCGTCGCGCGTGAGCCAGCGCGCGAGGTTCCAGGCCGCATCCAGGTGCGGCAGCGCAAGCCGCTCGAAGCGGCGCAGGTCGGTCTCGTCCGTCACGGAGGTCCTTACCGGAGCCGGGGCCAGTTTATTCCCGATGTCCCCGCGCGCCACAGGGCTTGTGGAATGCGCGCGGGCCGGCGCCGGTATTGCCAGCACGGACCCACCAAGGAGCAAGCATGGCTTTCCTCGATCGCAGGCAATTCCTGCAACTGGCCGCCTTCGGCGGCGCGGTGTTCTCGTCGGCGCTGCCCGGCGCGGCGCACGCGGCGGCGGACGACTTCTATTTCGTCCAGCTCTCGGACACGCACTGGGGCTTCGAAGGCCCGGAGAACCCGGACGCGCGGGGCACCTTGCCCAAGGCGATCGCGGCGGTGAACGCGCTGCCCGAGCCGCCCGATTTCGTCATCTTCACCGGCGACCTCACCCACACCACCGAAGACGGGCGCGAGCGGCGCAAGCGCATGGCCGAATTCCAGCAGCAGGCCCGCGCGCTGAAGGTGCGCGAGGTCCGCTACATCCCTGGCGAGCACGACGCCGCGCTGGACCAGGGCAAGGCCTACAGCGAGTTCTTCGGCCCCACGCACTACGTGTTCGACCACCGCGGCGTGCACTTCATCGTGCTGGACAACGTCAGCGACCCGGCGGCGAAGCTGGGCGAGGAGCAGCTCGCCTGGCTGCAGGCCGACCTGCAGGCGCAGCCGCGCGACGCCCGCATCGTGGTGTTCGCGCACCGGCCGCTGTTCGACCTGTATCCGCAATGGGACTGGGCCACGCGCGACGGCGCGCAGGCCGTGGAATTGCTGCAGGCGCATCCGAACGTGGTCGTGTTCTATGGCCACATCCACCAGGAGAACCACCACATGACCGGCGCGATCGCCCACCATTCGGCGAAGTCGCTGATGTTCCCGCTGCCGGCGCCGGGTTCGCAACCGAAGCGCACGCCGGTGGCCTGGGATCCGTCGCAGCCCTATCGCGGACTCGGCTTCCGCGAGGTGGAGGCGGAGCCCGCCGAGGCGCGCTACGTGCTGTCCGAACGGCCCGTGACGCAGGGGTGATGCGATGCCCGTCGACTCCCTGCGCCGCGCGCTCGTCTTCGCCCTGCCGGCCGCCGCGCTGGCGCAATCCGATGGCGTGCTGGAACTGCACGTGGTGGCCCGCCGCTTCCAGTTCGAGCCCGAGACCCTGCGCGTGCGCGCCGGCGTGCCGGTGCTGTTGCGACTGACCTCGCCCGAAGTTCCGATGGGTTTCAACCTGCCGGATTTCGGTGTGCGCACCGACATCGTCCCGGGCAAGGAGGCGCAACTGCGCTTCACGCCGACGCGCACCGGCCAGTTCACCTTCCTGTGCGACGTGTTCTGCGGCAACGGCCACGAAAACATGAGCGGAACACTGGAGGTCCGCAGCTGAAAGCCCGCAGCGCTCCGCTAGAATTGTGCAGCGCACAAAGAGGGCGGAGCAGCCATGAACATCGACGAGTCCTACGCCGAACTCGGCCTCGAGCCCGGTTGCAGCGACGCCGAAGTCAAGGAGGCCTGGCGCCGCCTGGCCGCCCGCTGGCACCCGGACCGCAACGCGAGCCCGCAGGCGCTGCGCAAGATCCAGCGCATCAACCGCGCGCTGGCGGAAATCCGCCGCTGGAAGGCGGAAGAAGAAGCGCCCGGCGAAGAAGAAGCAGTCGTCGAACACGCGCTGACCGTGACGCTGGAGGAAGCATCGCGCGGTTGCAGACGCGAGCTGCACGGCGAGATCGTCGAGGACTGCGCGCATTGCGCCGGCAGTGGCAGGCAGGCGCAGCCGCAGCGCTGCGCCGCATGCGAAGGCAGCGGCCGCGTGCGCTCGCAGCTGTGGTTCTCGTGGATGCAATCCAGCATGGAATGCGGCGCCTGCAGCGGCCAGGGCAGCACGCGCACGCATTGCGCCCATTGCGAAGGCCGCGGCCGCGCGCGGGCCCGCAAGTACCGCTGCCACGTGCAGGTGCCCGCCGGTGCCCGCGCCGGCCACCTGCTCGATGCCAGCGCCCGCGTGCACGGCCGCACGGAGCCGCTGGCGCTGCGGGTGCGCATCGCGCTGCAGCCGCATCCCTTCTTCACGCTGGACACCGATGGCACGGTGCGCTGCGAGCTGCCGGTCGACGGCTTCGCGTGGATGGCCGAACGCTGGATCGAAGTGCCGACGCCGCGCGGGCCGCAGCAGATGCGCCTGCGCCGCGGCTATCTCACCTACCGCGTCAAGGACCAGGGGCTGGGCGGGGACTGCATGGTGACCGTGATCCCCTTGTTTCCCGAGACATTGGGCAAGGCGCAGGAGGCGCTGGTGGACAAGCTGGTGGCCAGCAACACCGGCGCCAGCGCCACGCCGGCAGGGGAGCGGATGCGGGAGTGGGAACAGCTGATGGCTGGCTGGCAGGCGTCGCAGCGGGCCTGAACGCACCCTACATGTCGGGGTCCAACTCCCGCTCCACCACCATCAACATCGCCGACTCCGGCGAACGCCGCGTGCGGAACCCCAGCTTGCGCGCCAGCGCCACCATCGCCCGGTTCTCGCTGAGCGTGACGCCGAACAAGCGCCGCACGCCATGCCGCGCCGCCGCGTCGACCAATTGCGTCAGCAGCTCGCGCCCCAGCCCGCGGCCCTGCCAATCGTCGGCCAGCACGATCGCGAATTCGGCCGCACCGCCTTCGGGCTCCTTCACGTAGCGCGCGACGCCGACCTGGCGCTCGCCATCGCCCTCCACCACCATCGCCACCAGCGCGAATTCGTGCTCGCCATCGACGTCGGTCGAGTGCCGCATCTCGTCTTCGGTCGGCGTGCGCGGCGACAGCAGGCGCAGGTAGGCGCTGTGCCGCGACAGGTGTTGCACGAACTCGCGCATGTGCCCCAGGTCCGTGGCGCGAATGGCCCGGACCGTGACGGCTGCCAGCGAATCGGCGGAAGACATGGCCGCCTCAATCTAGCGGCAGCTCCAAGCCCGCATCGGCACCAGGGCTGATGGGCGCCAGCGTGCAGCGCACGACGTCCCCCACGGCGACGCGGCCGCCGCGCAACACGCGCGCCGTCACGCCGCCGTGGCCGCGCATCGCGTTGTAGGCGCCGGGACCCAGCGTCGCTTCCATCTTCGAGCAGGGCTCGCAAGGGCCGGTGATCTCCAGCACCGCTTCGTCGCCGATCGCCAGCCGCAGCGGCTGGTCGGCGAACAGGGCGCGCGCCGCCAGCAGGTTGAGGCCGGCCACGACGAGGTTGCGCCGCAGGTCCGCGGCATCGACGGCCTCGCGCCGCAACAGGCCCGCGATCACCGGCAGGTGCTCGGCCTGCACCAGCGTCACCTGCCGCTTGCCGCCGCCGCGCCCCGCGGCCGTGCGATCGCCGTCCAGGCCGCGGTCCGCAATCGCAATGCACGCGCTCGGCTGCAGCACCGGCGCGCCACGCGCGGGCCGCAGCAGGATGGCTTCGAGCTTTCCGGTGAAGGGGAAGGTAGCGGCGAGCGCGCGCAGGTCCTGCATTCGCCGATGTTAAGTCCGGGCCAGGAAGCGAATCCGTCCGACTTGCCAGGTGCACGCACTTTCGCTGTAATGGGTGTTCCAGCGAGGCCCGCAAGGGTACGACCATGGAAAAGTTGTTCCAGCTTCGACGCAACACCTTCGTCGCCTTCGTGCGCCACTTCAACCAGTCGGCCGCACGCGCAGCAGCACTGAAGTGCCCGTAAGAGCCCGCGAGGCATCCGCCTCGGGCGCCATCCCCTCCTGAGACCGGCCCGACTGCGTGGGCCGCGGTTGCCTGCGGCCGCGCGCCCGACCCTCACTCTTGCGACAAGGAATCCACCATGAAGACGCCATTCCTGGGCGCCGGGGCCGTGCTGTGCCTCGCCGCCGCCGGGGCCGCCTGCGCGGCCAACGGCAGCATCGCCGCCAACATGACGCGCGACGCGCACCTGGCCGCCCGCTCCCGCGCCGAAGCGCTGGACCGCGCCCAGGCCGACAAGGAGCGGAAGGTGAAAGCGGAGTCCCGGCGCGAGGCGCCGCCGGCCCGCGCCTCCAAGACCTGAACTTCGCTTTTTCCTGAGCGACCTGCAGGCTTCCTCTGCTTTTTCATGGGGGCTGCCGCCGCTAAGTTCCTTCTTCCTGGAACAGTTTTCGAGAAGGACTCTCATGAAGAAGGCAGCGGCACTCATGGCCGTGGTGCTCGCCCTGGGCAGCACCCTGGCATTCGACGCGGACGCCAAGCGGCTCGGCGGCGGCCGCTCGGGCGGCATGCAACGCTCGGTGACGAGCACGCCCGCGACTCCCCCGGCGACGCCGGCCACGCCTCGCAACGCACAGGGCGCGCAAACGCCCGCAACCGCGCCGGCTGCGGCAGGCGCGGCCGCGGCCGCCACGCCCAAGCGCAGCTGGATGGGCCCGATCGCCGGCATCGCCGCCGGCCTGGGCCTGGCCGCGCTGGCTTCGCACTTCGGCTTCGGCGAGGCGATGGCCAACATGCTGACGATGGCGCTGATCGCGATGGCGGTGCTGGCGCTGGTGACCTGGTTCATGCGCAAGCGCATGGCGAGCCAGTCGCCGGCCGCCGCGGGCGCGCCGCTGATGGCCCGCACCGGCATGGACGCGCCGCAAGGCGACTCGCGCATCGGCGCCGGCATCGGCTCGGCGATCGGCAGCGCGCTGCCCGCGACGGGCGCGCCCAGCGCCATCCCGGCGGACTTCGACGTGGCCGGCTTCGAGCGCAACGCCAAGTCGCAGTTCCTCGCGCTGCAGGCCGCCAACGACGCCCGCGACATGGAGCGCCTGCGCGACTACGTGACGCCGGAGATGCTGGACCTGGTGCGCGCCGAGATCACCGAGCGCGGCGCCGCGCCGCAGCACACCGAGGTGTTCGGCCTGCAGGCGCAGGTGCTGGAAGTGGCGCAGGAAAGCGACCGCTACATCGTCAGCGTTCGCTTCAGCGGCAGCGTGCGCACCGAAGCCGGCGCCGTGCCCGAGGACCTGGCCGAAGTCTGGCACCTGACGCGCTCGCGCGCCGGGCTGGACGGCTGGGTCGTGGCCGGCATCCAGCAGGCCTGATCGCGAAGGGGCGGCCAGGGCACACTAGGGCGATGGCCGCTCCGTTCAACTACCGCCACCTCTATTACTTCTGGGTCGTCGCCAAGGAAGGCGGCATGGCCCGCGCCGCCGACCGGCTGGGGATGGCGGTGCAGACCATCAGCGCGCAGGTGCGCGCGCTGGAGCAAGCGCTGGGCCACGCCCTGTTCAAGCCGGCCGGCCGCGGCATGACGCTCACCGAGGCCGGCGTGGTCGCGATGGCGCACGCCGACCAGATCTTCCAGCTGGGTGAGCAGCTGCCCGCCGCCGTGCACGAAGCGGCCACGGGCCAGGGGCTGCGGCTTGCGGTGGGCATCTCGGATTCGATGCCCAAGCTGGTGGTGCGGCACCTGCTGCAGCCGGCGCTGGAAGACTCGCGCGTCCGCCTGCTCGCGCACGAAGACGAATTCGATCGCCTGCTCGCCGACCTGGCGCTGCACCGTCTCGACGCCGTGCTCTCCGACCGCGCGGCCACGCCCAACCCCAACCTGCGCCTCTACAGCCACGCGCTCGGCGACGCGCCGCTCGGCTGGTTCGCGCCGGTCGCGCTGCTGAAAGGCAAGCCGCGTTTTCCGCAATGCCTGGCCGAGCTGCCGGTGCTGCTGCCCACCGGCCACGCCGCGGTGCGGCCGCGGCTGGACCAATGGTTCGAGCGCCAGGGCATCCGCCCGCGCATCGCCGGCGAGTTCGAGGACAGCGCCCTGCTCGCGGCCTTCGGCCGCAGCGGCATGGGCGTGTTCCCCGCCTCCAGCTGGTCGCACGAGGAGCTGCTGCAGGACAGCCGCGTGCGCCTGGTGGGCCAGACACCGGAGCTGGTGGAGCACTTCTTCCTGATCTCGGCGGAACGCAAGATCCAGCATCCGCTGGTGCAGCGGCTGGTGCAGGCGGCGTGACGCCGCCTCAGCTCACCGCGAAGCGGGCCGCGTAGTCCCGGAACATCGCGTTGCGCTGGTCGAGTGCTTCCTGCGTAGGCGGCACCATGATCGGCGCGCCTTCGCGCGCGAAGGCCTGGCATTGCTGCACGTAGGGCCGCACGCGCTCGTGATACGCCGGCGAAGCCGCCTGCAGGTCGCCGCCGTATTCGGTCCAGGTATTCGCCAGCGCTTCCGCAGCCACCATGGCCAGCGTCGTCCCCATGCCTGACAACAGCGCGGCGCAGTGGCCCGCATCGCCGATGACGGCGACCTTGCCCTGCGTCCAGGCCGGCATGTGCGTCTGGCTCACCGAGTCGAAGTAGAAGCCTTTCGCCGCCGGGTCCATGAAGGCCGCGCGGAGTTCGGGCACCTGCCAGGCGTCGACGCGGGCGAGGAAGTCGCCGATCATCCGCCGTTGCGCGGCCAGGTCGCGGTAGTCGTAGGCGATCACGGGGCTGGCAGCCAGCATCATGGCCTGCGGTCCATCGCCCGCATCGCGCACGGCGACCGTCAGGCCCGGGATGTTGAGCATCGCCCGTTGCCAAGGCCTGTCGTTCGGGAGATCGACCAGCGCGACGTAGTAGCCGAAGTGCCGGACGAAATCCTGCTCCGGCCCGAAGGCCAGCTTGCGCACGTTGGAGTGCAGGCCGTCCGCGCCGACCACGAGGTCGTAGCGCGCCTGGGCGCCGTTCGTGAAGCGCACGTCCACGCCGGCGGGACCGTCGGCCAGCGACGCAATGGAAGCCTGGAAGCGGAACGCCACCTCGCTGGGGATCGCCCGCAACAGGATCTGGTTGAGCCGGTCGCGCGTGATCTCGATGTCTTCGTCGGTCTCGTTGGCGAACCAGCGCAGGTCCAGCGTCGCGACCTGCTGGCCCGCGCCGTCGAGGACCGGAGCCGGCTGCACGATGGCAACCTTCTCCTCGGCGATCTGCCCCAGGATCCCCATGCGTTCCGCGGTGCCCAGCGCGCGCCCGCGCACGTCGATGGGCGCGCCGCCGGGGCGCAGCCCGTCGGCGCGCTCGACGACGGTGACTTCGTGGCCGAGGCGGGCGAACCAGTAGGCGGCCGACAGGCCGGCCATGCTGGCGCCGGAGATGAGCACTTGCATGGACCTACCCCTTGAATTCCCGGGCCATCCGGACCACGGCCTGCTTGTCGAAGTCGTTGATCTCGTCGACCAGCTCGTTGGAGAACAGGCGGTTGGGGTCACCGAGTTCCTGCGCGAGCTTGGGGTTCTTGCTGCTCTCGGCGGTCATCGCGATGTTGGCCGTCCACTCGGCCAGCGAGGAAGCGCCCATGCGCTGGTCCGGATCGTCCGGCCGGCGCATCCAGCTGTTCTTGCGGTCCTTGAGGATGAAAGCCAGCTCCTTGCGCGCCTCGTCGAGGCTGCGGCCCTTGGGCTTGCTCTCGGGATACACGTCCCAGTGCAGGTCGATCGCCGCGTCGAGGTTGGCATTGGCAAAGATCGTGGACTTGGCCATGCCGCGGAACAGCGCCACCAGCGACTTGCGCTCGCTTTTCAGCAGCTTGCGCGGCACGCACAGCCAGCCCGAGCCCACCTGCGCGAACTTCGGCGTCAGCGGCACGTAGCGCAGCTTGGTGCCGACCAGCTCGATGCGGGCCGTGGCGGTATCGAAGGCCACCATCGCATCGACGCGGTCGTTGTCGATGGCGGCGCCCGCGGGTGCGCCATCGCCGATGGCGATGTATTCGCACTTGTCGTCCTTCAGGCCCAGTTCGGCGAGCATGACCTTCGTCAGCACGATGCCGGTGTCGCCCTGGCTGCGCACGCCGATGCGCTTGCCCGCCAGGTCCGCGGCCGTCTTGATCGGGCTTGCGGGCTTGACCACGATCACGTTGGCATTGCGCGGCAGCCACTTGTAGACGCTGACCAGGTCCAGCGTGGGATCTTTCGCCATCGCCGGCAGCAGCAGGCCAGGCACCGCCGGCCCGAACTCCACATGCCCCGACTGCAGGCTTTGCAGCGCCTGCGTCATGCTGGACATGTTGACGTATTCCACGTCGACGCCGTTCGGCTTGTAGAAGTTCAGCTTGGGATGCTGGCCCGCGGTGATGAAGCACTGCTGCGGGTCGTTGACGCCCGCGGTGTTCGCCACCCGCATCACCCGCACGTCCTGCGCGAAGGCCGTGGGCAGCAGGGCCGCCAGGCCCAGGCCGAATCCGAAATCACGTCTCGTCCACATGCTGTTCTCCTGGAGTTCGAAGTCAAACGTTCACGGTGCGCTGCTGCGAGCTGTCGGCCGGCATCCAGTGCAGCACGCGGCGCTGGATGCGGCGCAGCGCGCCGGTGAGCACGATGCCGATCACCGACAGCACCACGCACACCGCGAAGCTGCCGCCGGTATCCATCTGCGCTTCCATCTGCAGGATCAGCACGCCCAGGCCGTTCTGGGCGCCGACGAATTCGCCCACCACCGCGCCGACCACGGCAAAGGCGGCGGCCATGTTCAGGCCTGCGAAGATGTAGGGCAGCGCGCTCGGGAACTTGGCCTTGCGGAAGATCTGCCAGGGCGTGGCCGACAGCGAGCGCAGCAGGTCGATGCGGTCCGGGTCCACCGCCTTGAAGCCCGCGATGCTGGTCACCAGCACCGGGAAGAAGGTGAGCAGGCAGATGATCATCACCTTGGAACCGATGCCGAAACCCAGCCACACCACGATGATCGGCGCGACCGCCACCTTGGGAACGCTCTGCAGGGCCGCGACATAGGGCTCCAGCAGCGCCTCGGCTTTCGGCATCTGCGACACCACGATGCCGATCGCCAGGCCCACGCCGCCGCCGATCAGGAAACCGAGCAGGATCTCGGCGACCGTGACGCCGCCATGGAACCAGAAGCCGTCCTTGGCCAGCGGCCCGGTGGCCAGGCCGCGCCACAGCGCGATCGCGATGTCGCTGACCGGCGGCACCAGGTACTTCGGCACCTTGAAGATGCGCACGGCCGCTTCCCAGGAGCCGAGCAGCGTGACCAGCAGCAGGATCGCCTGGACCCGGGTCGATGCGAACGGATTGGCGCGGCGCGGTCGCTTCGGCTTCACCGGGAGGGCCTGCGCGATGGAGTCATTGGTGGTGAGCATGGCGGTCGTCATGGAAGCCCCCGGTCAGTCGAAGGAAGCGGCGTGCGAGAAGCGCTCGCGGATCGACGCCGAAGCCGCCGCGAAAGCCGGATGCGCCATCACGTCCATCGCGCGCGGCCGTGGAAGATCGATGGGCAACACGCGTTCCAGCGTGCCCGGGCGCGGCGACATCACGAACACGCGGTCGCCGAGGAACACCGCCTCCGGGATCGAGTGCGTGATCAGCACCACGGTCTTGCCGCTTTCCATCCAGATGCGCTGCAGCTCCAGGTTCATGCGCTCGCGCGTCATCGCGTCGAGCGCGCCGAAGGGCTCGTCCATCAGCAGGATCTTGGGATCGTGCAGCAGCGCCCGAGCGATCGAGGCGCGCTGCTGCATGCCGCCGCTCAACTGGCGCGGCAGCTTGTGCTCGAAGCCGTCGAGCCGCACCATGTGCAGCAGCTGCATGGCGCGCTCGCGCGCCTGCTTCACGGGGAGGCCCAGCACCTCCGCCGGCAGCATCACGTTCTCGAGGATGCTGCGCCAGGGCAGGAGGATCGAGCTCTGGAACACCACGCCGACGTCGCGCCGGGTGCCATGGATCGGCTGGCCGTCGAGAACGACGCGGCCAGTCTCGTAATCGAGCAGGCCGGCCAGGATGCGCAGCAGCGTGCTCTTGCCGCAGCCGCTCGGGCCGACGATGGTGACGAAGCTGCCCTGCTCGATGCTGCAGTCGATGTCCTGCAGCGCCCGAACGCCTTCTCCACCATCGCCGAAGTGCTTGGACAGGCCTTCGATGCGGATGTACTCCTTCGCGCCCATGACTTGACTCCTCAGTGGTTCAGGAAGCGGACGATGTGCTGCGCCAGCACCTCGGGGGCCTGCATCGCGGTCACATGGCCGACGGCAGGCAGCAGCACCGCATCGGCGCCGCGGATGCGGTGCGCCATCGCAAGCGTCACGCTGGCCGGCACCACGCGATCGAGTTCGCCGGCCAGCACCAGCGTGGGCGCGACGATGTCGGCCACGCCGTTTTCCAGCGTGCTCTGCACGGTCGCGGCACGCCTTTCGGATCGCGCCGACCCGGGCCGCACGTTGGCGAACACGCGGCGCAGTTCCGGCCTTTGCTGCAGGAAGGCTTCGGGGAAGAACCAGCCGGCCAGTTCGTCCGCCGTGCCAGGCAGGCCGCGGCGCAGCTGCCCGAGGCGGCCGGCGTCGGGGCACAGTTCCTCGTACGAGCGCGGCACCGGCCAGGTGCTGCCCAGCACCAGCCGGTCCACCGATTGCGGGTACAGCAAGGCCAGCGCCTGCGCGACCCGGCCGCCGAACGAGGAGCCGAACACGTGCGTGCGCTTGAAGCCCAGCGCCTTGATGAAGCGGTGCGCATCCTGGGCCAGGTCCGCCAGGCTCGCCGGCTGCTCCGGCCCTTCGGTGTCGCCGCAATCGCGCTGGTCGTAGGCGATCACGGTGAAGTGCGGCGCCAGCTGCGGCACGAGCGCAGCGAACATCTGGCGTGAGGCCTCGGCGCCGTGTATCAGCAGCAGCGGTGGCCCGTCGCCCGTGCGCTCGAACGCGACACGCACGTCGCCGGCCTGCACGACTTCGCTCACGCGCCCTCCTCGTCGAGGAAGAAGGTCATCTCGATGCGCAGGCCCTGGGGGTCGTGCAGGAACACCTGGTGCAGCGGCCAGCCGGGGACCGGCGCTTCGCTGAACGCGACGCCTTGCGCTTGCAGGTGCCCGCGCATCTCGTGCAGGCCTTGCGAGCGGAAGGAGATGTGGTCCAGCGGACCGGTGGGCGGTTCCACGGCCGCCTGCCGCCGCGGCAGCGAAGCGTAGAGGTGCACGATGGGCTGGTCGGTGGCATAGAGCCAGTAGCCGGGCGCCGGCATCACCGGGCGCTCGCCCGCGCGCAGACCCAGCACGCGGGTATAGAAGTCCAGCAGCGGCGGCAGTTCCTCCGGCGTGCAGCGGATGGTGTAATGGTGCAAGGCGCTCACGGGCATGGCTTTCCCTTTCAGACGGCGGCCGCGCGCTCGAAGCGATAAGCGAGGCCGGGCATGGCCGGCACCCAGCGCGCGGCGGCCAGCGCCAGCAGGCGGATGCCCAGCACCTCCTGCGGCGACCAGCGCGCCCGGGTGCCGAAGACGTTGAATGTGGCGTAGCAGAGATTGCCCTGCAGCAAGGGCACGTTGACCACGCTGCGCAACTCGTGGGCACGCATCTGTTCGAAGTCGTCGAAGGTCTGCGCCAGCACCTGCTCCCCTTCGCCCACGAACACGCCGCCCCGCAGGAACAGGCATTCGGTCCACGGCGTCAGCAGCTTTCGCTTGGTGCCGTTGACGGGAAAGCTCGCGGCCGCCGACGTATAGAAGCGGCGCAGCAGCACCTGGCCGGCCCCGTCGCGCGCGGTCGTCACGTTCTGCTGGATGCTGAAGGTGCTGCCCGGTGCGATCTGCAAGCGCCGCGCATCGACACGCCGCAGGGCCTCCTCGGCGCTGCGGGCCTCGGCCAGCGCGTCCAGGAAGTCCGCCGTGATGGCGCTCGGTGTGTTGCTCGGATCCATGGGAAAAGTCTAGGACGCGCAATTCACCGAAATGCAGTAAATTCTGATGGCCCCATAACCCCGGAGTTATGCCCTTGGCCACCGCCCGCGACCCCGCCGCCGTGCTGCAACACGCGCTGCTCACGCGCCTGAAGCTGCGCCAGCTCGCGCTGCTGCAAGCCGTCGACCGCCACCGCACGCTGGGCCGCGTGGCGGCGGAGATGCGATTGAGCCAGCCCGCCATCACCAAGGCGCTGCACGAGGTGGAGGACATCTTCGACGCGCCGCTGTTCGAGCGCACCAGCCGCGGGCTGCTGCCCACGCCCGCGGGCGACGCGGTGCTCGAATACGCGCGCCGCTGGCTGGCCGAACTGGAAGCCACGGCGCAGGTTCTCACCTCCATCGGCTCGGGCCGCAGCGGGCGGCTGCGCCTGGGGCTGACGCAATGGGTGCCGCAGCAGCTGCTGTCCACCGCGCTCACGCACCTGCTGCAGGGCACGCCGCGCACGGCGGTGATGACACGCGAAGGCGTCACCGACGAACTGGTGGCGGCGCTGATGGCGGGCGAGCTCGATTGCGCCATCGGCCGCTCCTACGACGGGCCGGTGACCGGCGTCGTGCAGCAGGCCTTCTACGAGCAGGAGCCCTGCCTGATGGTGGCGGCCGCCAGCGTGAAGCGGCTTTCGCGCGGGCCGCTGGACTGGGCGCGGCTTGCGCAGCTGGACTGGATCCTGCCGCCACCCAACACGCCCATGCGCCGCACCTACAACGCAGTGTTCGTGGGCGCCGGCGTGCAGCCGCCGCAGCCGCTGCTGGAGACGACGTCGATGCGCAGCATCGAAACGGTGTTGCGCACCGAAGCCAACGCGGTGTGCATCCTCGCGCGCGACGTGGTGGCCGAGATGGCGCAGGGCGGCGTCGTCGCCGCCCTGCCCTACCGGCTCGGCTGGATGCTGCCGCCGGTGAGCTTCTTCACCTTGAAGCAGCTGGAGCAACAGCCGGCCGTGGTGTCGCTGCGCGCCGCGGTGATGCAGACCGCGCGGCAGATGCAGGCGAAGGCGCGCGCGGCCGCGTGATCAGCTGGCTTTCGCCTGCTTGCCCTTCTTGTAGGAGTCGATGCTCTTCTTCAGGTCCGAGTACTCCTCGCAGCCGAAGAAGCACAGCTTGTCGAGCGCCTTCAGTTCCTGCTCCGCCTTCGGCACGTCGCCCATCTGCAGGTAGGCCTCGCCCAGGTACTCGTGCACGCCGCGATGCTTGGGGTTGATCTTCAGGGCCTTGTCGTAGGCGGCCAGCGCCGGCTGCATGTTGCCCATCTGCCGATGCGCGTGGCCCAGCTCGTTCCAGCCGTCGGCGTCGCCGGGCTGCCGCTGGGTGTAAGCGCCCATGCGGGCCACGACCTGCTGCCAGTCCTGCGTCTTCACCGCGGCCATGGCGGCGGAGTAGTCGGGGTCGCGGCTGCGCAGGGACGTCGTTTCCTCGTCCCCGCCACCGGCCCCGCCTCCTCCGCCCCCGCCGCCGCCCGCGCCTGTGGCGGCAAGCGGCCAGCTGAGGGCAGAAGCGCAAACGAGCGCGATCAGCGAATGCTTCATGTCAGCTCCTCGAGGTGCTGTTGCTCCCCCCTCCACTGCCCTGGCGCGCAGCTTAGTGCGCAGCACGCGCGGCCGCAATCGGATAGCCTTGGCGTCTTCCCGGGAGACCCTTGCCATGAGCCGGCTGTTCGAGCCCCTTTCCCTCGGCGAGCTGCGGCTCGCCAACCGCATCGTCATCGCCCCCATGTGCCAGTACTCGGCCGAGGACGGCTCGGCGGGCGACTGGCACTTGATGCACCTGGGCCAGCTCGCCATCTCGGGCGCGGGCCTGCTGATCGTGGAGGCCACGGCGGTGTCGGCGGTAGGCCGCATCTCGCCCTACGACCTCGGGCTCTACTCCGATGCGAACGAAGCCGCGCTGCAGCGCGTACTGGCCGCGGTGCGTTCCTTCTCGCCGATCCGCATGGCGATCCAGGTTTCGCACGCCGGCCGCAAGGCTTCGAGCCAGGCGCCCTGGGACGGCGGCCGGCAGATCCGTCCCCACGAGCCGCTCGGCTGGCAGACGCTGGCCCCCAGCCCGGTGCCGCACGCGGAAAGCGAGGCGCCACCGCTGGCGCTGGACCGCGACGGGCTGCGCAAGGTGAAGGACGATTTCGTAGCCACCGCGCAGCGCGCCGCCCGGCTCGGCTTCGAAGGCATCGAGCTGCATTGCGCGCACGGCTACCTGCTGCACCAGTTCCTGTCGCCGCTCGCCAATTTCCGGCAGGACGAGTACGGCGGCAGCCTGGAAAACCGCATGCGCTTCCCGCTGGAAGT
Source organism: Ramlibacter agri (assembly GCF_012927085.1). NCBI lineage: Bacteria > Pseudomonadati > Pseudomonadota > Betaproteobacteria > Burkholderiales > Comamonadaceae > Ramlibacter > Ramlibacter agri. The sequence continues at coordinate 87,714 of NZ_JABBFX010000003.1, read as the reverse complement.
GTTCGACGCCATCCGCGCGGCCTTCCCGGCGCAGCGGCCGGTGTGGGCGCGCATCTCGGCCACCGACTGGGTGCCGGGCGGCTGGGACATCGAAGGCACGGTGGCGCTGTCGCAGGAACTCAAGAAGCGCGGCTGCGCGGCCATCCACGTCACCACCGGCGGCGTTTCGCCGGCGCAGGCGATCAAGCTCGGGCCGGGCTACCAGGTGCCGTATGCGCAGCGCGTGAAAGCGGAAGTGGGCCTGCCGACCCTGGCCGTGGGCCTCATCACCGAGCCGCAGCAGGCCGAGGCGATCATCGCCAACAACGAAGCCGATGCGGTCTCGCTGGCGCGCGCCATGCTGTACGACCCGCGCTGGCCCTGGCACGCCGCGGCGCAACTGGGCGCGCACGTGTACGCGCCGCACCAGTACTGGCGCAGCCAGCCGCGCGAGCTGAAGGACCTGTTCACCGGCATGCAGCACGGGCAGCGCTGACGGCGCACAATCGCGCCCCATGGAAATCCGCAATCTCGGCCGCAGCGGCCTCAAAGTGTCGTCCCTCTGCCTGGGCGCGATGATGTTCGGCGACCAGACCGACGAAGACAACGCGCGCCGCATCGTCGACCGCGCCCGCGAGGCCGGCGTCAACTTCATCGACACCGCCGACGTCTATGCCAACGGCCGCTCCGAGGAGATCGTCGGCCGCACGATCCACGCGGATCGCGAGCGCTGGGTGCTGGCCACCAAGGCCGGCTACCCGCTGGACAAGGCCGACCTGTCGCGCCGCTACCTGATGCGCGCCGTCGATGCGAGCCTGCGCCGGCTGGACACGGACTGCATCGACCTCTATTACCTGCACCGCGACGACGCCACCGTGCCGCTGGAGGAAACGGTGCGCACGCTGGGCGACCTGCTGCAAAGCGGCAAGGTCCGCTACTTCGGCATCTCCAACTTCCGCGCCTGGCGCGTGGCTGAAATCGTGCGCCTGTGCGACCAGCTCGGCGTGGCCCGGCCGGTGGCCTGCCAGCCGCAGTACAACGCGATGAACCGCATGCCCGAGGCAGAGCTGCTGCCCGCCTGCGAGCACTACGGCATCGGCGTCGTGCCCTACAGCCCGCTCGCGCGCGGCGTGCTGACGGCCAAGTACGCCCGGCTCGACCAGCTGCCCGAAGGCAGCCGCGCCGCCCGCAAGGACCGGCGCATGCTGCAGACCGAGCTGCGCGAGGAATCGCTGGAGCTGGCGCAGAAGATCCAGGCCCACGCGCAAGCGCAGGGCGGCACGGCGGCGCACTTCGCGCTGCGCTGGGTGCTGAACAACCGGCTGGTGCACTCGGTCATCGCCGGCCCGCGCACCCTGGAGCAGTGGGACGATTACCTCGCCGCGCTGCAAGGCCCGTTCACGGCGGAAGACGAGTCGCTGGTCGACGGCCTGGTCGCGCCCGGCCATCCTTCGACGCCGGGCTTCACCGACCCGCAATACCCGGTGACGGGCCGCGTCCCGCGTTAACGCGGAAAGTCCGCGCGCAAGGCCTCGAGCGCCGCGCGCGCGTCGCCCACCACGACGCGGCAGGGCACCGCGAGCATCAGGTTCAGCGGCAGGCCGAACTCCTCGAAGTCCCAGCCCTGCGCATCGCGCCCATCGGTGCCAACGGCTTGCGGTTGCTGCTGGCGGATGCGCTCGGCGAAGCTGCCGCCTTCCGGCACGTAGCCGATCACCGGCTTGCCGCGCGCGACGGCATAGCCCACTTCGAAGCAGGTGCCGCTGTCCGGCTCGGCGCCGCGAAAGAAAGCCAGGTTGGCGAGCACGGCGTCGCAGCCGTCGATGTGGGCCACGTTGGCCTGGTAGATATGCCGGGCCACGTCCCGCGGCGTCGGCAACTGCGGCAGCGTTGCGGAAAGCGGGAAGATGCCGCTGAAGCCGTACTCGGCGCACAGGGCCACGAGCCGCTGGCCGTGCGCGGCGGCATCGGGCCGGAACACGTCCGGGCCGGCGAGATAGATGCGATGAAGGGGGCGGTGCGTTGTGGTCACCGCCCGATTGTGAAGGCTAGTGCACCAGGCGTTCTGGCGTCAGGTGCACCGTGGAGTCCGCCATCGACAGGTCCATGGTGCCGTCCTTGTGCGCCTGCAGCTGGCGGCCGTCGGCCAGGCGGTACTCCGTGACGCCGGTGGATTCCCAGTTGTCGTCGGCCATCGGCATCGACGGGTCACGGGTCATCCGCTCGTACGCGCAGACCTTGTAGTGCTCGCCGTCGGAACCGCGGGCCATGAACGATTCGAGCAGGTGAAGACGAAGTTCCATGCAGCCTCCGTACGCCAGGTTTCGCTGGCCTCAGGTTATACGAACCTGCGGCGCGTGCAAGGGTTCCCCTGATGCCGCAGCGGCCCGTTGGCTCAGCAGGATCGCGAACGCCGCCAGCGCGGCCGGGATCGCCAGCATCGCGAGGACCTGGCCGAAGCCCAGGCCCATGCCGATCAGCGCGCCGCCGATGGCCGAGCCGAAGATGCTGCCGAAGCGTCCCATGCCCAGCATCCAGCTGACACCGGTGGCCCGCGCAATCGTCGGATAGCAGGCCGGCGCGAAAGCGTTGAGGCCCGTCTGCGCGCCGCTCATGCAGAAGCCGGTCGAGAAGACGATCACCGCGAGCGCGGGCGACAGCGCGCCCGCCCCGCCCAGAACGGCGGCGCAGAGGCCACCGGCGAGATAGGCGGCGGCGATGACCCACACCGGGCGCTTCACCTTGTCCATGGCCCAGCCGACGAGGACGGCGCCGATGGTGCCGCCCAGCTGGAACAGCGCCGTGACGTTGGCTGCCGTCGCGATCGACAGGCCGGCTTCCTTCATCAGCGTGGGCAGCCAGCCGGTCAGCAGGTAGATGACCAGCAGGCCCATGAAGTACGTGATCCACAGCGAAGCGGTGAGCAGCGCGAAGCCGTTGGCGAACAGGATGCCGATGGGCTTGCGCGTGGGCAGCGGCGGTTCGCTGGAGACGAAACGCTCTTCGCCCGTGAAGCGCTGGCCCGCCACGCGTCCCAGCACCGAGGCGATGCGCGCGGCCGGTTTGCCCTGCGCGGCGAGCAGGCGCGCCGATTCGGGCAGCAGCCAGGCCAGCAGCGGCAGGATCACCAGCGGCAGCACGCCACCGAACACCAGCACCGAGCGCCAGCCCTGCACCGGGATCAGCCAGGCGGCGACGAAGCCGATCAGGGCCGAGCCGAGGTTGAAGCCGGTGAACATCACCGTGATCAGCAGCGCGCGCTTGCGGGCCGGCGCGTATTCCGACAGCAGCGTCGTGCTGTTCGGCATCGCGGCACCGAGGCCGATGCCGGTCAGCAGGCGCAGCACCGCCATCTCCGTCGGCGAAGACGCGTGCGCGGTGAGGATGGTGAACACGCCGAACAGCAGCACCGAAGCGAGCAGCACGCCCTTGCGGCCCCAGCGGTCGGAGCTGGGGCCGGCGACCAGCGCGCCGATGACGAGCCCCACCGGCGCGGCGCTCATCACCAGCCCGAAGGCCGCCTTGGAAATGCCCCACTCCTGCAGGATAGGCGGGGCGACGAAGCCCATGATCGCCACGTCCATGCCATCGGCCATGACGATCAGGAAGCACAGCGCGACCAGCAGCCACTGGTAGCGCGAGATGGGACGCTCGTCGATGAACGCGCGGACGTCGATGGTGTTGCCCTGCGGCATGCTCTCTCCTTGAACCTTAGAAACTGTGGCGGATGCCGGCGCCGATGCCGGTCTGCGAGCCGCCCGGGTTGGGTGCGCCGCCAGCCGCGGCGTTGCTGACCGACAGCGCCAGCGTGCCGCTGTTGGCGATGTGGCCCGCGGTGGCATAGAGCGCCGTGCGCTTGGACAGGAAGTAGGTGCTGCGCAGCGCCCACAGCTTCGCGCCGTTGGCGCTGTCCTTGAAATCGAGCTTGAAGAACTCGCCTTCCAGCAGCACGGGGCCGATGGGGTAGGACGCGCCCGCGTACCAGAGGTCGCTGTGCGGCGTGGTGGCGCTGCCTTCGTTCTTGCGCTGGATCAGGCCCGCCCCGAGCTTCAGCGCGCTGAAGCGGACCCAGCCGTCGAGGGTGGTGCGCTGGTCGGTGAGGCTGCTGCTGGTGAGGCCGGCAAAGGCGCCCGCGCCACCGCGCATGTTGTCGACGGCGGCGGCGACGCCCCAGTCCTTGCTGTCGTACTTGGCCAGCAGCGACCATTGGCGGCAGGCCTGGTGGTCGGTGTTGCTTTCGCCGGCGCAGTTGGTGCCTGCGGGGCTGGGCCCGGCGTTCACCGCATCGCGGCCCGGGCTCCAGGTGGCGCCCAGGCTCAGGCCGCCGAAGGTGCCGCGGTAGGCGATGGCGTTGTCCACGCGCGCATTGGGCAGGTAGTTGTCGAGCGAACCGGAGCCGAACATGTTGGGGCCCAGCAGGTCGGCATCGGTCTGCGACCAGAACAGCATGGAGTACTGGCGGCCCAGCGACAGCTGGCCCCACTCGTTCGCCAGGCCCACCCAGCTCTGGCGGCCGAAGGCGCGGCCGCCCTGGTTGAGGGTGCCGCTGTCGACCGAGATGCCTTCCTCCAGCGTGAACAGCGCCCGCAGGCCGCCACCCAGATCCTCGACGCCGCGGAAGCCCAGGCGCGAAGGCACGCTGCCGGTCAGGCCGGGCATGCGCGTGAGGCTGCCGCCGCCGGCGTTGGTGAGGTGCTCCACCGGCAGGTCCACGGTGCCGTAGAGGGTGACGCTGGTCTGCGCGTGCGCGCAGCCAGCGGCCAGGGCCAGGACGGCCAGCGCGATTCGGATTCTTCTCATTGCTCTTGTCTCCTCGTTGTGATCGCCGATTGCTAGGTTGCGGGCCGTTCCCAGCCCAGGACGCCGGCCTCCTTGCCGGCCACCGAATAAAGCGCCCCCGGTGCATTGCGGGTGCGCTGGAACTCCTCCAGGGTTTCGCCGCGCATGGCGGCGTAGATGTGCAGGTTGGACACGCCGGTGACGGCGCCCAGCTTCTCCAGCACGAAGAAGATCGCGCCGTACTGGATCAGGCCGCGCCAGTCGCGCCGGCGCACCAGGTCGCGCTCTTCGCTCGTGAGCGCGGCGCGTTCGCAGGCGGCTTCTTCGTCGGCCAGGAAGGCGGCGCGGTGATCGGGCTGCACCAGGTCGTGCAGGAAGCGGTTCAGCCGGTAGCCGCGCACGCTGCGCTCCAGGGTGAAGGGGTAGCTGCCTTCCAGCTTCTCCACGCCGGCGGTCTGCAGGCTTTCGTGCGCGCGGCGGCGCGCCAGCTCCGCGGCCGAAGGCGCGCTCGCCAGGTCCTCGTAGATCGCGGTGGCGATGCCCGTCATCGACGGCAGGTAGTAGCTGCGATGCAGGCAGCGCACCTGCGCGGACAGCGCGCCGCGCAGCACCAGCCACATGATCACCTCGGCGCCTTCGACGCCGCCCAGCTCCGCGTATTCGGCGTGCGTCATGCTCGCCAGGCGCTCGGGGTCGCGCTCGAACAGGTCGAGGAAGCGCTCGTCCCAGGCCGTGTTGTTGAAGCCCGCGCGCTCGCCGTGCACCTGGTGCGACAGGCCGCCGGTGGCGACCACAGCCACGCGCAGGTCCTGCGGATAGCTCTCGATGGCGCGGCGGATCGCCTGGCCCAGGCGGAAGCAGCGGCGCGCTGTCGGCAGCGGGAACTGCAGCACGCCCACCTGCAGCGGCACCAGCTTCACGGGCCAGCCGCCCTCGTGCGGCACCAGCATCGACAAGGGCGAGAAGCAGCCGTGGTCCAGCGCCTTCTCCTGGAAGAAGGACATGTCGAACTCGTCGGCCATCAGCGCGCGGCCGATGTGCGCCGCGAATTCCGGGTGGCCAGCCACCGGCGGCAGGTCGCGCGCGCCGCCGCCTTCGTCGGCCACCGCCCAACGCTCGCCCACGCCCAGCGCGAAGGCGGAGTAGTGGTCGAAGAAGAAGGAGGTGACGTGGTCGTTGTAGACGAACAGCAGCACGTCGGGCCGCTCCTTCTGCAGCCATGCGCGCAACGGCTCGAAGCCTTCGAAGATCGGGGCCCACACGGGATCGCTGCGCTTGTCGCGGTCGAAGGCGAAGCCGATGGTGGGCGTGTGCGATGCGGCGATGCCGCCGATGAGTGTGGCCATGGGAAGGAAGTTGGGGGATTGCCGGCGCGCTCACGCAGGTGGCGGCTCGCTCGTGCGGCGCATTCTCGGGATGGCCCGTGGCCCTGGGGAGATGCCGCGCTCCGGGGCGTGATAACGCGCGGTTATCACGCGCCTCTTCACTCGTCCGCGCTGTTTATGATGGGCCGATGAAACTGTCGTCACTGCAGGCGCTGGTCGCCGCGGTCCAGGAAGGCAGCCTGCGCGCCGCCGCCCGCCGCCTCGACATCTCGCAGCCGGCCCTGACCAAGGCGGTGCGCGAACTCGAACGCGAGATCGGCGCGCCGCTGCTCCTGCGCTCACGCGCCGGCGTCGTCGCCTCGACGCAAGGCCGCGCGCTGTACGAAGCGGCGCTGCGCGTCGATCGCGAGCTCGCCGGCGCGGCGGAACAGATCGAGCAGCTCGGTGGCCACATGGTCGGCGAGATCAAGGTGGGCGCCGTGCCGCAGGCGCTGATCCTGCTGATTCCGGAGACGTTGCGCACCTTCTGCAGCGAGTTCCCGGAGATCCGCCTGCGCGTCACCGAGGAGCTGTACGTGGCGCAGCTCGCGAAGCTGCGCGATGGCGCGGTGGACCTGCTGGTCGGGCCCTTGCCCACCGGCCTGGCGGCGGGCGAATTCGTGACGGAGGCGCTGCTGCCGCTGCAGATGGCCGTGGTGGCGCGCCAGGGCAGCAAGCTGGCGCGCGCCTCCTCGCTGAAGGAGCTGGCCGCCGCCCGGGCCAAGTGGGTCTACACCAGCCAGTCCGGCGGCGCCGGCTACGTGCAGGACCTGTTCCGCCACCATGGCCTGGAGCCGCCGCCGGCGCTGGCGGTGGGCAACTCCACGCTGGCGCTCTGGTCGATGATCACGGGCGGCGACTACGTCGGCCTGATGCCGCTGGCGATCGCAGGCCATCCGCTGGGCGCGCACGGCATGAGCATCGTGCCGATCCAGGAAGGCCACCTGAAGCTGACCGTGGGCGTGATGGCCCGCAAGGACACGCTGCTGAAGCCCGTGATCCGGCATTTCATGGCGCACCTGCAGCGCGCGGCCCACCACGCGCTGGGCGACATGGGCGCGGCCGCGGCCTGAAACGGCGCCCGGGCGAAGGCTGACGCTCAGTCCGCCTGGTCGAGGTTGGCGCGCACGCGTTCCAGCAGCGCCAGCAGTTGCTGCCGCTCGCCCTCGTCCAGGCCCTTCACGGCGACGGTCGCCAGCTTCTTCGCCTGCCGGCGCAGCGCCTGGTGCGCGGCTTCGCCTTCCGCGGTGAGGTGCAGGTGCTGGCTGCGCCGGTCTGCCTCGTCGGCGCGCGCTTCCAGCAGGCCGCGCTCGCGCAGGCCGGCGATCAGGCGCGCCAGCTGGCCCTTGTCGCGGCCGGTGTGCGCGACCAGCTCGCTCTGCGTCGCGCCCGGGTGGCGCGCGAAGAACCCCAGCGCCTTGCCTTCCACGTGCGTCACGGGCTGCTCGGCTTCGCGCAGCACCTGGTACTGCCGCGAGCGCCAGGCGTGCATCACGCCATGGATGGCATCGAGCACCTCGTCCGGCGCGTTCACCCCTTTGTTGACAAGGTCAACCGATTTGCGGATCATGGATGACATTATCAACCAACAACACATATCCATGCAGACAACGCAGAGGCGCGTGCAACGCGTCCGTCACGAGCTCAAGCGGCGCAACGTCGAGGTCGCCGCGGTGGCGCCGGCCGGCGCCGGCTTCCGGGCCATCACCTTCGCCGGCGAGGACCTCGCCGATTTCCTGTCGGCCTCCTTCGACGACCACGTCAAGTTCATGGTCGGCGACGACGTGCGGCGTGACTACACCCCGCGCCGCTGGGACAACGCGGCGCGCACGCTCACCATCGAGTTCGCGCTGCACGGCCACGGCCCGGCCGCCAGCTGGGCGCGCGCGGCGAAGCCGGGCGACAGCGCCGTGATCGGCGGGCCGCGTGGTTCGATGATCATCCCCACCGACTACGACTGGCACCTGCTGGCCGGCGACGCCAGCGCCCTGCCCGCCATCACGCGGCGGCTCGAGGAGCTGCCGGCGGGCACGCGCGCGATCGTCATCGTGCAGGCCGAACCCGAGGACCGGCGCGAGCTGGCCAGCGCCGCGCAGGTCGACCTGCGCTGGGTGCGCAGCGAACAGGAATTCGTTGCCGCGCTCCGCGCGCAGGCGCTGCCGGCCGGCGAGGGCTACGCCTGGGCGGCCGGCGAGGCCTCGGTGATGAAGGAAGTGCGCGGGGTGCTGCTGCAGGACAAGCAGCACCCCAAGGAAGCCATGCGCGTGGCGGCGTACTGGAAGCGCGGGGCTGCAGCGCACCACGAGAACCTGGAAGACTAGATCTGTAGCCTCAGGGCGCCAGGCCGCGCAGCCCGGCGCGGTCCGCCGCGCGCTGCACGCTGCCGTCGCGCCGCACCTGCTCGGCAAACTGGTTCAGGAAAGGCAGGGCCGCCTCGCGGCCCTTGGGGATGGCGGGCGCCAGATGTTCGGCACCCCAGCTTCCGGGCAGCACGCGGCTTTGCGGCACCTGGTCGGCCAGTTCGAACAGGATGCCCTTGTTGGTGGCGAAGGCGGCGATCTCGCCCTTCTTCAAGGCGTCGGCCGCGGCGGCCAGCGACGGGAACGTCCGCAGCTTCGCCTGCTGCAGGCGGCCGCCCAGCGTGCGCTCGGAGGAGCTGCCCTGGCTGACGCCGATGACAAGGCCCGCGCGGTCGATCGCATCGACCGCCTGCACCGGCGAACCGGGCGGCACCAGCACGCCCAGTTCCAGCTGCACCAGCGGGTCGGCGAAGTCCACCAGCCTGGCGCGTTCGGCCGTCGAATTGGTGACGGTGAAGTCCGCTTCGCCGCGTTGCAGGGCCGCGACCACTTCGGCGACACGCGGGTAGACGACGATGCGCGCCGGCACGCCCAACTGCTGCGCCAGCGCGCGGCCCAGGTCCACGCTGACGCCGCGCATGTCCGCCTCCGGCGCCTGCCGCACCAGCGAAGTGGGGCTGCCCGGGTAGACGGCGATGCGCAGCGCGCCGGTGGGCGCCAGCAGCGCCGCGGGTGGTGGCGCGGTCGGCGCCGAGGCGCAACCGGCCAGCAAGGCGCCGGCCAATGCCGCGGCCAGCAGGGCGCGGCGTGCCAGCCAAGTCGAATCGGGACGGTTCATGGTCAGCCTCCGGGCGCAAAACGCCGGAACATACCAGAACCCGTCAGAGGGATTTCGCAGGGATGGTGCCGCCAGCCCGCACGAAGTTGCCGCCACCGAGATGGTGGATCGTCTGCAGGTCCGCGTTGTCCGGGCGGAACTCCCAGTGGCCGTTGGCGAAGATGCGCGGGTCGGCCGCGGCCGCCACCACTTCGCCGAAACAGGTGTCGTAGGCCTGCTCGGTGTGCGGCTCCGGGATCAGCCGGCATTCCAGCCAGGCGGCGCAGCCCTCCTCCAGCACCGGCAGGCCCAGCACTGGCCCGGGCCGGGCGGCGATCCCGAAAGCCGTGAACTTGTCGGTGTCGCGCCCGCTGCGGCTGCCCACCGCGTAAGTCAGGTCCACCAGCGCCGTGCCGGGCAGGCACAGGGCGAAGCCGCCGCTGGCCGCGACCAGCTCGCGCGTGTAGGTGCTCTTGTCGATGACGACGGCGATGCGGGGCGGCGTGAACTCCACCGGCATCGACCAGGCCGCGGCCATGATGTTGCGGCGTCCGCCGGCGGCGCTGGTGACCAGGACGGTGGGGCCGTGGTTGACGAGACGGCTCGCATGCGCGAGCGAGACTGACTGGAAGCTGCTGGGCATGATCCAGGCATTGTGCAGCGCGCTACCATCGCGCCCATGCGAATCCTGCTGGTCGAAGACGATGCCGTCCTGCGCGGCGTCATGTTGCGGCGCCTGCGCGAAGCCGGGCACCGCGTGGACGAGGCTGCCTCCATCGAGGAGGCAGACCACTTGTGGCGGGTGCAAGCCTTCGACGCGGTGGTGCTGGACCTGAACCTGCCGCTGTCCGCCCGCAGCCATTCCGGCCTGGGCAGCGGCCTGGGCCTGCTGCGCGCGGCCCGCGCCCGCGGCGACCGGACGCCGGTGCTGGTGCTCACGGCGCGCAACCGCACGGACGAGCGCATCGCCGGCCTGAACGCCGGCGCCGACGACTACCTGGGCAAGCCCTTCGACCTGGGCGAGATGGAAGCCCGGCTGCGCGCGCTGGAACGCCGCCACGCCGGCAGCAACGACCAGGTGTCGGTGGGCCAGCTCATGCTGGACCGGGTGGCCCGCCGCTTCCAGCTGCACGGCCAGTTGCTGGAAATGCCGGCGCGCGAATTCGAGGTGTTGTGGGAGCTGATGACGCCGCCCGGGCGCGTCTGCAGCAAGCGCGAGCTGTCCGCCAAGCTGTCCGAGCTGGACGACCTGCTGCCCGACAACGCGCTGGAAGCCTTCATCTCGCGCCTGCGCAAGAAACTCGCCGGCTCGGGCGCCCAGATCCGCACGCTGCGCGGCCTGGGTTACCTGGTGGAACCCGAGGCTTGAGCGACTCGCCCAGGCCCGTAGGGTGCGCAGCTTGCTGCGCAACATGCGAAGCGCCTCGCGCGGTGCGCAGCAAGCTGCGCACCCTACAAATGCGGCAATCGCAGGCGGCCAGCCCATGACCGAGGCGCCGCGCCCACCGAGCCTGGTGCAGCGGCTGCTGCGCACGGTGCTGCTGCCGCTGGGGCTGATGTGGGTGGCGGGTACCGTGGTTTCGTTCGCCGTGGCGCAGTATTTCGCCCAGCACGCCTTCGACCGCTCGCTGCTGGACGACGCCTACCTGCTGTCGGCCCACGTGCGCCCCGAGCACGGGCAGCTGACGCTCGACCTGACGCCGAAGGAGGTCAACACCATCCTGTACGACCAGGACGAGACCATGTACTTCAGCGTGCGCGGCCCGGACGGCCAGGTGCTGGCCGGCGACCCGGGGCTGGCGCCGAACGCCCATTCCGGCCCGGCCTACGAGTTCGCCGACATCGCCTTCGCCGGCAAGATCCTGCGCTCGGTCACCTTGCACAACGGGCTGCCGGCCCGCTTCGACGTGGTGGTGGCCCAGACCACCAACGAGCGCAACGCCGTGCTGCGCGAGCTGATGTTCTATTCGCTGCTGCCGCAGATCGCCCTGCTGGCGCTGCTGTGGGCCTGGCTGCGGCGCTCGATCCGGCGCGACGTGCAGCCGCTGTCGACGCTGCAGAAGGCGCTGGGCAACCGCAGCTCGGAAGACCTGTCGCCCGTGCCCACCGAAGCTTCCACCCGCGACCTGCAGGCCCTGGGGCTGGCCATCAACGCCCTGCTCCAGCGGCTGGACCGCAGCATCCGGGCGCAGAAGGAATTCGCCGGCAACGTGGCCCATGAGTTGCGCACGCCGCTGGCCGGCATCCGCGCCCTGGCCGAATATGGCCTGGGGCACGCCGAGCCGGAAGTCTGGCGCCAGCAGCTGGTGGCCATCGCCGGCAGCGAGGTGCGGGCCACCTCGCTGGTGGACCGTCTGCTGGCCATGGCGGTGGCCGCCGAGGCGGAAAGCGGCCTGCGCCTGCAGCCCCTGGCCCTGGACGCCGCGGTGCGCGACTGCGTGCTGCGCTTCATCCGGCGGGCCGACGAGGCCGGCGTCGACCTCGGCGCGCGCGGCATCGACCAGCCGGTCTGGGTGGCCGCCGAGCCGACCTTGCTGGACGGCATCCTGACCAACCTGATCGACAACGCGCTGCGCTATGGCGTGTCGGCCTCGGTGGCCGAGCCGGCGGTGACGGTGGCCGTGGAGCAGGCCGGCGACGAAGTGCGGCTCTCGGTCCAGGACAACGGGCCGGGCGCCCCGCACGAGCAGCAGGTGGAGCTGGCGGACCGCGGCACCCAGGGCGAAGCGGGCCAGCTGCTGGGCCAGGGCGCGGGGCTCGGGCTGGCGCTGGTGGCGCAGTACGCGCGCCTCATGAACGCCCGCATGGCGCTGCGCAGCGGCGAAGACGGCCGCGGCTGGGTCTGCGAAATCACCTTCCGCGCTGTCGCTTCGCCGGCTTCCTGACCGCCCCCTAGGGAAGACCCTAGGAGCTCGAAAGAGCGGTGTTTTCATTGGGGAAAGCGGTCCCGGAGCCACGGGCGTTTGTGACGCTACGTAATATCCACCACCCTTCAGGTCAGTTTCCGGTCAGGCGACGGGCACGAACATCGCCCGCACTTCATCTCACGGTTCCCCCAATGAACGACCGCAACCTGGCCAGAGGCTTGTTCCTCATGGCCCTCTCCCTGACCTTCGGGCTGACTGCGTTGAAATACCCGATCGGCGACCTGAGCCGCGCGGGTCCGGGCCTGTTCCCGGCCGTGATCAGCAGCATGCTGCTGCTGATCGGCATCGCGATCGTGATCCGCTCGCGGTTCGTCGAGAAGGTGCCGCTGGGCGTGCACTGGAAGAACATCTGCATCATCCTGGGCGCCCTCTGCGCCTTCGCCGTGGTGACCCTGCTGATCAACATGCTGCTGGCGATCATCGTGATGGTGTTCATCGCCACGCTGGCCGGCACCAGCTACTCCTGGAAGCGCAACGTGAAGATCTGCATCGGTCTTTGCGCCATGGCTTTCGTGTTCGCCAAGCTCCTCGGCATGAACCTGCCCCTGTACTGACATGGAAGTCCTGCATAACCTGGCGTTCGGCTTCAGCCACGCCCTCACGATCCACAACCTGATGTACTGCGCCATCGGGTGCGTGGTCGGCACCCTGGTGGGCCTGCTGCCCGGCCTGGGCCCGCTGGCGACGATCTCGATCCTGCTGCCGCTGACGTACTCGATCGACACCACCGGCGCGCTGATCATGCTGGCCGGTATCTACTACGGCGCCCAGTACGGCGACTCTGTGTCGGCGATCACGATGAAGATCCCGCACGCGAGCTCGATCGTGGCCTGTATCGACGGCTACGCGATGACGCTCAAGGGCAAGACCGGCCTGGCTCTGTTCACGGCCGGCCTGTCCAGCTTCATCGGCGGCACCGTGGCCATCATCGTGCTGGCCTGGTTCGCGCCCATGCTCGGCGAAGTCGCCTTCCTGTTCGGCCCCGCGGATTACTGCGCGCTGATGCTGGTGGGCTTCGTCTGCGTGTCCTTCGTGACCACCGGCTCGCTGCTGAACGGCCTGGCCATGTGCCTGATCGGCGTGCTGCTCGGCCAGATCGGCACCGACGTGAACTCCGGCATGCAGCGCTTCACGATGGACCTGCCCTTCCTGGCGGACGGCATCGGCGTGGTCTCCATCGCCCTGGGCTGCTTCGGTATCGCCGAAATCACCAAGAACCTGGATGCCCGCGAAGAGCGTTCGCCCTTCAACGGCGCCATCAAGCTGATGCCGACCTGGGCCGAGTTCAAGCGGATCTGGCCGAGCGCCCTGCGCGGCTCCCTGGTGGGTTCCTTCCTGGGCATCCTGCCCGGCGGCGGCCCGACCATCGCCCAGTTCGCGGCCTACGCGATCGACAAGAAGGTCAGCAAGTACAAGCACGAGATCGGCTCCGGCTGCATCGAAGGCGTGGCCGGCCAGGCTGCCGCCGACGAAGCCGCTGCCCGTACGTCGTTCATTCCGCTGATGTCCATCGGCATCCCGGAAAACGCCGTGATGGCGCTGATGATGGCCGCGTTCATCATCAAGGGCATCCAGCCCGGCCCGAACATGATCGCCGGCCACCCCGAACTGTTCTGGGGCCTGGTGGCGTCGATGTGGATCGGCAACTGCTTCCTGCTGGTGCTGAACGTGCCGCTGGTGCGCTACTGGCTGTCGGTGTTCAAGGTTCCGTACAACGTCCTGTTCCCCTGCATCCTGTTCTTCTGCTGCATCGGCACCTACTCGGTCAACAACAACGTCGATGACATCTTCATCACGGCGGCGTTCGGCCTGATGGGCTACATCATGATGCGCCTGGAACTGGATCCGGCCCCGCTGATGCTGGGCTTCATCCTGGGCCCGATGCTGGAAGAGAACTTCCGCCGCTCGCTGCTGCTGTCGCGCGGTTCCTTCTCGATCTTCGTGACCCGCCCGATCAGCGGCACCCTGCTGGGCCTGATCCTGATCTTCATCATCTGGCAGGTGACGTCGTTCTTCCTGGCGCAAGGCAAGAAGAAGAAGGCCGCGGCCGAACTGACTGAGCAGCCCGCCTAAGGCGCTGCGCCCTCAAGCAACGAAGCCCCTTGCGCGAGCAAGGGGCTTTTTTGTTGGCCGCCGGAAGCTTGGAACCTATCCCCGACGAAGACCTGCGAGGCGAGCCTTAGCCGGTCCGCGCGCCGTTGCCGGCCTTCGCCCGATCGTCAGATCCTGTCCTTGTCCATCCACGCCTGCAGCAGCGTGTGCGTGACCGCCAGCACCACCGGGCCGACGAAGATGCCGATGAGGCCGAAGGCGATCAGGCCGCCGATCACGCCGATGAAGATGAGGACCAGCGGCAGGTCCGCGCCCATCTTGATCAGCATCGGCCGCAGCACGTTGTCCAGCGTGGTGACGACGATGGTCACCACCAGCAGGAAGGTGCCCCAGCCCGGGGAGCCGGACCAATACAGCCAGATCACCGGCGGCACGAGCACGATGCCGGCGCCGATCTGCGCCACCGCGGCCAGGAACATGACCGCCGTCAGCACCGAAGCGAAAGGAACGCCGGCAATCGCCAGGCCGACCCCGCCGATCACGCTTTGCACCAGCGCCGTCACCACCACGCCCAGCGCCACGCCGCGGATCGCCTGCCCGGACAGCCGGATCGCGTTCTCGCCCGAAGCGCCACCCAGGCGGGCACCGAAGCGCAGCACCCATCGCCCGGCGTCCTCGCCGCGCCAATAGAGGAAGGCCGCCGCCAGCACCGTCATGAAGAACTGCAGCACCAGCGCGCCCAGCCCGCCGGCGCGCGCCACCAGCCAGCGCGTGAGCGTCCCGGCGTAGGGCGACACCATGGCCACCATGGCCTGCATGCCGCCGGTGGCCAGGTCGCGCCACAGCCGCGCGGCGGTGTCGCCGACCAGCGGCAGCGACTCGACCCAGCCGGGCGGCTGAGGCAGGTGGAAATCCTTCAGCTGGCGGGCCCACTCGGCAATGTCGTCGGCGTGGACCACCAGCGTGCCCACCGTGGCCGTCATCGGCACCACCAGCACGAGCAGCAGGATCACGGACATGATCGTCACGGAGGCCCAGCGCCGGCCCTTCAGGATGCGGTCCAGCGCCAGCAGCATCGGCCAGGTGGCGACGACGATCATGATGGCCCAGATGAGCGCGCCCAGGAAAGGCCGCAGGATCCAGAAGCAGGCCCCCATCAGCGCGCCGATGAACAGCACGGAGAGGACGAGGCGCGTGAGGTCGTTTCGCTGTTCAGTCACGCTGCGCAGTTTACCGATGGCGGGGCCCCGCGCCGCCTGGGACCTTGGTCTCACCAGCCGGCGCCGGCATGCTGCGGCGCGGGAGCACGGCGCGCGGGTCTTGGCTTAGCATGGGCCTGCCATGGCCAAGCGCCTCCTTCTCGCCATCGCCTGCGTGGCCGCGTGCAGCGGCGCCAGCGCTGCCGCGTGGTTCCCGGTCCCGGGCGCACCGGAAGTGAACGTGGACCTCGGTTCGCTAGAGCAGCAGGGCCAGCGCGTGGTGCTGTGGGTGCGCTGGTGGGGCCGGGCCCCGCTGCTGGCGCAGGACGCGCCGGCCGTGCATCGCAGCACCTTGCGCCTGGAATTCGATTGCGGCGCACGCGCCGTGCGCATGCTCGAAGCGCAAGGACATGACGCGCAAGGGCGCGCGGTGTTCATGTCCAGCGTGCCGGGCCCGTCCCGCAAGGTCACGGGCGAGGACCTGGCCTGGACTTACGACGCGGTGTGCGAGGCAGCGCGGGCCGGCTCCTGAGCCGGCCCCAGGCGCAGCAGCTCGAACACCTCCGCATAAGGCAGCGCGCTGCCCAGGGCCTGCGCCGCACCGCGGTTCACCTGCAGCACGCGCTCGTCGAAGCCCGTGCCGCGTGTGCGCAGGTTGCGCTCCTGCTGCGAGCGGTGGCAGCGCAGCAGGCATGCCTTCCAGTCCGCCTCCTCCTGGTCGAAGCCGCAGAACAGGTCTACCCGCATGTCCGCCGTCTTCGCGTCCTGATTGAGGCAAGCCCAGGCGTTCAGGCCCTGCTCCGCCGCCACCGCGCGCACGGCCTCGAAGGTGCGTCGGTGCGTGCGATTGCTGTCGTTGCCGTGCGGCAAGAACAGGAGATCGGGGCGGCGGCCCGCCATCCAGGCGCGCAGTCCGGCGAGCTCGTCTTCGTCCGCTTGCTCCCAGAGGCGCAGGAAGTGCAGCCGCCCGGGCGGCAGGCCGAAGAAGGCGCAGCTGGCGCGCTGCTCCTCTTCGCGCAGCGCGGTCTTCTCCTCGGTGCTGGCCTCGCCATCGACGCCGTTGGCCCCGTTGGTCATGACAGCAACCTCGATGGCATGGCCTTGCATGTGCAGGTGGCGCAGGGTGGCGCCGATCGCGTCGAAGTCGTCGGGATGCGGCGCGATGACGGCGACCTGCAGCGGCCGCGGGAGATGCAGCTCGCGCAGCGAGCGCGGCCCCGCGCCGATTTCGAACAGGTCCGCGCTCACCGCACGAACAGCAGCGCCGGCTGCTCCAGCAGGGCCCGCACGGCCTGGATGAAGCGGGCCGCATCCATGCCATCCACCACGCGGTGGTCGAAGGACGAGGACAGGTTCATCAGCTGCCGCCCGACGACGGTCCCATGACGGAAGACCGGCCGCTCCACCATCCGGTTGACGCCGACGATGGCGACCTCCGGATGGTTGATGACGGGCGTGGAGACGATGCCGCCCAGCGCGCCCAGGCTGGTGAGCGTGATCGTGGAGCCCGAGAGCTCCTCGCGCGTGATGCGGCCGCTGCGCGCCGTCTCCGCCAGCCGCGCGATCTCGCGCGCCAGCCCCCACAGGTCCTGCGTCTCGGCATGGCGCAGCACCGGCACCAGCAGGCCGGAGTCGGTCTGCGTGGCGATGCCCAGGTGCACCGGGGCGTGGCGCGTGACGATGCCGGCCTCGTCGTCGAAGCGCGCGTTCATCTGCGGGAAGTCGGCCAGCGAATCGAGGATGGCACGGGCGATGAAGGGCAGCAGGGTGAGCTTGCCGCGCTCTTCGCCGTACCTGGCATTGAGCTGCTGGCGCAGCGCCTCGGCTTCGGTGACGTCGATTTCCTCGACGTAGGTGAAGTGGGGGATGCGGCGCTTGGCTTCCTGCATCTTCTGGGCGATGCGGCGGCGCAGGCCGATGATGGGGACCTGTTGTTCGCCTTCGTTCGCGGGGGGAGCTGGGGTCGCTTCGCGAACCCGGCCTGCAGGCGGAGCCGACGTGGTGGTAGCTGGCTGGCCGCCGCGCGAAGCGAGATAGACATCGAGGTCGGCCTGCGTGATGCGGCCGGCCGGCCCGCTGCCATGCACGTATTGCAGGTCGATGTTCAGCTCCCAGGCGCGGCGGCGCACGGCGGGCGAAGCGATCGCGCGCTCGTCTGGCGTACGCGTCGGCGCAGGGGATGCGAGTGGAGGCGGCGGCGCGGGCGCCGTAACGACGGCAGCGGTGGCCGCAAGTGCCGGTGCGGCCACGGGCGCCCGCGCGGCGTTGCCGGCGCCCTCCACTTCCAGCCGGATCAACTCGGCGCCCACGGCCATGCGCTGCCCCGGCTCGCCGCCCAGCGACTTCACCGTGCCGGCCACCGGCGAAGGAATTTCCACCGTCGCCTTGTCGGTCATCACGTCGGCCAGTACCTGGTCCTCGGCCACCGCCTCGCCGGGCGCCACGCGCCACTTCACCAGTTCGACTTCGGCGATGCCTTCGCCGATGTCGGGCATGCGGATCGTGTACTGCCCCATCACTCCTCCAGGACGCGGCGGTAAGCCGCGGCGACGCGCTCCGGAGTCGGAAAGTAATTCCACTCCTGTGCATGCGGATAAGGCGTGTCCCAGCCGGTCACGCGCTCGATCGGCGCCTCCAGGTGGTAGAAGCAGTTCTCCTGCACCAGCGAGGACAGCTCGGCGCCGAAGCCGCTGGTGCGCGTCGCTTCATGCACGACCACGCAGCGGCCCGTCTTCTTCACCGACTCCACGACCGGGTCGAGGTCCATGGGCCACAGCGAGCGCAGGTCGATGATCTCCGCATCCACGCCGCTTTCGCGCGCCGCGGCCTCGGCCACCCAGACCATGGTGCCGTACGCCAGCACGGTCACCTGCTGGCCGGGCCGGAACACCGACGCCGTCTCCAGAGGCACGCTGTAGTAGCCCTCGGGCACCTCGGCCAGCGACTGCCCCGACCAGGACACGACCGGCCGGTCGTGGTGGCCGTCGAAGGGACCGTTGTACAGGCGCTTGGGCTCCAGGAAGATCACCGGGTCCTCGCACTCGATGGACGCGATCAGCAGGCCCTTGGCGTCGTAGGGGTTGCTGGGCATCACGGTGCGGATGCCGCACACGTGCGTGAACAGCGCCTCCGGGCTCTGGCTGTGCGTCTGGCCGCCGTAGATGCCGCCGCCGCAAGGCATGCGCAAGGTCAGCGGGCAGGTGAAGTCGCCGGCCGAGCGATAGCGCAGGCGCGCGGCCTCGGACACGATCTGGTCCGACGCCGGATAAAAGTAGTCGGCGAACTGGATTTCCGCCACCGGCCGCAGGCCGTAGGCGCCCATGCCCACGGCAATGCCGACGATGCCGCCTTCGTTGATGGGCGCGTCGAAGCAGCGCGAAGCGCCGTACCTGGCCTGCAGGCCTTCGGTGACGCGAAAGACGCCGCCGAAGTAGCCGACATCCTCGCCGAACACCACCACGCGCGGGTCGCGCTCCATCATCACGTCCAGCGCGCTGCGCAGCGCCTGGATCATGGTCATGGGCTTCTTCGTGCCCGCGTCCTGCGCCTGCTCCGATTCCCGCGTCTTCGCCAACATGTCTACAGCCCCAGTTGCTGCCGCTGCCGGCGCAGGTGCGCGGGCATTTCGGCATACACGTCTTCGAACATCGAGGCCACGTTCGGGATGTGGCCGTCGAGCAAGGTGCCGTGGCTTTCGGCTTCCTTCTGCGCCGCCGCCACTTCCGCTTCCAGCTCCTGCTGCACCTTCTCGTGCTCCTGCTCCGACCAGATGCCCAGCGCGACCAGGTGCTGCTTCAGCCGCGCGATCGGGTCACCCAGCGGGAAGCGCTGCCAGTCGTCCGCGGGCCGGTAGCGCGAAGGATCGTCCGAAGTGCTGTGCGCGCCGGCGCGGTAGGTCACCCACTCGATCAGGGTCGGGCCGAGGTTGCTGCGCGCGCGCTCGGCAGCCCAGCGCGTGGCCGCGTACACCGCGAGGAAATCATTGCCGTCGACGCGCAGCGAAGCGATGCCGTTGCCCACGCCGCGCGCGGCGAAGGTGGTCGACTCGCCGCCCGCGATGGCCTGGAACGTGGAGATGGCCCACTGGTTGTTGACGACGTTCAGGATCACCGGCGCGCGATAGACGTGCGCGAACGTCAGCGCAGTGTGGAAGTCCGATTCGGCGGTGGCGCCATCGCCGATCCAGCCGCTGGCGATGCGCGTGTCGCCGGAGATCGCCGAGGCCATCGCCCAGCCCACGGCCTGGATGAACTGCGTGGCGAGGTTGCCCGAGATCGAGAAGAAGCCCTTCTCCTTCGACGAATACATCACCGGCAACTGGCGGCCCTTCATCGGGTCCCGTTCGTTGGACATGAGCTGGCACATCAGCTCCACCAGCGACACGTCTTCGCGGCCCAGCAGCAGGCCCTGCTGGCGGTAGGTGGGGAAGCACATGTCGCCGGGTTCCAGCGCCATCGCATGCGCCACCGCGATCGCCTCCTCGCCCAGGCACTGCATGTAGAAGGAGATCTTCTTCTGCCGCTGCGCCATCATCATGCGGGCGTCGAAGATGCGCGTCTTCATCATGCCGCGCAGGCCGTGGCGCAGTTGCTCGTGCGAGATAGCCGGCGCCCACGAGCCGACCGCGCGGCCCTCGTGGTTGAGGACCCGGATCAGGCGATACGCGAGGTCCTGCGTGTCGAAGTGCGTGGTATCGACGGCGGGCCGGCGCACGCTGCCGGCCTCCGACAGCCACAGGTAGGAAAAGTCGGTGGCGTGGCCCGGCCGGCCGGATGGCTCGGGCACGTGCAGGCGCAACGGCGGGTGCGAACTCATGGGCTTGTCTCCAGGCCGAGGTGATGCACCTGCAGTGTCGCGCACAACGCGCCGCGCGTGGGGTACAACCCGGCATGACCGCAGAGTCCGGCGCCGCCGAAGTGGCCTGTTCCCCCGCGCAGAAGCGCTGGGTGCTGGCTGCCGCCATCCTGGGTTCCAGCCTGGCTTTCGTCGACGGCACGGTCGTCAACGTCGCCCTGCCGGCCATCCAGCGTGAACTGTCCGCTTCGGTGTACCAGGCGCAGTGGGTGGTCGAGTCGTATGCCCTCTTGCTGGCCGCGCTGCTGCTGGCGGCCGGTGCGCTGGGCGACCGCTTCGGCCGGCGCCAGGTGTTCCTGCTGGGCACGGCCGTCTTCGGTGTCGCTTCGGTCGGCTGCATGCTGGCGCCCGGCGTGCGCTGGCTCATTGCCGCGCGCGCCGTCCAAGGCGCGGGCGCGGCGCTGCTGGTGCCGGGCAGCCTGGCGCTGGTCCATCTCGTGTTCGCGCCCCAGGAGCGCGGCAAGGCTTTCGGCACCTGGGCCGGGGCCAGTGCGGTGGCGTCGGCTGGCGGCCCTTTGCTGGGCGGCTTCCTGGTGGATCGCTTCTCCTGGGCCTGGGCCTTCGCGCTGAACATTCCGCTGTCGGTGCTGGTGCTCGCCATTGCGTGGAAGCACGTGCCCGAAGGCCGGCGCGCCGGCGCCGCAGCGCGGCTGGATTTCCCGGGCGCGCTGCTGGCCACGCTCGCGCTCGGCGGCATCGTGTTCGCCTTCATCGAAGCGCCCACGCGGCAGTGGCGCTCGGCCGCGGTGCTGGCCGCTTTGGCCATCGGCATCGCCAGCCTGGTGGCCTTCCTGCTGGTGGAGCGGCGCCAGCCCGCGCCCATGCTGCCGCTGGGGCTGCTGCGCAACCGCAACTTCGCCGGCGCCAACCTGCTGACTCTGCTGCTCTATGCCGCCCTCGGTGGCGGACTGTTCTTCCTGCCGCTGAACCTGATCCAGGTGCAAGGCCTGTCGGCGACGGCCGCGGGCGCGGCGCTGCTGCCCTTCATCGCCATCATGTTCGCGCTGTCACGCTGGGCCGGCGCGCTGGTGGAGCGCCATGGCGCGCGCGGGCCGCTGGTGGTCGGGCCGGCCATCGCGGCCGTCGGCTTCGCCTTGCTGGTCCTGCCCGGCACGCATAGCGGCTACCTGCGCGGCTTCTTCCCCGGCATCGCGGTGCTGGGCCTCGGCATGGCGATCGCGGTGGCGCCGTTGACGACCACCGTCATGAACGCCGTCGATGGCGACAAGGCCGGCGTCGCCTCCGCCATCAACAATGCGGTGTCGCGGGTCGCTGCGCTGCTGGCCATCGCGGTGTTCGGCTGGCTGATGGCCTCGGTGTTCGGGCCGCGCCTGCACGAGGGCCTGGCCGCCGCGCACGTGCCGGCGGACGTCGTCGACAAGATCTGGTCGCAGCGCGACAAGCTGGCCGCCATCGCCGCGCCGGGCGCCGGCGCGCAGGTGGTGAAGGACGCCTTCGTCGCGGGCTACCGCTGGATCATGGCGGCGAGCGCCGGCCTGGCGTTGGCGAGCGCGGTGGTGGCGGGGCTGATGCTCGATTCCGCGGCAGGGCGGCGCGCCCCCGCCGCCAGAGAATCCTAGCCTCGCTCAGCGCCCTTCCTCCGTATAGGCGTTGTCCGTCACCTGCGTGATCTGCGCATCCTCCTCCGTCAGCCGCGTGCGCTTCCAGCTGCCGCGCGCGAACCAGGCGAGCGAGACCAGGGCCACGATGACGTTGGTCACCGGGAAGGACCACCAAAGGCCCTGCTCGTGCAGCTCCGTGTGCTTGCCCAGCACGTAGGCCAGCGGGAACTGCACCATCCACTGCGAGACCATGGCGATCACCATCGCCATCAGCATGTTGCCGCTGGCGCGGAAGGCCGCAACGATGCACAGCTGCACGCCGATGCAGCCCCAGGCCAGGCACATCACGCGCAGGAACTTCGCTCCTTCACGGATCACGTCCGCATCCCGCGGCACGAAGAAGGCGATCAGCAGCGGCGCCGCGAACCAGGCGACGATGCCCGCCACCGTGAGCAGCACGAAGCTGATGACCGCGCCCAGCCGTGCGGCCTGCCCGGCGCGGTCCACGTTGCCCGCGCCCATGTTCTGGCCGACCAGCGTCGACACCGCCATCGACAGGCCCATCACGGGAATGGTCACCACCTGCAGGATGTTGGAGCCGACGCCGTAAGCGGCGATGGTCAGCGTGCCGAAGCTCGCCACCAGGAAGGACATCACCATCAGGCCCAGCGCGCGCGTGGACAGCTCCAGCGAGCCGGGGATGCCGAGGAAGAAGGCGCGCTTGATGTATTCCCAGTCCGGCAGGAAGCCGCGCCATTGCAGGTGGATGCCGTGGCGGCCGCGCAGGAAGATGAACACGCCGGCGATCGCCGCCAGCGCCTGCGTGGTCAGGGTCGCCAGCGCGGCGCCCATCACGCCGTAGCCGGGGATGGGGCCCCAGCCGAAGATCAGCAGCGGGTCGAGCAGGAAATTCAGCAGCACCGTGCCGGCCACGATCAGCAGCGGCACGCGCGTCTGCCCCACGCCGCGCATCAGCGCCTGGAACATGGCGTAGGTGAAGACGAAGATGATGCCGACGAAAGACACGCGCAAGAAGCCGAGCGCGTTGGCGAACACGTCAGGCGCCACGCCCAGCAGATGCAGCAGTTGCGGCGCCAGGAAGTAGCCCAGGCCGCCGAACAGCACCGAGGTCAGTACCACCATCAGCATGGTCTGGGCCGCCACGTGGTTGACCATGTCCTGCCGCCCCGCGCCCATGTACTGCGCGGACAGCGTCGCGCCCGCCATCGCCAGGCCCGAGCCCAACGCGATGACGAGGAAGGTGACCGGCATGCTGACCGAGATGGACGCCACGGCGGACGCGCCGAGACGGCCGACCCAGAAGGCGTCGGTGAGCTGGTAACCGGTCTGCAGCAGGTTGGCCAGGATGATGGGCACGGCCAGCGACAGCAGCGCCCGCGGGATCGAGCCGGTAAGCAGCAGTTGCTGGCGCTGGATCGGGACCTTGTCCCGCCTCATCGCCAGGGACGCTCCGTCCGGGCCGGCGACTGGCCGCCGCGCCCGATGCTGCGCACGATCTTCGCGACGACGGCCGCGGCGAACAGCGCCGCCAGCACGAAGAACGCGATCCATAGCAAGGTCATGTCGGCTGCCTTCCTGTCGTTGCGGCCCGTAGCCGCAATCTACACGCGGCCCGAGTCGTTGTGGTGCACGGCGTCGTGCAGCGCCACGTCGGCGCGATGCACCACGCGCCGGGTCGCGCTCGCCACGCGGTGCAGGGCGGACTTCACCTCGGCCGAGAACTTCTGCGATTTCGGCGTGGCGTTGTAGCTGTCATCGACCCGCGGCCCGTGCAGCGTGACGCCGGTGCTCGGGTCCTTGACGGTGGTCTCGCTGGCGGCAAAGGCCGAGCCGGCGCAGCCGACGGCCAGGGCCAGCGCGATGGCGGATAGCTTCATGGGTAACTCC
This sequence comes from Ramlibacter agri, assembly GCF_012927085.1. NCBI lineage: Bacteria > Pseudomonadati > Pseudomonadota > Betaproteobacteria > Burkholderiales > Comamonadaceae > Ramlibacter > Ramlibacter agri. The sequence goes on along the minus strand of NZ_JABBFX010000003.1, from coordinate 63,973 downwards.
TTCTTCGCATCTGCCCTCATTCAACGTGCCGGACCGGGCGGCGCGTGTCGGACAAGGCCGGCGGTGAAGCGGCGCAGCCGCGCGACGGCGGTGGCGGCCCAGGCCAGCAGTGCGAGCCAGAAGAAGCCGCGCCCCAAGCCCTGCAGGAAGCCCAGCGGCAGTTCCAGCGAATTCCCCGCCTGCTTGTACGGCCGGGCCGTGCCATGTCAAATCCGCGCATCCCACACCGGAGGACCGAGAGATGCCCAAGCTGCTCGCCACCCTGTTCGCCGCCGCCTGCCTGGCCGGCGCGGCCGCCCTGCCCAGCGCCAGCTTTGCCGACGCGCCGCTGCAGAAGCAGCAGGCGCCCGGCTGGCAGCGCATGATGGTGGGCGACTACGAAGTGACCGTGCTGTCCGACGGCACCGTGAAGCTGCCGGTCGCGCAGTTGCTCAAGGGCGACCCGGCCCGCATCGGCGAAGCGCTCAAGCGCAGCTACCTCGGCGAGCAGGTGGAGACCTCGGTCAACGGCTTCCTGGTCAACACGGGCAGCAAGCTGGTGCTGGTGGACACCGGCGCCGGCAACACCTTCGGGCCGACGCTGGGCTTCCTGCTGCAGAACCTGCGCGCGGCCGGCTACCGGCCCGAGCAGGTGGACGAGATCTACATCACGCACATGCACGCCGACCACGTCGGCGGCCTGCTATCCGGCGGCACGCGCGCCTTTCCCAATGCGGTGCTGCGCATCGACAAGCGCGACACCGACTACTGGCTGAGCGAGGCCAACATGAACGCCGCCGCGCCGCAGATGAAGGACTTCTTCTCCGCCGCGCAGGCCTCGGTGGGCCCGTACGCGCAGGCCGGCATGCTGAAGACCTTCGAAGGCAGCACCGACCTGGCGCCGGGCATCCGCGCGCAATCGGCCTACGGCCACACGCCGGGCCACACGGTCTATGTCATCGAAAGCCAGGGCCAGAAGCTGGTGCTGTGGGGCGACCTGATGCACGTGGCGGCCGTGCAGTTCGAGGACCCGGCGGTCACGATCGCCTTCGACAGCGACAACGCGCCCGCGATGGCGCAGCGCGTGGCGGCTTATACGGATGCGGCGAAGGGTGGCTACCTGGTCGGTGCGGCCCACCTGGCTTTCCCCGGCGTGGGGCACTTGCGGGCGGCGGCCGATGGGAAGGGCTACGTGTTCGTGCCCTTGAACTATTCGTCGTTGCGTTGAGTTACAGGACGATGATGACCGCCGCGGCCAGCGAGAAGCCCACCATGGCCAGGAACCAGGCCACGGACTGGGTCTTGCGCTGCTTGCGGGAATTGCCGTTCAGGGGGAAGTTGGCGGTCATCACGTTTGCACCTCGGGATGGAGAGAGTCTGCGCATTTGCAGCGTGTTTTTCATCGGTCATTCGGGTGATGGGGCCGAACGCGGCCGTGACGCAATGCACGCTTGCATGAGCGGTAGTACGCTAGCTGCTTTCGCCTGGATGCTTCATGACCCGTACGCAGCGCTTTCCCGTCTACTTCGTCTCGCACGGCGGCGGCCCCTGGCCGTGGATGGACGACCGCCGCGCGGCCTTCGCGAAGACCGTGCGCGAGTTCGCCGCGCTGCCGCAGCGCCTGCCCGCCAAGCCGAAAGCCGTGCTGGTGATCACCGGGCACTGGGAAGCACCGGAGTTCCGCGTGTCCACCTCGGCGCAGCCGCCCATGGACTACGACTACTACGGCTTCCCCGAGCACACCTACCAGCTGCAGTACAAGGCACCGGGCTCACCGGAGCTGGCGCAGCGCGTGCGCGGCCTGTTGGGAGATGCCGGCATCCGCGCCGGCGAGGACCCGCAGCGCGGCTACGACCACGGCACCTTCGTGCCGCTGTACCTGATGTACCCGGACGCCGACGTGCCGGTCGTGCTGCTGTCAATGAAGTCCAGCTACGACCCGGCGGAACACATCCGCGCCGGCCAGGCACTGCAGCCGCTGCGCGACGAAGGCGTGCTGATCCTCGGCAGCGGGCTCACCTTCCACAACATGCGCGGCTTCAACCAGGACGCCGCCACGGCGCCGGCCACGGCGTTCGAGGACTGGCTGAACGATGCGATCTCGCAGCCCGATGCGGCCAAGCGCAACGACATGCTGGTGCACTGGCAGCAGGCCCCGGCCGCGCGCATCGCGCATCCGCGCGAGGACCACCTGATCCCGCTGATGGTCGCGGCCGGGGCTGCCGGTGACGACACCGGCCACCGGCTGTTCGTCGACCACGTCATGAAGGTGCCGATGGCCTCTTACGAGTTCGGCGCGGCCTGATCAGGGCGCCGCTTCGATCGCGCGCTTCAGCGCCGCCAGCGCCAGCAGGCGCGTCGAGTCCAGAGTCGGCAAGGGCGAGTTCCCGTCGCTGATCACCAGCGGGATCTCGGTGCAGGCCAGCGCAACGGCATCGCAGCCCTGGCGCTGCAAGCTGGCGATGAGCTGCTGCAGCCAGGCGACGCTGGGCGCCCGGAACTCGCCCAGCACCAGCTCGTCGACGATGATCCGATTGAGCTTCGCGCGCTCCGCCGTATTCGGCTTCACGCACTGCAGCCCGCGCGCGGCCAGCTTCTGCGGGTACACGTCGCTGTCCACCAGCCACTGCGTGCCGGTGAGCCCCACGCGCTGGAAGCCGCGCCGCTGCGCCTCGGCCGCCACCACGTCGGCGATGTGCAGCCAGGGCAGCGGCGAATGCGGCGCCACCTGCTCGAAGGCCGCGTGGATGGTGTTGTCGGGGCAGATCAGGAAATCGGCGCCGGCCTGCTTCAGCTTGCGCGCCGATTCCAGCATCAGCTGCGCCACCCCGCCCATGTCGGAGCGCTCCAGGCAATCGAGGTAGCCCGCCAGCGAGGGCGTGTGCATCGACAGCTCCGGGTGCGCATGCGCGCCCAGCAGGTCGGAGCCAGCGCGGCAGATGGTGCGGTAGCAGAGCGCGGCACCCTCGGCGGAACAGGCCACGATGCCGATGTGCAAGGGGGTGGGCAAAGACGGCATGGGCCGCAGTATCCACTGCGGCCCATGCAAATGCACCTAGGAAAATAGCGCTAGTTCGATGCGATCACGCAGCTGAAGCTGGCTGCCGACTCCTTGTCGCCGCCGTTGTAGCGGGTGACCAGCGGATACGGACACAGCGGGCGGCTACGGGTCGCGGACCAGCTCGACGGAATGTCGGCGTTGGCGCCACCGGCATTGCCGGCGCCGCGCACGCTGGCCGTCACGCTGTCCGGCGCGACGCCCTTCTCGACCCAGTTCACCAACGGGGTCAGCATGTCGAACTGGTCTGTGGCCGGGCCACCGGAGCAGTGGTTCATGCCGGGGATGCGATAGAAGCGCGCGAAGCCCTGCGCGCTGCCGCCGCTGCGGGTGGACAGCTGGTCATACCAGGACGTCGTGTCGTCGCTCGAGAAGATGGGGTCGGCGGTGCCGTGATAGACCATCATCTTGGCGCCGCGGCTCTTCACCTTGTCGAGGTTGCCGGCGTCCGGCGGCAGCATGAAGGACATCGCGCTCTCCATGTAGGTCGCGTTCGTCGCATTGACCTTGGCCAGCATGGTGTCGACGTTGCCGGTCAGGGCGAACACCGGGCCACTGAAGGTGGCGGGGTCTTCCGGCGGCACCTGCCAGATCAGGCCGACGGCGCCCGAGTCCAGGATCATCGGCACCGTGAACTTCCAGAACGACCAGCCACCGGTGGCCAGGCCGTTGTCGTAAGGCCAGCTGGAATAGATCTTGGCGCCCGTGCTGGTGGTCGCGCCGGCGAACAGCCCGGCGATCTTGGTCTTCTGGTCGGCGCTCAGGCAGCTGCCGTCGCGCGCGCCGTTGCAGGTGGGCACGTCGCGCTGCAGGTCGAAGGCCTTCTGGCAGGCCTTGGTGTCGTTGACCATGCCGTCAGCGACACCGTCCAGCGCATCGCACTTCGAGAGCACGGCGTTGGACACCAGCGTGCGCTCGGCGGTAGTGAAGCCGGTGGACAGGTCCGCGGGGTTGGTCGCCAGCGTGGCGTAGGTCTGCGCGCCCTTGATGTTGGCGATGGCCGCCAGCGGCAGGCGGAAGCCCGGGTCGCCCACGAGGTAGCCGTCGTACTGGTCGGCATAGCGCGACGCCGCCACCATCGTGTGGCGGCCGCCGTTGGAGCAGCCGCCGATGTACGAGCGGTCCGGGCCCTTGCCGTAGGCGGTGGCGATCACGTTCTTGGCCATCGGCGTGAGCTTGCCGACGGCCTGGTAGCCGTAGTCCAGGCGCGCTTGCGGATCCACGCCGAAGACGGGCGGCCCGAACGGGTTGGTGGGATCGTTGGCGTGGCCGGCGTCGGAGCTGATCACCGCGAAGCCCATCTTCAGCGCGTTCGTCAGTCCGCCACCGCCGTTGACGCCGCCCGTGGCCGCGACCACGCTGCCATCGGTGCCGCCGTTGGCCTGGTAGAAGAAGCGGCCGTTCCAGTCATTGGGCAGGCGCATCTCGAAGCCGATGGCGTAGGGCTTGCCGTCGATGCCGGTGCGGCTGAACATGTTGCCGGTCACCTGGCAATGCGCCGGCGCGGGAAGGCCTCCCACCGCCGTGCCGTCGGCGACGGCATTGGCGCCAGTGATCGTGGTGTTGGCGAAGCTGATCTTGCTGGCGAGGTCGGTGCAGGACTTGAGCTGCGCGCCGACCGCCGCTCCCAGCTGCGGCCCGCTGTCGTCGTTGCCGCTGCCGCCGCAGGCGGCCAGCAGCAGGAGCGTGGCCGCGGATGCGGCGTAGCCCGGAAGTCTGTTCTTCATGGGGGATGTCTCCTCGTTGGTGGGCAAACAACTTCATCTTATGAAGCTGTTTTCCGCCAATTTCCTAGAACTTTCCCCTAGGTGTTCGCCCCGATATGCTTGACGGGTTGAATCAATCCCGGGATTGTGCGACCTTGTGCAGCAGTTCGACCAGCATGGCGCGCTCGGCCGGCGACAGCGTATCGAGGCGCTTGCGTTCGGCATCCAGCAGCTGGCGCGTGGCGGCCACCACCAGGCTCTCGCCCTTCTCGGTGACGTACAGGTGCTGCACGCGGCGGTCGACCGCGCTGGTCTCGCGCCGCACCAGTTCGCGCAGCACCAGCTTGTCCACCCACATGGTGATGTTGCCGGCCGTGACGGCCAGTTCCTTGGCCAGCCGCGCCGGCGTGCAGGCCGGGTTCTCCTTGATCAGCGCCAGCACCGTGTATTCGACGTGGCGCAGTTCGAGAGGGCGGCCCGCGGCGGCATAGAAGATGGCCAGCGCGGCGATCTGCGCCTGGGCCAGCTGGTAGCCGACGAGGTCGTGCAGCACGGCCTCTTCCATGCGCCCCTCGGGCGCCGGGGTGCTCGCCTGCCCGTCCTCGTTCTTGCGTGCCATGAGGGGCGATTCTGGCGCAAAAGCGGCGCGCGCCAAGCGGGGCGTATACTCATCACCGCTCCGGGGTGCGGGCGGCATCGTGCCGCTTCGCTGAGATGGCAAAAACCAAACCCGTGAACTTGAACCGGTTCGTACCGGCGTAAGAAGAGCCATGCAAGACCTCCTTCCTCTCGCCGCCCTGCGCGGCCCCCTCCCCGAATGATGAAGATCGGCATCGCCGGCGCCGGCCTGCTGGGGCGCCTGCTCGCCTTCCAGCTGGGCCGCGCCGGGCATACGGTGCACGTGTTCGATCCCGCCTTCAACGCGCAGGCGCGCGGCGCCGCCGGCTGGACCGCTGCCGGCATGCTAAGCCCGGTGGCCGAGCTGGAAAGCGCGGACGACAACGTGTTCCGCCTCGGCCTGCGCACGCTCGAACTGTGGCCGCGCATCCTCTCGCAGCTCCCGCAGCCCGTCGAATTTCGCAGCGCCGGCAGCCTGCTGCTGGCGCATCGCGGCGATGAAGGTGCAGCGCGCCGTGTCGTCGACCTGCTGGCCAGCAAGGCGCCGGCCGGCCATGCGCCGGAGACGCTGTCGCCCGCCGCGCTGCGCGAACTGGAGCCGCACGTGCAAGGCCCGGCCCACGCCTGGCTGCTGCCTTGCGAAGGCCAACTGCACACCGTGCAGGCCATGCAGGCGCTGGCCGCCGGCGCGCAGAACACGCAATGGCATTGGGGCGAGACCGTCTCCCGCACGGCGCCCGGCCTGCTGGTGACCGAGCGCGGCGAACAGCGCTTCGACTGGGTGTTCGACGTGCGTGGCACCGGCGCGAAACCGGAACTGCAGGTGCGCGGCGTGCGCGGCGAAATCTTCTGGCTGCAGGCGCCGGGCCTCGCGCTGCAGCGCCCGGTGCGGCTGCTGCATCCGCGCCATCGCGTCTACCTGGTGCCGCGCGCGCCGGACATCGTGGTGGTGGGCGCCAGCGAGATCGAGAGCGAGGACCGCTCGCCGGTGTCGCTGCGCAGCACCGTGGAACTGCTGGCCGCCGCGCACAGCGTGCTGCCCGAACTGGCCGAGGCTCGCATCGTGCACAGCGAGACGAACCTGCGCCCCGCCCTGCCCGACAACCTGCCGCTGCTGGCGCACGAGCCCGGGCGCACCCGCATCAACGGCCTCTTCCGCCATGGCTGGCTGATCGCGCCGGCGCTGGTGGAACAGGCGCTTTCCGAACTGCCCTCATGAAACAGATCACCGTCAACGGCGAGCCGCGCGACGTCGCCGAAGGCACCACGCTCGCGCAGCTGGTGGAAGCCCTGGGCCAGGCGCCACAGGCGCTGGCCACCGCCGTCAACGGCGAATTCATCGCGCGCGATGCGCGCGCCACCGTGCACCTCGCCGAAGGCGACGCGGTGTTCACCTTCCAGCCGATCACCGGAGGTTGAGTCCCATGGCCTTGCGCATTGCCGGCATCGAACTCGAGAGCCGCTTCTTCCTGGGCACCGCCGGCTATCCCTCGCCGCAGGTGCTGCAGGACGCCATCGTTTCTTCGGGCACGCAGGTCGTGACCGTGGGCCTGAAGCGCCAGCTGGCCGCCGGTGGCGGCCCGGGCGACTTCTACAAGCTCATTCGTGAGAGCGGCGCCCACCTGCTGCCTAACACGGCTGGCTGCCGCAGCGCGCGCGAAGCGGTGACGCTGGCGCGCATGGCGCGCGAGCTGTTCGGCACGAACTGGATCAAGCTGGAAGTGGTGGGCGACGAGTACACGCTGCAGCCCGATCCTTTCGAGCTGGTGGACGCCGCGCGCACGCTGGCGAGGGACGGCTTCGAAGTCTTCCCTTACTGCACCGACGACCTCGTGACCTGCCAGCGCCTGCTGGATGCGGGCTGCCGCATCCTGATGCCCTGGGGGGCGCCGATCGGCTCGGGCCAGGGCCTGCTGAACCCCACCGCGCTGCGCACGCTGCGCGCGCGCCTGCCTGACGTGCCGCTGGTGGTGGACGCCGGCATCGGCTCGCCGAAGGATGCGGTGCAGGCGATGGAACTGGGCTACGACGCGGTGCTGCTCAATTCGGCGGTGGCGCAGGCGCACGACCCGGTGGTGATGGCCCGCGCGTTCCGCCTCGCCATCGAGTCCGGCCGCCTGGCCTACGAGGCGGGCGTGATGGCGAAGCAGGAGATGGCGGTGCCGACGACGCCGGTGACGGGGCGGCCATTCGTGCTTTGACGTTCAGGCTGTGACCTCCATGTGATCCTGTAGGGTGCGCAGCTTCGCTGCGCACCGCGTGATCGGCCACGTGGTCGTGCGGTGCGCAGCGGAGCGGCGCACCTACAAGGTGGGGTGCGGGTACGCAGGCGCGGGCATCGGGCTGCGTCGGCCTTCCTCCAACGCCGACCGCAGCACCGGCACCACCTGCGACGGATCGTCTCCCAGCCCGCGCACGATGCACACGCCTTCCGCCCCCGTGCTCGCCGCCAGCTTCACCTGCTCCACTTCCAGGATCCCACCGATGGACGTGACCGGCCTTCCCGCGACGCTCACCCACCACGCCAGGTTGTCCAGCCCTTGCGGCACCCAGGGCATGTCCTTGGTCGTGGTCGGCCACACGGGCCCGCAAGCGATATAGGCCGGCGACAAGGTGCGCGCGCGGCACAGCTCCCACAGCGCGTGCGAGCTCACGCCCAGTTCCATGCCGGTGGCCAGCACCGCGGCGCGGCCTTCTTCCCCGAGTTCCACCAGGTCCGATTGCCCGAGATGGATGCCCTTGGCGCCGAGCTCGTGCGCCAGCTGCCAGTGGTCGTTGACGAACAGGCGCGCACCGGCTGCCGCGCAATCGGCGATGCATTGCTGCAACTCGGCGCGCAGCCGCGCGTCCGGCGTCTTGATGCGGATCTGCACCGTGCGCACGCCGGCGGCCAGCACCTGCCGCATGCGCGCGGCGCTGTCGACGATGGCGTACAGGTCCAGCGGCGGCAGCACCGCGGGCGGCTGCGGTGGCCGCGGCGGCAATTCACCCCAGGACAACCAGGGCAGCGGCTCGCCCGGCTGCCACACGGCCAGCACCAGCGCATCGGCGGCGACGAAGCCGCGCGCCAGCGCCTCGCGCGCGCGTTGCGCCAAGGCGTCCACGGCCAGCGCGGCGCCGGAGCCCTGCGCCTCCAGCCAGCCGCAGGCGTGCTCCGCCTGCATCCAGTGCAGCATGCGCCCATCGGCATGCAGCACGCGCGCGATGCACACGTCCTGCCCCTGCTGCGCGAGCTCGCGCGCGATTGCCGGCAGGTCCGCCGGCAGGCGGCCGCCGAACTGCGCCGCGTCGACCACCACCAATTGCCTGTCGTTCATCGCATCACCAGGCCGCCGTCCACGAACAGCACCTGTCCCGTCATGAAACCGCTCCAGTCCGAAGCGAGGAAGAGGACCGGGCCCGCCACGTCTTCCGGCCGCGCCAGCCGGCGCAGCGGCGTGGCCGCCATGATGTCCTCGCGAAAGCGCGCCCGCGTCGACGCGCTCGCGCTGGTGGGATAGACCAGCCCCGGCGCCACGCAATTGACGCGCACGCCCAGCGGCCCCAGTTCGGCCGCCAGGTTGCGGCTGAAGCCGACCAGCGCCGACTTGGCCGTCGTGTAGTCGTGGTAGGGCACCAGCGGGTGCTCCACGAGATTCGTCACGATGTTGACGATGCTGCCCTGCGCCTTGCGCAGGAAGTGCGGCAGCGCCGCGCGGGTGACGTGGTGCGCGCCGCCCACCGCGCCTTCGAACTGCGCCTGGTAGTCGCCCCAGCCCAGCTCGCCGAAGGTCTTGCGCTGCTCGGGGTCGAAGGCATAGGGGCGAAAGGCGTTGTTCACCAGCACGTCGATGCTGCCCGCTTCGGCCACCACCTGGTCCACCAGCCGAGCCGCCTCGTCCGCCACGGCCACGTCGGCCTGCACCGCGAAGGCATCGCCGCCCGCGAGCCGGCACGCCTGCACGGTGGCCGCGGCAGCTTCGGCGTCGCGCAGGTAGTTGACGGCGACCAGCGCGCCTTCGCCGGCGAAGGCGCGCGCGATGGCCGCACCGATGCCGCGGCCGCCGCCGGTCACGAGCACCACCTTGCCGCGGAAGTCCATGGTCAGAGTCCGGACAGGAGGTCGGTGGCAACGACCTGCTTCACGTCGACGGCCTTCTGCAGCATGCCAAGCTGGCGGTAGGCATCGGCCGCCTTCTGCAGCGAGGCAATGTCGATCGTGCCCAGGCCTTGCTTGCGCGTGAGGTCCGACACGCTGGACGCATTGCGCAGCTTGATGATCTCCAGGTTCACCGCCGGGTCGCTGCCGTCGATGGCGCGCTTGGTGGCCAGTTGCGCGGCTTCTTCCGGCTTCGCGATCATCCAGGCCGCCGCGTTGCGGTAGGCCAGCAGGAAGCGCGCGAGCAGCGCCTTCTTCTGCTGGTACACGTCTTCGCGCACCACGAACAGGTCGCTGGAAGATGGCAGGTACTTGCCCACTTCGATGACGTTCACTTCGCCCAGGCCACGGCGGCGGCCCACGGCCAGGCCGGTGTCGGTGGCAGCGGTCGCGTCCACCTGGCCTTGCAGCAGCGGCGCGAAGTTCAGCACGCCGGTCACCTGCACCTGCACGTCGCCTTCGGCCAAACCGGCCTGGTGCAGCAACACCTGCAGGTTCTGGCGCGTGCCGCTCGCGAGGCTGTAGACGCCGACCTTCTTCCCCTTCAGGTCGGACGGCTTGGTGATGCCGCTGCTCTTGAGCGCGACGACGTTGAACACGTTCTGCGGGTAGATGTCGTAGATGGCGCGCAGCTTCTCACCCTTGTCGACGGCCGCGAGGAAGGTCACGGCATCGCTGAAGGCGACGTCGGCCTGGCCGGCCAGGACGTTGCGGATGGCGTCGGCACTCCCCGCGCCCGGCACGTAATCCAGCGCCAGGCCCTGTGCCTTGTAAAAGCCCTTGTCCTCGTCCACCAGCAGGGGCGTGACCTCGGTGATGGGCTTGCTCCAGCCGGCGACGGTGAATTTGTCCAGGGGCTTGGCCTGCGCGCGCGCGAGCGGCGCCACGGCCAGGGCCGCGAGCGCGGCGAGCGCATCACGGCGCTGGAGTTGCTTGTTCATGGTGTTCTCCATCAGGAAGTGCGGGTGAAAGGCAGCAGCAGCCAGCGCTCCAGCAGCAGCGTGGCCTGGTAGGCAAGCATGCCGAGCGCCGCGATCAGCAGCAGCACGGCGAACATGAGCGGTGTATCCAGGTTGCCCTGGGAGGCGATCACCAGCGCGCCGAGTCCCTGGTTGGCGCTGACGAATTCGCCGACGACGGCGCCCACCAGCGCCAGCACCACGGCGACGCGCACGCCGGCCAGGATGCCGGGCAGTCCCGAGGGTAGCTTCAGGCGCAGCAGCGTCTGCAGGCGAGACGCGCCGAGCAGGCGGAACAGCTCGAGCCGCTCCGGGCCGACCTGCTGCAAGGCCGTGAGCGTGTTCTCCAGCAGCGGGAAGAAGCAGATCAGCGCGGTGATGACCACCCGCGAGCTCGTGCCGAAGCCGAACCACAGCACGAACAGCGGCGCCAGCGCCAGCTTGGGCACGACCTGGCTCACCACCACATAGGGCATCAACAGGCGGCGCAGTCCCGCGGCCTCGGCCATCAGCACGCCGGTGAGGAAGCCCAGCGCGCAGCCGGCGAGCGTGCCCAGCACCAGTTCCAGCGCCGTGGCGCGGATGTGCGGCCAGAAGTAGCCGCTGGCCAGGCCTTTCCACAGCGAGGCCGCGACCACGCTGGGCGCGGGCAGCACCAGCTGCGGCACGTCGAACACGCGGCACCCAGCTTCCCAGCCGACCAAAAGCAGCACGAGCAGGACGAAGGACCCGAGCCGGTTCATGCGGGCGCCTCCTCGTCCAGGTGCATGGCGGTCCGCACCTGCGTGCAGGCTTCGGCAAATGGCAGGCTGGAACGCAGCCGGGGCCGCGGCAGCCGCACCGCGATCTCCTGCGCCACGCGGCCCGCGTCGACCACCGCGACGCGATCGCCCAGGTACACCGCTTCGGCGATGTCGTGCGTGACGAAGACCACCGTCGTGCCCTGCTGCGCACACAGCTCGTGCAGGTCGTGCTGCAGTTCCTCGCGCGTGATCGCATCGAGCGCCGCGAAGGGTTCGTCCAGCAGCAGCAGCGCGGGCCGCAGGATCAGCGCGCGGGCCAGCGACACGCGGCTCTGCTGGCCGCCTGAAAGCTGGCGCGGATAGCGCTGCGCCAGCGCGCCCAGTCCGAGCTGTTCCAGCAGCTGCTGCGCGCGCTGCAGGTCCAGCGAAGTGACGCGACGCTTCAGCGACACCGGCAGCAGCACGTTGTCGACAACGCGCAGCCACTCCAGCAAGGTCGGCGCCTGGAACACGAAACCGGCATCGGCACCGCGTTCGATGTGCCCGCGATCCGGCTGCAGCAGGCCGGCGGCCAGCTTCAGCAGCGTGGTCTTGCCGCAGCCGCTGCGGCCGACCAGGCAGCAGATCTGGCCGGCTTCCACGCGCAGGTTGGCGCCCTGCACCACCGGCGGCCAGCCGGGGAAGGTGTAGTCGACGTCCTGGATCACGAGGGCATCGCTCATCGCCGGTCCTCCTGCGCATACGGCGCGAGCGCATCGGCCGCGCGTTCGGCGGAGGCCTCGATCTCCACCATACGCACCAGGTCCAGCAGGTTGAAGCGGCCGTCGTGGTGCCAGCCCGCTTCGGGCGCCGTCATCGCACCCAGCGCCGCGATGCGCGTAACGCCGGCGCGTCCCAGGGATTCACCGAGGCGGAACAGCTCTCGCGGTTCGGCGGCGATGCCGGCCGTCTGCAGGAAGCGTGCGTGTGGCGCGACCAGTTCCACCGCCTGGTCCAGCGAATCGACCGCGGCGACCAGGATGCTGCGGCCGCCCGCCGTGGGCGCGAGCCCTTGCGGCGCATCGACGTAGGCGACGCTCCAGGCCGTGCCTTCATCGCCCAGCAAGTCCGCGTGTTCCACCTGCATGGCTTTCAGCTCCGCGGCCTGGCGCCAGCCGGCCAGGGCCGCGGCCTCTTCGAGTGCCAGCGCGCGACGCGGGAAGCGGTGCTGCAGGTTGGAAAGTTCCGCCGCGAGATAGCGCGCGAACTCGCGCGGGCCGACCGCGCCGCCACGTTCGACATAGAACAAGTGCGGCGAGTAACAGCCCTGCTGCTCGTAGCGCACGATGTCGTGGGCGGCGGCGCGCGCGCTGTCCGGCCCGCGTTGCGCATCGAGCGCCGAGCGCGCCACCAGGCCGAAGCCCAGCTTGTGGCCGTAGCCGAGGAAACGTGTGCTTGCCGGCACCTGCGTCCGCACTTGCGCAATCGCCTCGTTGCCGCCGTACGCCAGCACGGTGTCGGCCTCGCCGAACAGCGCCTGCGCGCCCTGCGCGTCGCCGCCTTTCCACCACACCACGGCCAGGCAATCCGCGAGCGGCGGATGCACTTCGGCCAGCAGCCGCGCGAACAGGCTCGCGAACACCGGCTCGGCGCTCGGCAGCTTGCCGACGTTGCCGCCCTTCACCAGCAGCCCGCAAGCCAGGCTCCACAGCGGCAGCGCCGGCACGTTGCCGGCCCAGCTGTGCACCAGCAGCTGCGGCCCGAACGCGCGCACCCAGCCGCCCTTGGCGGCGGGCTGGAACTCGTCCAGCACCTTGGGGTTGGCGAAGTCCTCGGCGACGAAGCGGTGCAGTTGCGGCGCGCGGAAAGTCTGCAGGTACGCGCTGAGGCCGAGCCGCACCATCTCCGGGTCGTAGCCGGTGACGGCGGGCAGCAGGCGTTCGGCCTCGCGGCGGTAAGGATCGCGCGGATCGAGCAGGCGCGCGATCGCAGCATCGAGGATGGTGATCACTTGCGACACCGGCAGCGGCTGCAGCTCGCGTTGCGCAGCCACCTGCACGCGCCGAGCCAGCGCCTGCAATTGCGCCGGCGCGAGGCGAGGCACTTCGATGGCGACGCCGTTGAATTCGAGCGCGTGCCATTGCACCTCGCCTTCCGCGAGTCCGGGCAGGTAGCCGGCGCGCCAGGCTTGCGTCATGGCGCGTTCGCCCGCAGGAACTCTTCGACGGCGAGCGAGCAACCCTTCGCTTCGGCGCCTTCGGCGCGCCCCAGCAGCAGGACCCCCCCCGTGGCAACGCCGACCCCGACGTCCTCCGTGAGGATGGTCGTCACCGAGTTGAAGTTGCCCAAGTCGCAGTGCGCCAGCACGCCGCGTTGGCCCTGCGCCACCTCGCGCCCGGTCAGCGGATCGAGCAGGCGCGAGCGGATCCAGTGCGGCCCCGACTTCACCGAAGGCACCAGCACGTTGCCATCGTCGTAGAGCTGCGTGCTCAGCTCCGTCATGCCGTACATGTTGATGCAGCGCTCGCGCGGCACGCCGAAGGCGTCCTGCAGGCCGACATAGAAGTCTTCCAGCGGCAGCTCGCGCGCCTGGCCCTTGTAGCCACCGGTGTCCAGGATGCGGCTGCCCGCCGGCAGGTGGAAGCTCTCGCCGGCGCGCCGCAGTTCGTCCACCAGGTGAACGAAGGCATAACTCGCACCCAGCACGGCGCAGGGCCGGCCTTCGGCTGCGCGTGCCCGCAGCCAGGCGCGCAGGCCGGCGCTGTCCATGCCTTCGGGCGTGACGAAGACATGGCTGTCTTCGCTGCCGCAATGCGCGACAGCCAGCGCCAGGTAGTGCGCCAGCGAGGAGTTGGGCAGGTCCTGCTCGCCCGGAAACAGGATGGCCATGGGCAGGCGCTCGGCGCCAGCCATGAAGCGCGCGCCGAAGTTCTTGGTCATCGAGCGGTCGTAGACCGCGATGCTCGGGTGGTAGTGCCGGCCCTTCACTTCCTTGCGCGTGGTGCCGCTGGTCATGAAGACGCGCTGCGCCTGCGCCGCCGGCAGGCTGCTGAGCGTCACTTCCTTGAAGGCGGAGATCGGCACCGCCGGGATCTCGCGCCAGCTCTTGACGGTGCGCGGCGTGGCGCCGCGGCGTTGGCAGAAGCGGCGGAAGGCTTCGTTGTTCGCGTGCTGGAATGCGAACAGGCGCAAGGCCAGCGCATCGAATTCGGCGTCGCTGCAGCCGTCCTGCCCGATGAAGGCAAGGACGGCTTCGACCAACTCGCTGGCTGCGGGCGTGAGGCTCATGACGCGAGCACGCGCATGGCTTCGGGAGCGAAGCCGTGGTTGAGTGGCCCATTGCCGCCGCCGGTGCGCACGCCCGCGCCGGCCTGCAGCGCGCCGCGCACGAAAGCCCGCGCGCGCTGCACGGCGTCCCGCAGCGCGTCACCCAGGGCGAGCCGCGCCGCGATGGCGCTGGACAGCGTGCAGCCGGTGCCGTGGCTGTTGATGGTGGCGATGCGGGCGTCGCGCATCCACACGGGCGCGCCGCCCTCGGCCAGCAGCAGGTCGCTGACCGTGTCGCCGGCCAGGTGGCCGCCTTTCACCAGTACGGCCGGGGCGCCCATCGCCAGCAGCTGGCGCGCTGCCGCTTCCATGTCCGCTTCGCTTTCGAGCTGGCGGCCGACCAGGTGGGCGGCCTCGTCGAGATTGGGCGTGACCAACCTGGCCAGCGGGAACAGCTCGCGCACCAGCACGGCCACCGCATCGGTATCGATCAGCACGGCGCCGCTGGTGGCGATCATCACCGGGTCCAGCACCACCGTGCGCAGCTGGTGGCGTTGCAGCGCGGCGGCGACGGTGCGCACGGTGTCGGCGGAATGCAGCATGCCGATCTTGACGGCGTCGACGCCGATGTCCTCGACCACGGCGTCGATCTGGTCAGACAGGATCTGCAGCGGCACCGCGTGGATGGACCGCACGCCGCGCGTGTTCTGCGCCGTCAAGGCCGTGATGGCCGTCATGCCGAAGCAGCCCAGCGCGGCAAAGGTCTTGAGGTCGGCCTGGATGCCGGCGCCGCCGCCGCTGTCGGAGCCGGCAATGCTCAGGACGCGCGGATAGCGGGATGGGGATGCTGTGTCCAAGGGGGCTCCTTCGCGAGCGAATGCTTTGCTCCGAAGGGAAACGCCCCCGCGACCGCTGACGGGTCAGGGAGACTGCTCTTCTTCCGCCGGTATGAGCCGGTTCAAGTTCACGGGTCTGGATCTCAGCACGCTGGCGCGTACACCCCGGAGCAAGGGCATTGTGACACAGGCGCTCAGGACTTGCCGCGCCTGGCCTTCTCGAAGCGCCGCCAGTACTGGAACTCGTCCTCGTGCACCTCGAGGTCGATCTCCGAGACGCGCGTCTGCAGGCGCTCCTGCACGTCGAGCACGCCCTTGTTGTAGATGGCGGGCCCGATCTCCTCCAGGAAGAAGCCGAGCAGCGCGCCGGCGGCGACGTTGCCGATGCGCTCTTCCATGTTCTCGGCGAAGTAGCGCTCGATGGAGGCGATGGCCTGCTGGCGCAGGTCCTTGGGCAGTTCGATGGCCATGGTGCGCTCCGGTGTTGCGGCCTCAGGCCGCGGCCGTGACGACGATCTCGATGCGCCAGTCGGGCTTGCCCAGCTTCGCCTGCACCGTGGCGCGCGGCGGCGTGTTGCCGGCCGGGATCCAGGCGTCCCACGCGGCGTTCATGCCGTCGAAATCGGCCAGGTCCGCCAGGAAGATCTGCGCCATCAGGATCTTCGTCTTGTCGGAGCCGGCGCGCGCCAGCAGCTTGTCGACCATGCCCAGCACCTGCTGCGTCTGGCCGCGGATGTCCTGCGTGGCGTCGTCCGGCACCTGGCCGGCAAGGTAGATGGTGCCGTTGTGCACCGCCATCTCGGAGAGGCGGGCACCGACGTCGAAGCGTTGGATGTTCATGTGCGTGTCGTCATCCCCGCGAAGGCGGGGATCCAGGGCGCCCATTCTCCCCGACGACCAGCATCGCCGCCGCCAGGTCTTCCAGCGCCGTCCCCACCGACTTGAATACGGTGCGCTCTTCCTTGCTGCGCCGTCCCCGCACCTCGCCGCGCGCCAACTGCTCCAGAGTGCCGCGCACGTCCTCGGCGCGAAACACCCCGCGCGCCATCGGCCCCAGCAGTTCACCGCTTTTCTTCAGCGCCTCTTCCGTGTCGAGGTACAGCGCGGCGCCGGCGAAGCAGGCATCGTCCGCCTCGCGCATGGCCGGCGTGAAACTGCCGATCAGGTCGAGGTGGCTGCCCGGAGCCAGCCAGGCGCCCTGCACCACCGGCTCGGTCGCCAAGGTGGCGCAGCTCACGATGTCGGCGGCCCGGCAGGACAGGACGAGGTCGGTCGCCACATGGGCATCGAAGCCTTCCTCGCGCCATTGCGCCGCCAGCGCCTGCGCCTTGGCGGCATCTCGCGCCCAGACGCTCACGCGCTCCAGCGGCCGCACCACGGCATGCGCCGCCGGCAGCAGCCGCGCGATGCGGCCGGCGCCGACCACCAACAGGTGTCGCGCGTCCTCGCGCGCCAGGCAGGAAGCGGCCAGCGCCGAAGCCGCGGCCGTGCGCCGCGCCGTGATCTCGTCGCCATCGAGCAGCGCCACCGGCACGCCGGTCACGCCATCGAACAGCAGGTAGCTCGCATGCAGCCCGGGCAGGCCGCGCGACGCGTTGCCGGGCGCGATGTTGATCACCTTGACGCCGTAGTAGCGCCCCTCGGCCCAGGCGGGCATCACCAGCGAGGTGAAGCTGCCCAGGTCCAGCACCTGGCGCGGTGGCACCGTGCAACCTTTGGCAAACAGTTCGCGCAAGGCGGGCACCAGGCGCTCGAAGGGCAAGGCGGCGCGGGTAGCGGCAGCATCCAGGACTTGCATGGGATCGATGGTACCGGGCACACCCCGGTTGCGTTCCGCCGCGCGCTTCGTATCATGGCCCGGCCATCAAGAGCCGTAGAGAGGAGACACCATGGATCACCCCGCCCCGAATTCCGCCCGCCGCAGCCTGCTGCTCGGCGCCGGCCTGTCGCTGCTGCCGGCGGCACCTCGCGTTTTCGCGCAGCCTGCCACCCGCAAGCGCATCGCCGTCGGCGCCCGCCCCGCCCGCGTCATCGACATCCACGCGCATTGCTACGTGCCGGGTTCGGCCCGCATGATCAACGCGGGCGAACTGGCTGCCGCCGCGAACCCGGCCGAGGGCACGCCCATCGCCCGCTCGCTCACGATCGGCGATGCGCGCATCGCGCAGATGGACGCGCGCGGCATCGACGTCGGCGTCCTCAGCGTCAACCAGTATTGGTGGTATCCGGCCACGCCCGACGATGCCGCACGCTTCATCCGCTTCCAGGACGAAGGCTTGCGCGACATCGTCGCGAAACACCCAGGGCGCTTCTTCTTCCTGAGCTCGCCGGCGCTGCAGCACCCCGAGCTCGCCGCGCAGCAGCTCGAATACGCCGTGAAGACGCTGGGCGCCCGCGGCGCCTCGGTCGGCGGGCACGTCAACGGGCGCGTCCCGTCCGGCCCCGAATACGACCCGTTCTGGGCCAAGGCGCAGGAGCTGGACGTGCCGGTCTTCATGCACCCCGGCGGGGCCGAGAACCTGGTCAAGCCGGGTGGCTTCGACGGCCGCGGCGACCTGATCAATGTGATCGGCAACCCGCTGGAGACCACCCTGTTCGCGTCGCGCATGATCTTCGACGGCACGCTGGATCGCTTCCCCAAGCTGAAGGTGATCCTCGCCCATGGCGGCGGCTACATTGCTTCCTACCTGGGACGCACGGACGTCGCCTGTGCGTCGCGGCCGCTGGCGAAGTGCGCCAACAAGCGCCAGCCGGCGGAGTACTTTCGCGACCAGCTGTACGTGGACTCCATGGTCTTCTCGCACGAGGGCCTGCGCCACCTCGTCGCCACCTGCGGCGCCGACCACGTGGTCTACGGCTCGGACATGCCCTACAACTGGCCGGAGACGGCGGACATCATCGCGACTTCCACCGACCTGCCGGAGCAGGACCGGATCGGCATCCTGGGCGGCAACCTGGAGCGGATGCTGCGCCTGCCGGCCTGAGGCGGCTCAGTCCGCGTAGTCCAGCGGCAGCCGCGAGGTGCACTTGATCTCCTCCATGGCGAAGCTGGAACTCACGTCGGCCAGGTCGGTGCCCTGGATCAGCCGCTTGTAGACGCGGTCGTAGGCGGCGATGTCGGGCACGACCACCTTCAGCAGGTAGTCGGTCTGGCCCGCCATCCGGTAGAACTCCACCACCTCCGGCACGGAGGACACCAGCTTGTGGAAGGACTTGAGCCAGTCCGCGCTGTGGTGGCTGGTGCGCACCGACACGAACACCGTCACGCCCAGATTGAGCTTGCGCGCATCGAGCAGCGCCACCCGCTTGCGGATGATGCCCTGCGCCTCCAGCCGCTGCACGCGGCGCCAGCAAGGCGTGGCGGTGAGGCCGATGCGCTCGGCGAGTTCGGCGATGGGCAGGCTGGCGTCGGCCTGCAGGGCGTCGAGGATGGCGCGGTCGAATTTGTCCATTTTTGGCGCTTGGGGCAATTTGATTCCAGGAATCCGCCGGATCGTAGAACAGAATGCTCCACGCCCCTGCGAGCCGGGCCGCAAAAGGCAATCGAATTGCCCGCCCTCGCACCTAGACTTTCCAGCCATGAAAGCCTTCACCGAACACCCCCGCAGCGTGGGCGAGAGCTACTGGGAGCACATGGGCGCCTCGCTGTCCTTTGCCGGCGCAATGCTGGCCGGCGCCGGCGCCGCCTTCGTGCACAGCGTCTTTCCCTTCCTGCTGACGTCCACGGGCAGCCGCATCATCACGCGCCTGCACGACCGCATGGTCGCCAACCGCCGGCGCGTCCGCTGAATTACGGTACAAATACGGGATGATGAACAAGCTGCTCCTGTCCGCCACGCTGCTCGCCAGCGCGGCATCCTTCGCCCAGGCGCCTGCCTCCTCCGGCCAGCCGCTGCACATCGTCGTGCCCTTCGCGGCCGGCGGCGCGCAGGACGTCATTGGCCGCTACCTGGGCACCAAGCTGCAGGCCCGCCTGGGCGTGCCGGTGGTGATCGACAACAAGGCGGGCGCCGGCGGCGAGATCGCGGCCGATGCCGTGGCCAAGGCCGCGCCGGACGGCAACACGCTGCTGCTGGCCACCGGCGGCGCCATCTCGATCGCGCCCCACCTCAATGCCAAGCTGCCCTACGACGCGCGCAAGGACTTCGTGTCGGTGGCCATCGTGGCCGACACGCCCATGACCCTGGCGGTGCGCGCGCAGAGCCCCTACCAAAGCGTGGCCGACGTGCTGAAGGACGCCAAGGCGCGCCCGGGCCAGGTGAGCTACGCCTCCACCGGCAACGGCACCATCTCGCACCTGACGGGCGAGCTGCTCGCGCAGACCGCGGGCGTGAAGTTCCTGCACGTGCCCTATCGCGGCGCCGCGCCCGCCATCACCGACCTGATGGGCGGCCAGGTCTCCATGATCGTGACCAGCTCCGCGTCCATCGACCCAATGGCGCAGGACAAGAAGGCGCGCGTGCTGGCGTCCTTCACCACGCAGCACCTGTCCAACCTGCCGGGCGTGCCCACCATGAACGAGGCCAGCGGCTTCAAGGGCCTGGAAGTGCCCGTGTGGGTGGGCCTGATGGCGCCGGCGAAGACGCCCGCGGCGGTCGTCGAGAAGCTGTCCGCCGAGATCCAGGCGGTGTGCAACCTGCCCGAGACGCAGGAGCGCTTCAAGGGCCTGGGCGCGCTCGTCACCTGCGGCGGCAGCAAGGAGATGGACAAGGTGGTCTCCGAAGACTACGCCCGCTGGGGCAAGGTGATTCGCCAGGGGAACATCAAGGGCGAATGATGAAGATCGGGATCGCAGGAACAGGCGGCATCGGTTACGCCAGCGCCGCCTGGCTGGCCCATGCGGGCCATGAAGTGAAGGTGTGGTCGCCGGGCGGCCAGGGCGCGGCAGCGCTGCGCGACGCGCCGCTGCAAGCCGAAGGCGTGCTGCAGGCGAGCGTGCGCGTGGGCGTGGCCGCGGATGCGGCGGACCTGGCGCGCGACGCCGAGGTGCTGCTGATCGCGGTGCCGGTGAACGGCCACAAGAACGTGATGGACCAGCTGCTGCCGCACCTGCGCAGCGGCCAGACGGTGATCGTGAGCTCGATGGCTTCGCTGTCGGCGCTGTACCTCTACGAACAGGCCAGGCAGCGCGGCGCCGACATCACGGTGGCCGGCTTCGGCACCACGGTGCTGACGGCGCGCCGCAGCGGCCCGGCGCAGGTGCGCATCATGACCCGCCGCAGCGAGCTGGGCGTGGCCACGCTGCCCGCCGCGCGCTCAGAGCAGGCGCTGGCCTTGTGCCGCACCTTGTTCGGCGAGCTGTTCGTGCCGCAGGCCAACTGCCTGGCGGCGACGCTGACCAACATCAACCCGGTGGCGCATGGCCCGCTGGCGCTGTTCAACTGGACGCGCATCGAGCGCGCCGAGAACTGGCCGCAGTACCACTACATGACGCCGACGGTTGCCGGCGTCATCCTCAAGCTCGACGCCGAGCGGCTGGCACTGGCGAGTGCCTTCGGCCTGCAGGTGCGCACGATCGAAGAGCATTTCGCCAAGTCCTTCGGCACGACGACGCCGACGCTGGCCGAGATCGCCGCCGAACTGCACGCCAAGCGGGGCGGCCCGCCCGGCCCGACCGACATCAACACGCGCTTCCTCGCCGAGGACATGCCTTACGGCCTGGCCTTCTGCGAAGTGCTGGGCGCCATGGCGGGCGTGCCGACGCCGGCCACGCGCACGCTGGTGCAGATGGCGAGCATGGTGCTGGACCGCGATCTGGCCGCGGAGAACGACCTGATAGCCGCGCTGGGCTTGCGCGGCGAGACGCTCGCGGGCTTGCAGAAGCGCGTTTCGGCGTAAGCCGCGGCTAGCGGCGGTGCATGGCGGTCGCGAAAGCGACCAGCCACGCGGTCGACAGGCCTACCGCCGCCAGCACGTCGCTCAGGTAGTGCGCGCCCAGGTACACCCGGCTGAAGCACACCAGTGCGACCAACGCCGGCGTGATCACCGCGGCGGCGGCGCGTATGCCGCGGTGCCTCGCATGCGCGAACACCACCAGCAACACCGCGCCCCAGAACACCGTCGCTCCCGCCGCATGGCCGCTCGGGAAGCTGTAGCTGTCGTAGTGCACCAGCGGCTGCTCCAGCACCGGCCGGGCGCGGCGGAAGACGTTCTTCACGCCGTCGTTCAACAGCATGCCGCTGGGCACCACGAGCAGCGTGTAGCCCCACCGCGGATGCAGGCGCCAGGCAAACCAGCCGGCCAGCAGCGCCGAGGCCAGCAACAGCACCCAGGTCTGGTGCAGGTCGCTCACCAGCGCCATCGCTGTCGTGAGCCCGGGCTGCCGGTGCGCCGCCAGCCACAGGGTCACGGCCTGGTCCACCCGCGCCATGGGCCCTTGCGCCAGCAGCTGCCACGCGAACAGCGCGAACAGCAGCAGCGCGAGGCAAACAGAGATGAGCGCGGCCCTCGGCCGCGGCCACGACAACGACATCAGGACGGCTTCAGAACTTGGTGTAGCCGCCGTCGATGAGGAACTGTTCGCCGGTCGTGTAGCCCGAGGCGTCACTGGCCAGGTACACCGCGATGCCGCCGAAGTCGTCGATGGCGCCCCAGCGCCGTGCCGGCACGCGCGGCAGCACCGCCTCGGCGAACTTGCTGTTGCCGAAGCTGCGCTCCGTCATGTCGGTCTCGATCCAGCCGGGCAGGATGGAATTGGCGCGGATGCGATAACGCGCCAGTTCCACCGCCAGCGCGCGCACGTAGGCCGTCACCGCGCCCTTGGAGGCGCCGTAGTGGCTGTTGCGCGCCGCGCCTTCCACCGCCGCCGTGCTGGCGGTCGCCACCAGCGAGCCGCCCTGCCCGTGCTGCGCCATGTGGCGCGCCGCGGCACGGAAGGTGAGGAACACGCCTTCGACGTTGATGCGCTGCACCCGACGGAATTCGGCCAGGTCCATCTCCAGCAGCGGGACGCCGGGGCTGGAGACGCCTGCATTGGCGAAGCAGGCATGCACGGTGCCCAGCGCCTTAGCCGACGCAGCGAAGGCGCGCTCCACCTGGGCTTCGTCGCCGACGTCGCAGGCGAAGGCATAGACGCGCGTGGCGTCGCCGCAGCCTTCGGCCAGTTCGGCGCGGGCACGTTCGGTCTTCTCGGGGTTGGAGCCCCAGATCGCCACCTCGGCGCCGGCGGCGAGCAAGGCCCGCGCCATGCCCAGGCCGATGCCGCCGTTGCCGCCGGTCACCACGACGCCGCGGCCGCTGAGGTCGAAGGGCGCGTACATGGCTCAGCCCGCCTGTTGCGCCGCCAGGACCTTCTGCACCTGGGGCTGCTGCTCCAGGCGCGCCGCCATGTCGGCCACGCGCGGGAAACGCGCCGGGTCGACGCCGTCGCCCTTCAGCCAGCGCGCAATGGTGTACAGGTACAGGTCGCAGGTGCTCATGCGCTCGCCCAGCACCCACGGGCCCTTGAAGAACTGCTCCTCGATCAGCGTGAAGCTCTCGCCCATGGTCTGGGGCACCTTCTTCTTCATGCTTTCGATGGCCGCCGCGTCGTCGGACCAGCGCGAGCCGCGCGCGCCATGCGCGTGGTACGGATGCACCGTGGAACAGAGATAGCTGTTGAACTCGTTCATCTTCGCCAGCGCGAAGGGGTCGTCCAGCGGCGCCAGCTGCGCGGCCGGCCAGGCCTGGGCGATGTACAGCAGCAGCGCCGGCGTCTCGGTCAGCGCGCCGCGGTCGGTGACCAGGGCCGGCACGCGGCCCTTGGGGTTGATCTTCAGGTACTCGGGCGAGCGTTGCTGCTGCGCCTTGAAGTCCAGGCGGACGGCCTCGTAGGGCGCGCCAGCGTATTCCAGGGCGATGTGGGAGGCAAGCGCGCAGGTGCCGGGTGCGTAGTAGAGCTTGAGCATGGACGGACTCCTGTGGTGGCCCGCCTATTGTGGCGCTACTTGACCGCGAGCAGCTCGATCTCGAAGTTCAGCGTCGCGTTCGGCGGGATCAGGCCGTTGCCGGCGCCGCGCTCGCCGTAGGCGATGGAGGACGGGCAGGTGATCTTCGCCTTGCCGCCCGGCTTCATCATCTGCACGGCCTCGGTCCAGCAGGGGATGACGCGGTTGAGCGGGAACTCGGCCGGCTGGCCGCGCTTGTACGAGCTGTCGAACTCACGGCCGTCCGGGAAGGTGCCGCGGTAGTTGACGCGCACGGTATCCGTGGCCTTGGGCGAGGCGCCGCTGCCGGCGACCAGCGATTCGAACACCAGGCCGCTGGCCGTGGTGACCTTGGCGCTGCCGGTGGCGGTGGACGGGTCCGCCGCGACTGCGCAGCCGGCGGCCAGCAGCAGGGAGGAAAGGATGAGGGGGATGCGCAGGGTTTGCATGGCCCCCATTATTCCTCCAAGGACGCTATTCCACGGTGGCGCCGGAGCGCTTCACCACTTCTGTCCACTTGACGCGCTCGCTGTTGATGTAGCGGGTGAGCTCCTCCGGCGTCGACCCGATCGGCTTGACGCCGTCGGCGGCGAAGCGCTCGCCCAGCTCTTTCGAGCGCAGCGCGGTGACCGAGGCGTCATGCAGGCGCTTGATGACGTCCGGCGGCGTGCCCTTGGGCGCCAGCAGCGCGTACCAGGTGCCCGAGTCGTAGCCCGGCACGCCGGCTTCGGCGATCGTGGGCACGTCGGGCAGCGCCGTCGAACGATGGCTGGAGGAAACCGCCAGCACGCGGATCTTGCCGGCCTTGATCTGGGCGGCGCCGGTGCCGTAGCTGACGAACATGGCTTGCACGTTGCCAGACAGCAGGTCGGTCAGCGCCGCGCCGCCGCCCTTGTAAGGCACGTGCACGAGGTTGATGCCGGCCATGGACTTGAGCAGTTCCATCGACAGGTGCAGTCCGCTGCCGTTGCCGGTGGACGCATAGGACATCTGGCCCGGCTTCTCCTTGGCCAGCTTGATGAACTCCGCCAGGTTCTTGACCGGCAGCGAGCTGTTGACCGCGAGGAAGTAAGGCGCGGAACCGAGCAGCGTGACCGGCTCGAAGTCCTTCAGCGCGTCGTAGCGCAGCGACGGGTACAGCGCCTGGTTGATGGCCAGCTGCGAAGTCAGCGCCAGCACCAGCGCGTAGCCGTCGGCCGGCTGCTGGGCGACGTATTCCATGCCGATGTTGCCGCCGGCGCCGCCACGGTTGTCGATGATGAAGGAGCCCTTGAGCTGCTTGCCCAGTTCCACCGCCAGCGGGCGACCGACGACGTCGCCGCCGCCGCCCGGCGAATAGGGAACGACGATGCGCACCGGCTTGTCGGGGTAGCCACCAGCCGCGGCGGCCAGCGAAAGCGTGAGGGTCGCCAGCAGGGCGAGGAGCCTTTTCATGATTTGCCTCGTGAGGAAAGTGATGGAGGGATTCAGGAAGCCAGTGTGGCCACCGCGGCATCGAGCCGCGCCGCGGCCTGCGCCAGGGCGTCGCGGCGGGCCTGCACCCAGCTGCCGGCATCGGCCAGGGCTCGCCGTTGCGCGGCCAGCATGCGTTCGACTTCGGCCAGTTGCGGGCCGCCGGCGCCCTTGCGGCCGAAGACCATGGCTTCGGGGCTGATGGCTTCGGCGAACGCGTGTGCGTCCAGCGGCAGCGGCTGCGAAGCCATGGCCTCGTAGATGCGGGCGGCCTCGCGGTAAGGGATGTCGCGCAGGCCCAGGCCCTGGGCGCGGCCGAAATCGGTCAGCGCCGATGCGAAGCGGTGGCCGGTGCGGAAGGGCACGCCGGCGCGCTGCAGCAGCACGTCGGCCAGCTCGGTGGCCGTCGAATAGTCCGCATGCACTTCGGCCAAGGCGCGCTCGCGGTCGACGACCAGCGAGGCCGCCACCTTGCGCAGCAGCTCCAGCAAGGCCACGGCGCGGGTGCCGGGCACCGGGTCGTAGGCGCGGTAGTCGAACATGCCGGTGCGCACGTTGTGCGACAACAGCGCGACCGACTGCATCTCGCCCAGCAGCAGGCTGCCCTGGACGCGCAGCTGTTCCAGGGCGGCCGGGTTGCGCTTCTGCGGCATGATGCTGCTGACCCCGACCAGCTCGCCGCGCTGCAGCGTGATCCAGGGCGCCGCATCGGCGTACTGCGCGTGCAGGTCCTGGGCGAACTGGCCCACCTGGACGGCGGCAATGGCCAGCGCACCCGCCACTTCGAGCGCCGTGTCGACCGGCGCCAGGTGGTTGGCGTCATACGCGTTCACCACCAGGCCGTCGAACCCGAGCAGCCCGGCCAGCCGATGGCGATCCAGCGCGAAGCTGGAGGTGCTGAGCGCGGCCGCACCCAGCGGCCCCTGGTTCACGTGGGCATAGGCAGCGCGCATCCGCTCGCCCGTGCGCGCCAGTGCCGCATCCAGCGCCAGCAGGTAGTGGCCCAGGGTCGTCGGCTGCGCCTGCACGCCGTGCGTATAGGCCGGCACGATGGTCTGCTGGTGCAGCTGCGCCAGCGCGAGGATGGCCTGCCGCGCCTCGTTCAGCGCCGCCGACGTGTCCAGCAACACGGCGCGCAGGTTCATGCGCGCGATGGTCGCGGAGATGTCCTGCCGGCTGCGGCCGCTGTGCAGGCAGGAAGCCTCGGCGCCCGCCAGCGCGACCAGCCGCGGCTCGTAGTCCAGGTAGTCAGCAGACCAGCGCGGCGGCCGCCCGCGGTCTTCCTCGACCAGGGCCAGGATACCCGCCGCGATGCGACGGGCCAGTCCGGGTTCGAGGATGCGGGCTTCGGCCAGGGCCACGAGCGAGGCCTTGTTGATCTGGTCGAGGCAGCCGACCGACTGGCCGCCGCCGCGGAAGCTGGCATTGACGTCGTGCGGCTCGGCGGACTCGGGAGGGTTCTTCATCGAAGCGCATTCTTCGCGCCGGCCTTCATTCTGTGAAATGAATTTTTCCTCCCCTATCATTGCCAGGAAGGAATAGTGAGGATGCGATGCCCTTGACCTTCCAGCAATTGCGGTGCGTGCGCCAGGTGGTGGCCAACGGCTTCAGCGTGTCGCGCGCGGCGGAGGCGCTGCACACCACCCAGCCCGGGGTCAGCAAGATGATCCGGGGCCTGGAGAAGGAGATCGGCGTCGAGATCTTCGTTCGCTCCGGCAACCGCCTGACGGCGCTGACCGATGCCGGCCGGGAAGCACTGGCCCTGTGCGAGCGCGTGTTGCAGGACGCCCGCGCGCTGCAACGCCTGAAGGAAGCCGTCCCGGGCCAGGACGAAGGCACGCTGCGCGTGGGCACGACCCACGTGCACGCGCGCTACTCCCTGATCGGCGTGACGAAGCGCTTCATGGCCGCGTGGCCGAAGGTGAAGCTCGAATTCACGGTGGGCTCGCCGGCGCAGATGCTGGGCGGCGTGGTGGCCGGCACCATCGACATCACGCTATGCACCTTGCCGGACCCGGTGCCCAAAGGCGTGGTCTCGGTCAAGGCCTACGACATCGGCCGCTGCCTCGTCGTGCCGCCGCGGCATCCGCTGCTGAAAGTGCAGCACCTGACGATCGAGGAACTGGCGCGCTGGCCGCTCATCACCTACGACAACAGCTACACCTCGGGCTCGGTGGTGCAGCGCGAATTCGAGCGGCACGGCGTGACCCCCAACGTGGTGATGCGGGCGATGGACGCCAGCATCATCAAGGCCTACGTCGCCGCGGGCATGGGCGTGGCCATCCTGCAGAAGATGGCCTTCGACGCGGCGCTCGACAAGGACCTGCGCGCGATCCCCATCGAGCACCTGTTCCCGGCCTCCAGCGCCATGATCAGCCTGCGCAAGGACCACCTGCTGAAGCCGTTTGCCTTCGACTTCATCCACATGGTGGCGCCGAAGTGGTCGCGCAGAGCGATCGAGGCAAGACTGGACTAGAAGCGCGGCGTCTTCCCGCTGAACGACGGGTCGTACTTGCGCATCTGCGCGAGGTCGTCCCGCTTGCGGATGCCGCAGTGCAGGTACTGGTCGTGCAGCTTCGCCATCGCGTTGCGATCGATCTCGACGCCCAGGCCCGGCTTGGCCGGCACGCGCACCGCGCCTTCGCTGAACGCGATCCGGCCGCCGACCACGATGTCCTCGTCCTGCCACGGGTAATGCGTGTCGCACGCGTAGCTCAGGTTCGGCACCGCGGCCGCCACGTGCGTCATCGCCATCAGGCTGATGCCCAGGTGCGAGTTGGAGTGCATCGACAGGCCCAGGCCCCACAGCTCGCACATGCGCGCGAGCTGCTGGGTGGCGCGCAGGCCGCCCCAGTAGTGGTGGTCGGACAGCACCACGTCCACCGCCTGCTTCTGCACGTTGGCACGGAACTCCGCCATCGAGGTCACGACCATGTTGGTGGCCAGGGGCAGCCTGGTGTGCTTCTTCAATTCGGCCATGCCGTCGAGGCCGGGGCACGGGTCTTCGTAGTACTCCAGCACCTGGTCAAGCGCCGGCGCAGCCGCGATGCTGCTGGCGAGCGACCAGTTGGCATTGGGATCCAGGCGCAGCGGCAGGCCGGGGAAGGCCTCGTGCAGTGCCTGCATGCAGGCGACCTCGTGCGCCGGCTCGAACACGCCCCCCTTGAGCTTGATGCTCTGGAAGCCGTACAGGCCGATCATCCGCTTCGCCTGCGCGACGATCTGCTCCGGGCTGATGCCCTCGCCCCAGGCATCGGGCTCGTAGGGCTTGCCGTGGTGCTCCGCGTACTTGAAGAACAGGTAGGCGCTGTAGGCGACGCTGGAGCGCACGGCGCCTCCGAGCAGGTCGACGACGGGGGCGTTGACCATCTGGCCTTGCAGGTCCAGCATCGCCACCTCGAAGGCACTGATCGCCTTGGCCGTATTGCGCGACGGGTCGGATCCCGGCGCGAGCGTGTACGCCGGCGCATCCTCGCGGCGGATCGAGCCGCGCAGGCGCTCCTCCATCCGATTCAGTTCGAAGGGCGAGAGCCCCAGCACGTGCGCCTTGGCCTGCTCCAGAACCGCGAGCATCGGCGCATCGCCGTAGGTCTCGTTGATGCCGACCCGCCCGTCGGAGGTTTCGAGTTCCAGGATCGCGCGCAGCGCCCAGGGCTCGTGGATGCCCGCGGCGTTGAGCAGCGGCCCGTCGCGAAAGGCAACGGGCGTGATGCGGACCTGGGTGATGCGGACGTCGCGGTTCATTCTTCTCTGCTGCTCAGTTGGCGCTGGCGCCCGATTTCTTCACGAGCGCGGCCCAGCGCGGGATTTCCTTCTGCATGAGGGCGGCCAGGTCCTCGGGGCTGCCAGCCACGATCTCCATGCCCATCTGCTTGCCCAGCTTCTCCTGGACGTCGGGCAGCTTCAGCGCCTTGGCGATCTCCTGCGACAGGCGTTGCACGACAGGCTTCGGCGTGCCCTTGGGCGCGTAGACGGCCTGCCAGGACGACATCTCGAAGCCCGGCACGCCGGCTTCGATCATCGTCGGCGTGTTCGGCGACAGCGCGATGCGCTTGGCGGTGGTCACCGCCAGCAGCTTCAGCTTGCCCGCCTGCAGCAGCGGCAGGGCAGCGGTCATCTGGTCGAACATGAAGGTGACCTGGCCGGCCGAGACGTCGACCATCGCCGGCGGCGTGCCCTTGTAGGCGATGTGCGTGAGCGGCACGCCGATCAGGTCGGCGAACATTTCTCCCGCGAGGTGGGTGGAGGTGCCGGCGCCGGAGGACGCGAAGTTGCGGCGCTTCGGGTCCTTCTTCAGCAGCGCGATCAGTTCCTGCACGTTGTTGACGCCTGCGTTCGGGTCCACCAGCAGCACGTTGGGCAGGAAGGCCACCAGCGACACCGGCTCGAAGTCCTTCACCGGGTCATAGGGCAGGTTCTTGTACAGGCTGGCGTTGATTGCGTGCGTGCTGATCGTGCCGCCCAGCAACGTGTAGCCGTCGGCCGGCGCCTTGGCGACGAAGCTGGCGCCGATGCCGCCGCCGGTACCCGGCTTGTTGTCGATCACCACCGACTGGTGCAGCGCGGCGCCCAGTTTCTCGGCGATCACGCGGCCGACGACGTCGGTGCTGCCGCCGGGCGTGAAGGGCACGACGTAGGTGATCGGCTTGGCGGCGGGCCAGGCGGTTTCGGCGAAGGCGGCCGGCGCCGCGACGGCGGCGGCGATGCAGGACAGGGCTTGGCGGCGATCCATGGTTCTTGTCTCCTCGGTGCGGGACCTGGAGTGAAACACAAATATATTAGTGCGTCAATGCCGGCGCGCCCGCCTTAGAATCGCGCCATGGCCGCCGCCCTCGCTCCCGCCCACCGCCCCAAGCGCCTGGACCGCACGCGCCAGGCCGCGCCGCAGGTGTTCGAGCGCCTGCGCGAAATGATCATCGCGCTGGAACTGGCGCCCGGCACCGTGCTGGCCCGCGCCGACCTCGCGACCATGTTCGGCGTCAGCCAGACGCCGGTGCGCGACGCGCTGATCAAGCTGAGCGAGGAAGGCCTGGTCGACATCTTTCCGCAGCACGCCACGCACGTGAGCCGCATCGACGTGGCCTCGGCGCTGCAGGCGCACTTCCTGCGCCGCGCGATCGAGCTCGAAGTGGTGGACGCGCTGGCCCGCAAGCCGACGGAGTTGCTGCTGGCGCAACTGCGCGCGCAGCTGGAGATCCAGCAGGCGCTGGCCGGTGGCGAGGACTACGACCAGTTCATCGCCGCCGACCGCGAGTTCCACCGGCTGATGTACGTGGCGGCCGGCGTGCCCGACCTCTACGACCTGGTGTGCCGGCGCAGCGGCCACGTCGACCGGCTGCGGCGGCTGCACCTGCCGAGCGCCGGCAAGGCGCGCGCCGTCGTGCGCGACCACAAGCGCGTGCTCGAGGCCATCGCCGCCGGCCAGCCCGGCGAAGCGCGCGAGCGCCTGCGCGAACACCTGTCGGGCACGCTGGCGCAGGTGGACCGCATTCGCGCCGAGCATCCCGACTTCGTCGTGTAGGCCGCTTCCGCCGCCGCGCAAGCGTGGCGTGAAAAGCTGCGCGCGATGCCTGACCGGCGCGCAAGCAATTGCAACGGCGAGCTCCTGAAATCGGAGCACGCACCCATCATGGGAAAAGGATCACCACCGCCTGAGCGTAGTGCCTTTTGCCCAATATGCGTCCGCCCTGCCCGCAGCGTCCATCACCGGCGTGCTGCGCGAGGCGCTGCAGACCTTGCGGCTGCAGTTCGCGATGGACGTTGCCTTCCTCTGCGCCTTCCGCAACGGCCAGCGCCTGCTGCTGCTGGCCGACTGCGCCTCCTCGGCCGACGCGTTTGCCGAACCCCACGCCACCGCCCTGTGCATGCGCATGGTCGAGGGCCTGCTGCCGCCCGTGCTGCCCGATGCGCGCGCCGCGCCGGAAGCCGCCGCGCTCGCCAGCGCGGCCGGCCGGCCGCTGGGCGCCTGGCTGTCGGCGCCCATCCGCTTCCACGACGCCACGATGTTCGGCGCCGTCTGCTGCTTCCGCGCGGCGCCGCATCCCGGGCTGCGCTCGGGCGACGCCAGCGCGGTGCGCCTGCTGGCGGCGCTGGTGGCGCGCCTGCTCGAAGGCCAGGCCGACGCCAACCGGATCCGGCGCGTGCGCCTGCAGCGCCTGCAGCGCGCGCTGGAGGAGGCGCAGCTGACCACCGTCTACCAGCCGATCCTCGACGTCGCCAGCCAGACGCTGGAAGGCTACGAAGCGCTCACCCGCTTCCACTGCGACCCGCAGCGGCCGCCCGACTGGTGGTTCGCCGAAGCCGAGGCCGTGGGCTTGCAGGCGCAGGTGGAGACCGCCGCGGTGACGGCGGCGCTCAGCGGCTTGCGCAGCGTGCCGCGCAAGGCCTACCTGTCGGTCAACGTGTCGCCCGCCACGTTGCTGGAGCCCGGCTTCCTGCGCATGCTGCAGGCGCAGCCGCTGCCACGCCTGGTGCTGGAACTGACCGAGCACGCCTCGGTGGAGGACTACGAAACGGTCGTCGCGCGGCTCGCGCCGCTGCGCGCGCAGGGCCTGCGCATCGCAGTGGACGACGCCGGCGCCGGCTTCGCCAGCTTCCGCCACATCCTGCGGCTGCGGCCGGACCTGATCAAGCTCGATGGCAGCCTGATCGCGCGCATCGACCGTGACGCCGGCGCGCGCGCGCTCGCCGGCGCGCTGGCCCGCTTCGCGGACCAGACCGGTTGCACGGTGGTGGCGGAAGGCGTGGAAACCGAGGCGGAACTGCAGGTGCTGCGCCAGCTGGGCATCGACAAGGCGCAGGGTTTCCTGCTCGGCAGACCGGCGCCACTGCCGGTTTTCACTGCGCACGCGGCCGCGTGTCAAGGGCATTCGTCGGCGCTGGAGCGCGAGATATCCACCGCCGCTGTGGACAAGGATTCCGCAGAAAACAGTACGGCCCCAGCAGAATCAAGGCGCGTGCCTGCCGGCGCCGGGCTGCTCAGGAAATAGGCAGTGTCGCCAAGGCGTCAGCGCCGTGCGGCGCGCGCGATGGCCTCGAGCAACAGGTGCGGCTTCAGCGGCTTGCCCAGGTGCAGGTCGAAGCCGGCGTCCAGCGTCCGCTGCCGGTCCTGCGGCCGCGTGAAGGCGGTCAGCGCGATGATCGGCAAGGCTTCGGCGCGCTCGAGCGGCTCCAGTTGGCGCACCGCGCGCGCCAGCTCGTAGCCATCGCGCCCGGGCAGGCCGATGTCGCTGACCAGCACGTCAGGCCAGGCTTCGCGCAAGGCGGCCAGCGCACTCTCGTAGTCGTGCGCCGCCCGCACGCGCGCGCCGCGTTCGGACAGCACCAGCTGCATCATCTCCACCGCCTCGCGGTCGTCTTCCACCAGCAGCACGTCGAGCCCGCTCAGGGCCTCGATCTGTTCCTCGCCTTCGGCGGCCGGGTCGTTCTCCGGCTCGCCCCAGGCGCTGTCCGGCCCCGGCTCCACCGGCAGGTCCACGCGCATGACGGTGCCCTGCCCCAGGCCTTCGCTTTCGGCCACCACGGTGCCGCCATGCAGGTCCACCAGGTGCTTGACGATGGACAGGCCCAGCCCCAGCCCGCCATGCGAGCGGTTGCCGGGCGCGTCGCTCTGCGTGAAGCGGTCGAACAGGTGCGGGATGAAATCCGGCTTGATGCCCTGGCCGAAGTCGCGCACCTCCAGCCGCAGGCGCTCGCCTTCGCGCTTCAGGCTCACCAGCACCTTGCCGCCTTCGGGCGAGAACTTGATGGCGTTGGTCATCAGGTTCCAGAAGATCTGCTGGAAGCGCGCCGCGTCCAGCCACGCGGGCTGGTGCGCGCCATCCACCTCGGCCTGCACCTGCAGCTTCTTTTCCTGCACGCTGGCGCCCAGCGCTTCGATCGAGCTGGTGACCAGCTCCGCCGGGTCGGCCAGCTCGCGGTCCAGGCGCAGCTTGCCGGAGTTGATGCGCGAGACGTCGAGGATGTCGGAGATGATGCGCGCCTGCGTCTTCACGTTGCGCTCGATCGCGTCGATGCCCCTCATGCCCTCGGGCAGCACGCCGCGCTTCTTCAGCACGTGGACCCAGCCGACGATGGCGTTCAGCGGCGTGCGCAGTTCGTGCGAGAGCACGGCGATGAAATCGTCCTTGGTGCGGCTGTGGCGCTCGGCCACCACGCGCGCGGCCTGTTCGCGCTCCAGCACGTCGCGCCGGCGCGTCTCCAGCTCGTGGCGGTCCGACACGTCGATGGCGATGGCGATGCGCACGCCCGGTTCCACATGGGCCGAGATGCTCCACTCCAGGAACACCGGGCGGCCGTCCGCCGCCAACAGCGGGAATTCGCCGCGCCAGGGCGCGCCGCCGCGTCCCGACGCGGTGATGTTGCGCTCGACGCTCGTGCGCCACTCGGGCGGCGCCAGTTCGGCGATGCCGTGGCCGATCAGCGCCTCGCGCGGGCGCGCCAGCATCTGCTCCAGCGCCGGGTTCACGTCGGCGAAGCGGCCCTCGCCGTCCACCAGCGCGATGCCGCTCTGCGCCTGGTCGTAGATGGCGCGGAAGCGCTGCTCGCTGCGGCGCAGTTCGTCCTCCGCGGTCCGCGCCCGGATCAGCGCCTGCAAGGTGGCGACCAGCAGCGCCGGTTCCACCGGATGCACCATGTAGCCGTCGGCGCCGGCATTGAGGCCGGTGACGCGGTCTTCATTGCGGATGAACTCGGCCGAGAGATGCACCACCGGCAGCGAAGCCGTGGCGGGCCGGCTGCGGATCACGCGGCAGACCTCGAAGCCGTCGGTGTCCGGCAGGTGCACGTCCAGCACCACCGCCGACATGCCCTGCGCCACCAGTTCGAGCGCTTCGCCGCCGGTGCCGGCCTCGGCGGTCTGGAAGCCGGCGGCCCGGATCACGCGCGCCGTCGAATAGCGCGTCGCCGGGTTGTCGTCGACGACCAGCACCGTGTGCCGGCCGCGGTCGATGGTGGTGTTGATGACGTCCGCTTCCATCATGGCTGCAGTTGCACCGGGATGGTCACCGAGAAGACCGAGCCCTTGCCGGGTTCGCTCTCCAGCGCGACCGAGCCGCCCAGCAGCTCGGCGAGCTTCTTGCTGAGCGACAGGCCCAGGCCGGTGCCGCGCAGCCGCTTCTGCAGTGGCGAGCGCACCTGCGCGAAGTCCTGGAAGATGGTGTTGTGGAACTCGGGCGCAATGCCGATGCCGGTGTCGGTGACCGAAAAGGTGATGCGGTCGCCCTGCAGCAGCGCGGAGACGCGCACCTCGCCCTTGGGCGTGAACTTGAGCGCGTTGGAGATGAAGTTGCGCAGGATCTGCGACAGCTTGCGGTCGTCCGTATAGAGCTTGGGCACGTCGCGCGGCTCCTCGAACACCAGGTTCACCGCGGGGTTGGTCAGCACCGGCTTGAACATGCCGCGCAGCGCCGAGAACAGGTCGACCATCTCGAACCAGGCCGGCGAGATCTCCACCCGGCCAGCTTCCACCTTGGCCAGGTCCAGCAGGTCGTCGACCATCTCGGCGAACTCGGTGGCGTTCTGCTGGATGAATTCGACCTGCCGCGCCTGTTCCTCGGTGAGCGGGCCGTCCACGCGGTCGATCAGCAGGCGCGCGATGCTGCGGATGGAGTTGATCGGGGTGCGGAACTCATGGCTCATGTAGGCCAGGAAGCGGCTCTTGAGCTCGGTGGCCTGCCGCAGCTGGTCGGCCTGGGCATCGAGCTCGGCGTAGAGCGCCAGCACGCCGCGGTTGGTTTCTTCCAGCTCGGCGCGCAACTCGTGCGCCTCGCGGCGGCTTGCCTCGAGCGCGTGGGTCAGGTCCGGTGGGTCGGTGGACGCCATCTCAATCCTTCCGCCGGAGCACGGCGACGGTCGCGTCGTCGCGCCCCCGGCAATGGTCGCGCACCAGCAGCGCGGCCGCAAGAGTGGGATCGCGGCCCAGCACCGGCACCAGGATGTCCGGCTGCCAGCGCGTGTTGATGCCGTCGCTGCAGACCACCAGGAGCGCGTGGGCCGGCCAGGGCAACAGCGTCTCGTCGGGCGTGCGGATGGTGACGCCGGCGGTGCCATGCTGCGTGAGCAATGTGCGGTCGCTGGTCCCGGACACGAGGCGGCCGACGACATTGCCCGCGCCGGCCAGGCGGACCACATCCGCCGTGGCGTCGGCCTGCAGCAGCGCCACCGCGGCGCCGCGCGTGCTGCGCAGCCGCGCGTGCATGCGCTCCAGCAACTGGCGCGGCGCGACCATGGGCTCCGCCTGGAACACGGCGATCGCCGCATCCGCGGCCTCCGCCGCGTCGGGCCCATGGCCGAGACCGTCGACCACG
Organism: Ramlibacter agri; assembly: GCF_012927085.1. NCBI lineage: Bacteria > Pseudomonadati > Pseudomonadota > Betaproteobacteria > Burkholderiales > Comamonadaceae > Ramlibacter > Ramlibacter agri. The sequence goes on along the minus strand of NZ_JABBFX010000003.1, from coordinate 29,027 downwards.
GCCATGGCCGACTTGTTGCCATGCACGGCGAAGGCCCAGGCGTCGCCGCAGACGTGCTCGCCCGGTGCGGCGAGCGAGATCGCGCCCACGCAGATCGCGTTGTCGCCGCCGGCCTGCGCCGGCATGCGCGAGCGGATCCGCGCCACGGCCAGCGTGCCGCCGGGCACGCTGGAATGCAGGTCGAACTCGCTGGCCAGCCGGCGCACCGCGCCGAGGCCGGTGCCGGGCGTGCCACCGGTGGAATAGCCATCGCCCAGCGAACGCTCCACGTCGGCGATGCCCGGCCCTTCGTCGATGGACACCACCTCCACCTCCGCCCGCAACGGTCGTGCGGCCAGCAGGAGCCGGCCCTTGTGTGCGTGGCGCACCAGGTTGGTGGCGAGCTCGGTGACGACCAGCGCCAGCCGGCCGGCCTCCACCTCTTCGAAGCCGTTCTCATGCGCCAGCCTCGCGGCATGGCGGCGCGCCTCGCCTACGCGGCTGGCGTCGTCCATGGGGAAGACGACATGGTGACTGCCGGTGATCACTTCCACCGGACGATGCTAACGCGGGTGCCGGCCCCAGGTGCCGACTGCAGCTCGAATTCGTGCACCAGGCGCTTGCTGCCCGGCAGGCCCAGGCCCATGCCGCCACCGGAAGTCCAGCCGTCGGTGAGGGCCAGCTGGACGTCGGGGATACCGGGGCCCTGGTCGACGAACTGCAGGCGCAGGCCACGCCGCACGCCGTCTTCCAACAGTTCCCAGTGCATGTCACCGCCGCCGCCGTGGACCAGGGTATTGCGCGAAAGCTCGCTGGCCGCGGTGATCATCTTGGTCTGGTCGACCAGCGAGAATTTGAGCTGCTGGGTCAGCACACGCACTTTTTGCCGGCTGGCGACGATGTCCTCCTCGGCCCGCAACGGCACGCTGCCTCGATGGTCTTCAGCGGGCAATGCGCGTCTCCTTGCGGCCCTGCGCCAGCAGTTCCATGCCGCGCTCGACGTTCAGCGCGGTCCGCACGCCTTCCAGCGACAGGCCCAGCTCCACCAGCGTGATGGCCACCGCCGGCTGCATGCCTACCACCACCGTGGTGGCGTCGAGGATGCGCGAGATGCCGGAAATGCTGCCCAGCATGCGGCCGACGAAGGAGTCCACGATTTCCAGCGCGGAGATGTCGATCAGCACGCCGCGGGCGCCGCTGTCGGCGATCTTGTTGGCCAGGTCGTCCTGCAGCGCCAGCGCCATCTGGTCCTGCATGTCCACCTGGATGGTGACCAGCAGCGTCTGCCCCATCTGCAGGATCGGGATGCGATTCATGGGAGGGCCCTAGCGCGTGCGCGTGACCGTGAAGCCCTGCTGCTCCATGGCGAGTTCCAGCGCGTCGGCCAGGCTGGCCTTGGTCGCGATGCCCTGCAGGTCGATGCCCAGGTGCACGATGGTCTGCGCGATCTGCGGCCGGATGCCGCTGATGATGCATTCGGCGCCCATCAGCCGGATGGCGCTGACCGTCTTGAGCAGGTGCTGCGCCACCAGCGTGTCCACGGTGGGCACGCCGGTGATGTCGATGATGGCCAGCCGCGAACCGGTCGCCACGATGCGCTCCAGCAGCGTCTCCATCACCACCTGCGTGCGGCTGGAGTCCAGCGTGCCGATCATGGGAACGGCCAGCACGCCCTCGAACAGCTTGATCACCGGGGTGGACAGCTCCAGCAGGTCCTGCTGTTGCCGTTTGATGAGTTCCTCACGGGTCAGCTGGTAGGTGGACACGGTCCACTGCGCCATCTTGTCGACCAGCGCGGAGATCGTCCACACGGTTGCCATCTGCCGGCCCGCGTCGCCGCCCAGCTCGCGCTGGATGGCCTTGAACAGCGGCCGCTTGAAGGCGAGCACGAACGCGCTGGTGTCGCCGGCCGACTGGCCCTGCGCCGCGCGCGAACGTGACAGCGTCGCCAGCACCTCGCGCAGCGGCGTCCAGGCAGCGGCCTGGAACTGCTCGGGGTCGCCGCTGGCCTGGAGGCCTTCGCGCAAGGTGCGCAACAGGTCCGCGGCCTCGCCGCGCATGGCGCGCCGGTTGGCGTCGGTCAGGCGGGAGGAAGCGGCTCCTGCCTCCTCCAACCACTCGGAAGTGATCTGCTCTTCGTGCTGCGTCAGGAGGCGGAGCACGATCTCGGCTTCTTGGTTCATGGGAGTGGAAGGAAGGTGGACTATGACTCAACCATTATGAGCAGCGAGGCCGAGCACACGGTGTAGGAAAAGCCTGACACTGGTCGACACAACTCAATCGAGGAGCGTCGGCAACTGCGCCATGTTCGTGAATATGACTTGCGCCCCCGCTTCGCGCAAGACGGCCGGTGCATCGTGCCCCGCTTCCGGCGGGCTGTAGCCGAACACCGTGGCCCCTGCCGCGACGCCGGCGCGCACCCCCGTCACCGTGTCCTCGACCACCGCGCTGCGGCCTGCCTGGACGCCCAGCACCTCCATCGCCGCGAGGTAGACATCGGGGAAGGGCTTGGAGCGCGGCGTCTCGTGGCCGCTGAAGACGCGGCCCTCGAAGTAAGGCAGAAGGCCGCACTTCTTCAACTGCAGTTCCACCTTGAAGCGGTCGGCGCCGGAGCAGCAGGCCAGCCGGCCCTGGAAGCGCTCGCTGAGGCCGGCCACGGCCGCCACCGCATTCGCGATGGGCTGCACGCGCGCGGCCAGGCCTTCGTTGCGGCGCTCGCGAAAGCGCACGAACCACTCTTCGCCGAGCGGCTGGCCGGTGTGGGCTTCGATCAGCGCGTGTTCGTCCTTCACAGCCTTGCCGACGAAGATGCGCATGCACTCGGCGAGCGTGAGCTTCCAGCCCGCCTCTTCCAGCATGTCGCGCAGCACGCTGCAGGTGATCGTTTCGCTGTCCACCAGCACGCCGTCGCAGTCGAACAGCACGGCGTCGAAGCGTTCCTTCAAGAGACTTCTCCATCCACGTAGAACCAGCGGCCGTCTTCGCGCACGAAGCGGCTGCGCTCGTGCAGCCGGTGGCCGCGACCCGAAAGGCGCGAGCGTGCCACGAATTCGACTTCGGCGTGCCCGGCGTCGAGCAGGCGATGCTGCCGCACCTCCAGCCCGAGCCACTTGAGGCCGGGCTCGAAGTCGATCGAGGCGGGCCGACGCGAGTCGTGCCAGGTGCCTAGCAGATAGGGCCCGTCCTCCAGCAGGAAGGCGCAGTAGCGCGAGCGCATGAGCGATTCGGCGTCCGGCGCCGGCGTGTGCGGGAAATCGGCGAGGTAGCGGCCGCAGCAACGCGCGAAGGCAAGCGGCAGGCCGCGCGCGTCGCGGCGTCCGCAAGGGCAAGGCGCGGCATGCGTGAGGGTCATGCCGGCTTCCTTGCCTTGCGCTCTTCCAGCGTCTCCACCGCGCCGCCCTGCTTCGCCCACTCGGTGAAGCCGCCGTCGATGTGGGCGACGTTGCGCATGCCCATATCCTGCAGCGTCTTCGTGGCCAGCGCGCTGCGCCAGCCGGCGCCGCAGAAGAGCACGAACTCCTTGCCGGCGTCGGCGAAGATCTTCTTGAAGTACGGCGAGTCCGGGTCCACCCAGAACTCCAGCATGCCGCGTGGGGCGTGGTAGCTGCCCGGCACGGTGCCTTCGGCCTGCAGCTCACGGACATCGCGGATGTCGACCAGCTGCAGCGCGGGGTCGTCCAGCCGCTGCCGCACCTCGACTACGGAATAGGTCTTCACCTGCGCCATCGCTTCGTCGACCAGCGCACGGTAGCCCTTGGTGATCGCCATGCGTTCCTCCTGTGGTTGCCTGCATCCTAACTTGCTCCTAACCTGCGGGCATGGACAGTGACGAACAGCAGATCCGGGCCTTGGTGCGCACCTGGCTCGAAGCCAGCCAGAAGGGCGATGTCGAGACCGTGCTCGGCCTGATGAGCGACGACGTGGTGTTCCTGCTGCCGGGCCGCCCGCCCATGCACAAGCCGGAGTTCGCCGCGCTCGCGCGCGCCCAGGCGGCCGGCGATGCGCCGCGCATGGAAGGCGAAAGCGAGATCCAGGAGCTGCAGGTGCTGGGCGACTGGGCCTTCGTGCGGACCCGGCTGCGCGTGGTGGCCACGCCGGCCGGCGGTCCGCCCATCGAACGCGCCGGCCACACTCTGACCTTGCTGCGCAAGGAGAACGGCCGCTGGCTGCTGGCGCGCGACGCCAACCTGCTCGCGCCGGTGGCGCCGCCACGCACCTGACTCGCGGCTGATCAGCCGCCTTGTCCTCGCGCGCTGCGCTTCCTATAGTGGCTCATCATGGCCACGCAGCGCCTGCGATCCGGCGGCCCCGTCCAGGTGCTCCTGGTGGCGGGCTCGGCGCAGCTGCGGCAGGCCTGGGTCGACATCCTCGCGGCCGTGCCCGGCGTGCGCGTCGCCGGCCAGTTCGGCGCCGCGGCCGACCTGCTCGAGTGGCTGGTCTGGACGCACCAGCCCTGGCACTACGCCTTCGTGGACCTCGCCTTGTGGAACGGCCCGGCGCAGGAATGGCTGCGACAGGTCGCAAGCCGGCGCGATGCAGGTACAGTGGTCGCCGTCGCCGACGAGGTGTCCCCGGCCGCGCGCGAGACCTGCGACCGGGTGGGCATCCGCGAGCTGCTCCCCCGGGACGACCTGGAGGCATTTCGCGGATTCGTGCAGAAGCAGTTGATGTAAACACCCCATGGCCCTTGCCTCCTCTCCCGTTCGCATGAAGCTTGGCGGCCCGCAGCGCGTGCTGCTGCTGGCGCATCCGCAGGCCCTGCTCGCGCACATGACCGAAGTGGTCGGCTCGATCGAGGGGCTGCAGCTCGCGGGCGCTTTCGACAACGCCGAAGCGCTGGTGGACTGGACCGTGTGGGATCGCAGCGGCTGGCACGTGGCCTTCGTCGACCTCACGCTGCCCGGCGACGCGAGCCGCGACGTCATCCGGCGGCTGTTCGCGCAGCCCCGGCCCGGGACGGTGGTGGCGCTCAGCGCGCACCTGTGGAAGGAGATCCGCGAGGACTGCGCGCGGATGGGCGTCTACCAGCTGATCGAGAAAGGCGACCTGGTCGCCTTCCGCGGGGTGCTGGAAGAGCGGATGCGCTGACTACGCCAGCGCCCGCTGGATGAGGATCTTCTGCACGTCCGACGTGCCTTCGTAGATCTGGCACACGCGCACGTCGCGCCAGATGCGCTCCACCGGGAAGTCCTGCACGTAGCCGTAGCCTCCCAGGGTCTGGATGGCGGCGCTGCAGACGCGCTCGGCCATCTCGCTGGCGAACAGCTTGGCCATCGCGGCTTCCTTCAGGCAAGGCTTGCCGGCATCTCGCAGGCTCGCCGCATGCCAGATCAGCTGGCGCGCCGCTTCCAGTTGCGTCGCGCAATCGGCCAGCCGGAAGCCCACCGCCTGGTGGTTGAAGATGGCGGTGCCGAAGCTTTCGCGCTCCTTCGCGTACGCCAGCGCCACTTCGAAGGCGCTGCGCGCCATGCCGACGCTCTGCGCGGCGATGCCGATGCGGCCGCCTTCCAGCGCGGACAGCGCGATGCGGTAACCCTCGCCTTCCTCGCCGATCAGGCTGGCGGCGGGAATGCGGCAGTTCTCGAAGTTGATCTGCGCCGTGTCGCTGGAGTGCTGGCCGGTCTTCTCCTCCAGCCGCGCGACCACGTAGCCCGGGGTGTCGGTGGGCACCAGGAAGGCGCTCATGCCGCGCTTGCCGGCGCCCTTGTCGGTGACCGCGATGACGACGGCCAGCTGGCCGTTCTTGCCGCTGGTGATGAACTGCTTGACGCCGTTCAGCACGTAGCCGTCACCGTCGCGCGTGGCCGTCGTGCGCAGCGCCGCGGCGTCGCTGCCCACGTGCGGCTCGGTCAGGCAGAACACGCCGAGCAGTTCGCCCTGCGCCAGCTTCGTCAGCCACTGCTGCTTCTGCGCCGCACTCCCATAGCGCATGAGGATGGCGTTCACCGGGCAGTTGGTGACGCTGATCGCGGTGCTGGTGCCACCGTCGCCGGCGGCGATCTCCTCCAGCACCAGCGCCAGGCTCAGGTAGTCGAGCCCGGCGCCGCCGAACTCCTCGGGCACGCAGATGCCGTAGGCGCCCAACGCCGCGAGGCCCTGGTGGGCTTCGCGCGGAAAGTGGTGCTCGCGGTCCCAGCGCGCGGCGTGCGGCCAGAGTTCGCGCTGCGCGAAATCGCGCACCGCATCACGGATCATTTCCTGGTCGGGCGTCAGCAGCATCGTCGGTCTCGCTTTAGCGGCCTTGCGCCAGGTCCATCACCAGGCGGCTGGCGAGGTACAGGCGGCGCGGGATGGCGTCGACCATCACGTATTCGGCCTGGTTGCTGTGGTAGCCGAAGCCGGGCAGGCCCAGGCTCTCGATGACCGGCTTGCCGGACAACGCGGCATAGGCGGCGTCGGTGCCGCCGCCGCCACGCTGCGAGACCTTGAGTTCGGCGCCGGTTTCGCGGTAGATCGCGACGGCCTTCTCGATCATGCGCTTGCCGTCCGCATCGGCGTTGAAGGCGGGACGGCCGTAATCCACGGTGATCTTGTTTTCCGCCTTGGGGACGCGCTTCTTGTGTTCGATGCGGTCTTCCAGCGTCTTCAGCAGGCCGTCGAGGTCTTCCTTGCGGCCGTAGCGGATGTTGGCTTCCAGGTAGGCGTCGTCCGGGATGATGTTGGACACCTGGCCCGCCTTCACGACCGTCCAATTGAAGCGCAGCTCGCGGCTCCTGTCGTCCAGGTCCATGGTGCGCAGCACGATGTCCGAGGCTTCCACGGCGGCATTGACGCCGGCCTCGGGGTTGGCGCCGGCGTGCGCGGCCAGGCCCTTGACGCCGACCTTGTAGTAGACGATGCCGGAAGTGCCCAGCGTGAGGTTCTCGTGGTCGGCTCCGGTGGGCTCGAAAGACAGCACGAAGTCGTGCTCGCCGGCCACCTTCTGGATCAGCTCGCGCGAGCCGAAGGAGCCGCGCTCCTCGTCCGTGTTGAACAGCACGGTGATCTGCCCGAAGTCCTGGAAGTTGCGCGCCTTCAGCAGCGCCAGCGTGTGCAGGATGACGGCCACGCCGCTCTTGTCGTCGGCGATGCCGGGGCCGTAGGCGCGATTGCCCTCCACGCGGAAGGGCGCCTTGGCCAGCGTGCCCTTGACGTAGACGGTGTCCATATGCGCGATCAGCAGGATGCGCTTGCCGCCGCGGCCCGTGAAGGTGGCTTGCACGTTGTCGCCCACCACGTTGGCCACCGCCTTGTGCCGCACGACCTTGCCGCCCAGCGCCTGCAGGCGCTGCTCCAGCAGGTTGTCCATGGCGGCGATGCCTTCGGGGTTGCCGGTGCCGGTCTCGATGTTCACCAGGCTTTCCAGCGTGCGGACCACAGCGGCCTGCTCCGCGCTGGCGGCCTGCAACAGGGCATCGTCACGCTGTTGCGCCGCGGCGGGCAGGCTGCAGGCGAGGACGGCGGCGGACACGGCGGCGAGACGGGCCGCGGGCGGGAACAACTTCAAGAAAAACTCCAGTGGGGGGAAACAGATCGATCTTGCCAGAGGCCGCGCGTCACCAGCTCTCGAAGCGCTGGCCGTCGTGATTGAGGAATGCGCCGCGATCGGCGTCCTTCATGCCGGCGATGGTGCGCCGCATGGCGGCCACGCTGTCCCGCACTGTCAAGGGCGCGCCGGCGCCGCCCATGTCGGTCTGCACCCAGCCCGGGTTGATGACCGCCAGCGTCGCCTTCGGGTAATCGGGCTGCGCGGCGACCACGGCCATGTTCAACGCCGCCTTGCTCACGCGGTACACCCAGCCATGGCTGTTGTCCACGTCGGCGATTCGGCCCATCTGGCTGGTAACGAACACGAACTTGCCGCCCGCGTCTTCCACCAGCGGCGCCACCTGCGGGATCGCCTGCATGGCGCCCAGCACGTTGGTGCGCATGGCGCGGTCGAACTCCGCCTGCGCCGGCGGCTCCCTGGCGCCGCCCTGCGTGTACACGCCGGCGACGTAGAGCGCCAGGTCCAGCTTCTCGCCATCGAGCTGCCAGCCGAGGCCGCTGATGCTGGCCAGGTCGGCCACGTCCAGCTTCAGCGGCTTCGCGCCCAGCGACTCCAGTTCCTGCAAGGCGGTGGCGTCGCGGGCGGTGGCGATCACGCGATCGCCGTCGGCGAGGTACTGGCGCACGAACTCGTGGCCGATGCCGCGCGAGGCGCCGATGACGAGGACGTTCACACCAGTTCCAGCGCCACCGCCGTGCCTTCGCCGCCTCCGATGCACAGCGTGGCGATGCCGCGCTTGCCGCCGCGCGCCTTCAGCGCATGCAGCAGGGTCACCATGATGCGGGCGCCGGAAGCGCCGATCGGGTGGCCCAGCGCGCAGGCGCCGCCGTTGACGTTGACGATGTCGTGTTTCACATCGAGTTCCGCCATCAGCGCCATCGGCACGACGGCAAAGGCCTCGTTCACTTCCCACAGGTCGACGTCGCTGACCTTCCAGCCGGTCTTGGCCAGCAGCTTCTGCGTGGCGCCGACCGGCGCGGTGGAGAACCATTCCGGCTCCTGCGCATGCGTCGTGTGGCCGACGATGCGCGCCAGCGGCTTCAGGCCCAGGCGCTTCGCCGTGCTCTCGGTCATCAGCACCAGCGCCGCGGCACCGTCGTTGATGGAGGACGAAGAGGCGGCGGTGATCGTGCCGTCTTTCTTGAACGCGGGCTTCAATTGCGGGATCTTGTCCAGCTTCACCTTGCCGGGGCCTTCGTCGATGCTGATGACGCGCTCACCGGCGCGGTCCTTCACCGTCACCGGCGTGATCTCGGCGGCGAAGGCGCCGGTCTCGGTGGCCTTCTTGGCGCGCTGCACGGAGGCGGTGGCGAAGGCGTCCTGCTGCTCGCGCGTGAACTGGTACTTGGCCGCGCAGTCTTCGCCGAAGGTGCCCATGGAGCGGCCCGGCTGGTAGGCATCCTCCAGGCCGTCCAGCATCATGTGGTCGTACACCTTGTCGTGGCCCATGCGGTAGCCGCCGCGGCCCTTGAGCAGCAGGTAGGGCGCGTTGGTCATGCTCTCCATGCCGCCGGCCACCACGATCTCGTGGCTGCCGGCCAGCAGCATGTCATGCGCCAGCATGGCGGCCTTCATGCCGGAGCCGCACATCTTGGACAGCGTGACGGCGCCCGTGCTCTTGGGCAGGCCGGCCTTGAACAAGGCTTGGCGCGCCGGCGCCTGGCCCTGGCCCGCCATCAGGCAGTTGCCGAACAGCACTTCGCCGACGGCGTCGGCGGAAACGCCGGCACGTTCGACGGCGGCACGGATCGCCGCGCCGCCCAGGTCGTGGGCCGCGAGCGAAGCGAAGTCGCCCTGGAAGCCGCCCATGGGGGTGCGCGCTGCGCCGACGATGACGATGGATTCAGCCATGTGGGTTCTCCTTCAGAGTTCGATGACGATGGATGTTCAGTGGTGCGCCAGCAGCCAGGCCGCGATGTCCGCGACCACTCGGTCCTCGATGCCGTTGTAGCCGTGGTGCGAGAAGGCTTCGCAGGCGGGGCCTTGCGAGATGCCGCCGGAATACGTCTTCAGTTCGGCGAGTCCGGCGGGGAATTTCGCCATCAATGCGGGCAATTCGTCGGGCGGACAGGCGCCGCAGGGATCCTGTTCGTGGTGGACCACCAGCACCGGCATGTGGATGCGCGCGAGGTCCATGGCGGTCACCGGTTGGCCCGTCTCATTGGCGAACCGCGGCTGCGCGAGGATGCTGGAGGTCAGAACGATCCCGTCCGGCGCCTGTGCGCCCGTGAGCCGGGTCGCGGCCTGCGCTGTCGATTCCGTGCCGCGGCTCGTCCCGACCATCCAAACCGGCAGCTTGTAGGTGTCGCGCGCCCAGGCGATCGCTGCGCCCATGTCGGCTGCGTGCTCCGCGCTCTCGCGAAAGCCGCCGCCCAGGAACGGCCGGTTGCTCCTGTCGCTGGGCGTGTCCAGCATCAGCACGGCGAGCCCTTGCGCGGCGAAGCGCTCGCGCGAGCGGATCAGGAAGTTGCCCGCGCGACGCGGCCGGCCGTCGTCGGCGACGTCGATCCGGCCTTCGCCGCCGGACATCAACACGACGACGGCCTTGGGAGCCGCCGGCGCGAGCACGCCAATGCGCTCGGTGACGCCTGGCCGCGTGGGCAAGTCCACGGCGCGCTGCTCCTGGGCCGCCGCCATTCCGCAGGCGGCCAGCAGCAAGGTTGCAATCCAGGCCTTCATTGCGCCACCTCGCTGCGTGCCGGCGGCTACTTGCGCGCGGCGATCACGCCTTCGATGGCGGCGCGGTAGGCCGGCTCGATCTGGTCGGTGTCGGCCACCGTCATGTGCAGGTCCTGCAGCAGGCCGTCGTTGACGCCGAAGGCCCAGCCGTGGACGGTGACCTTCTGGCCCTTGGCCCAGGCGTCCATCATCACGGTGCTGACGGACAGGTTCACCACCTGCTCGATCACGTTCAGGTCCACCAGCGCGTCGCCGCGCTGCTCCGGCGCGATGTTCTCCAGGATCTGGCGATGGCGGTCGCGCACGTCCTGGATGTGGCGGATCCAGTTGTCGACAAGGCCGACGCGCGTGTTGTTCAAGGCCGCGAGCACGCCGCCGCAGCCGTAGTGGCCGACGATCATGATGTGCTCCACCTTCAGCATGTCCACCGCGAACTGCACGGTGGACAGCGCGTTGAGGTCCGAGTGCACGATGACGTTGGCGACGTTCCGGTGCACGAATACCTCGCCGGGGTCGAGGCCGGTGATCTGATTCGCGGGCACGCGGCTGTCGGAACAGCCGATCCACATGAACTTGGGTTTCTGCTGCTTCACCAGGCTCGTGAAGAAGCCGGGGCGCGTCCGCTCCATTTCCGCAGCCCAGGCGCGGTTGTGGGCGAAGAGGTCGTTGATGGTGGGCATGGAGCTATTGTCGCGCGTGCGCGGCCATCACATCGTCTCGGCGAACAGCTCGCGCCCGATCAGCATGCGGCGGATCTCGCTGGTGCCGGCGCCGATCTCGTAGAGCTTGGCGTCGCGCCACAGGCGGCCCAGCGGGAATTCGTTGATGTAGCCGTTGCCGCCGTAGATCTGGATGCCCTCGCCGGCCATCCAGGTGGCCTTCTCGGCGCAGTAGAGGATGACGGAAGCGCAGTCCTTGCGCACCTGGCGCACGTGCTCGGTGCCCAGCATGTCCAGGTTCTTGCCCACCGTGTAGCAGAAGGCGCGCGCCGCCTGCAGCACCGTGTACATGTCGGCCATCTTGCCCTGGATCAGCTGGAACTCGCCGATGCTCTGGCCGAACTGCTTGCGGTCGTGGACGTACGGGATCACGTTGTCCATCACCGACTGCATGATGCCGATGGGGCCGGCCGCGAGCACCGCGCGCTCGTAGTCGAGGCCGCTCATCAGCACCTTCGCGCCGCCGTTCAGCGAACCGAGCACGTTCTCCGCCGGCACTTCGACGTTCTGGAACACCAGCTCGCCGGTGTGGCTGCCGCGCATGCCCAGCTTGTCGAGCTTCTGCGCGATGGAGAAGCCCTTCATGTCCTTCTCGATCAGGAAGGCGGTGACGCCGCGAGCGCCCAGCTCGGGCTCGGTCTTGGCGTAGACCACCAGCGTGTCGGCGTCGGGGCCGTTGGTGATCCAGAACTTGCTGCCGTTCAGCACGTAGTAGCCGCCCTTGTCCTCGGCGCGCAGCTTCATCGAGATGACGTCGCTGCCGGCACCGGGCTCGCTCATCGCGAGCGCGCCTACGTGCTCGCCGGAAATCAGCTTCGGCAGGTACTTCTTCTTCTGCGCTTCGCTGCCGTTGCGCTTGATCTGGTTGACGCACAGGTTGCTGTGTGCGCCGTACGACAGGCCCACCGAGGCGGACGCGCGCGAGATCTCCTCCATCGCCAGCATGTGCGCAACGTAGCCCATGTTGGCGCCGCCGTATTCCTCCGGCACGGTGATGCCCAGCACGCCCAGCTCGCCCATCTTGCGCCACAGGTCCATGGGGAACTGGTCGCTGCGGTCGATTTCCGCGGCACGCGGGGCGATCTCGCTCTGGGCAAAGGCATGCACCGCGTCGCGCAGCGCCTCGAGGTCCTCGCCGAGGCCGAAGTTCAGGCCGTGGATTTGCATGTCGGGTCTCCTTGGGTTCAGTGCTGGATGCCGCGGCCGGTGACGGCCATCAGCGTGGCCCCCATCGTCGCGACCAGTTTCTCGCGTCCGGCCGCGATCGCATAGGCGCGGCCTTCGGTGACGGTGATCGTGCGCCCGGGCTTCAGCACCAGGCCTTCCATGCGGAAACGCTCGCCCTCGGCGGGCGCCAGCAGGTTGATCTTGAATTCGATGGTGAGCACGGCGGCGTCCGCCGCCATCAGGCTGAAGCCGGCATAGCCGCAGGCCGAGTCGAGCGCGGTGGCAACCATGCCGGCGTGCAGGAAGCCGTGCTGCTGGGCCAGCTTCGGGTCGTAGGGCAGCTCGATGAAGACCTTCCCGGGTTCGACCAGCGCCAGCGAAGCGCCGATGGTCGCCATGGCGGCCTGGCGGTCGAAGCTGGCGCGCACCCGCTGGGCAAAGGCAGCGTCGGCGGGCTCGAAGCGGCTGGCATCCATGGGGCCTCCGGGATTGACGTTTACGTAAACGTCAATTATGCCTTGGCCTTGTCCGCCTTGGCCAGCAGGGCCTTGGCCTCCCTTTCGTGGGTCCGGACTTCGTCCAGGTTGGCCTGGAGCTCGGCCATCTGTTCCTCCAGCTGCTGGCGGTGCGCGGCCAGCACGGTGAGGAACTTACGCAGCTGCGGACCGGTGTCGCGCGGGCTGTCGTACATGTCGATGATGTCCTTGGCCTCCGTCAGGGAGAGGCCGAGGCGCTTGGCGCGCAGGGTCAGCTTCAGCCGGGTGCGGTCGCGCGGGCTGTAGACGCGGTTGCGCCCGCCCGGGCCGGACCGTTCCGGCTGCAGCAGGCCCATGTCCTCGTAGAAGCGGATGGCGCGCGTGGTGAGGTCGAACTCGCGCGCGAGGTCGCTGATGCTGTAGGTAACGGTCTGGAGGTTGGCGGCCATGGTTGGCGCCGATTACATCTGACGTTTACGTCAACGTCAATGTCACCAGGCCGGCAGCGCCTCGTCCTTCAGCTTGCCGCGCAGTTCGGAGTAATTGGGGACGACCGACTTCACGGTCTCCCAGAAGCGCGGGCTGTGGTCCATGACCCGCAGGTGGCTCAGTTCGTGGGCGACCACGTAGTCGATCACCGGCAGGCCGAAGTGGATCAGGCGCCAGTTGAGGCGGATCGCGCCGTCGCTGTGGGCGGTGCCCCACAGCGTGCCGGCGCTGGTGAGGGTGAGCTTGCGCCATTGCACGCCCAGCTGCGGCGCGTAGTGGTCCAGGCGTTCGGCGAACAGCTTCTTCGCCTGCCGCATCAGCCAGGCCTGCACCGCGTCGCGGATCTGCGAGGGCTGCGCGCTTTGCGGCAGCCCGATGTGCAGCGTGCGGCGGGCCACGCCAGGCAGCGTGGTGTTGTCGGTCTTCAGCAGGCCGCCGGCGTCCTGGCGCGGATCGAGCACGACGATCAGTGGCTCGCCCAGGAAGGGCAGGCTGGCGCCGTCCTTCCATTCGATGCGGGCGGCTTCCAGCCTGGCCAGGCGCTCGCGCGCGGCCTCGAGCTTGGTGACGATCCAGCGCGCCTTGTTCTTCACCGCCAGGTCGACTTCACCGAGCGGCACCCAGCGCGGGGCGCTCACCACCAGGCCTTCGGGGCCGACGACGAAGCCGATGGTCTTGCGCTTGACGCGCCGGAATTCGTAGGCCACCAGCACCTCGCCGAGCAGCGCTTCGCGGTTGGCGTCGGGGTGGCGGAAGGCCTCCGGCGTGAGCACGCTTGCCAGCGGCTCCGCCGGCGGGCCGGTGTAGACGGGAACGGGAGGCGCCGGGCGCGGCGGGGGCGGCTGCTTCGGTTTCGGCTCGTCGAACAGGTCGAGAATGAGCTGAAACGGCGATTGCATGGGCCGCGATTTTACGGGGCGCGGCAGCGCGCGCCAGCCGCTCAAACCTGGGCCGAGGACGCCACCGGGTTATTTTTCTCGTGCGCGTAGGCTTCCGGATCCAGCCGGCGCATCTCGCCTTCGATCCAGGCTTCCACTTCGCGCATCAGTTCGTCCGCGCTGCGGCCTTCGCTCGGGATCGGCTTGCCGATGGAAACCTCGACGACGCCCGGATACTTGACGAAGGACTTGCGCGGCCAGCAGCGGCCGGACGCCACGGCCACGGGGATCACCGGCGCGCCGGTGGCCACCGCGAGCCGTGTGCCTCCGGACTTGTACTGGCCGGCCTGGCCGCGCGGAATGCGCGTGCCCTCCGGGAACATGATCACCCAGATCCCTTGCGCCAGCAGCCGCTTGCCCTGCTCCACGACCTTGTTGAAGGCCTGCGTGCGCAGGCTGCGGTCGATGTGGATCATGTCCAGCTTGCCCATCGCCCAGCCGAAGAAGGGCACCGACAGCAGTTCCTTCTTGAACACGTAGGCCAGCGGATGCGGCATCAGCAGCGGCATCAGGAAGGTTTCCATCGTCGACTGGTGCTTCACCAGCAGGATGGCGGGGCTGGTCTCGCCTTGCGGCAGGTTCTCCATGCCCTGCACGCGCCAGCGCACGCCGCAGATGACGCGCAAGCCATGGATCGCCCAGCCCAGCCACGTCTGCGCCATGCCGTACATGGCCACGCCGCTGCGGAAGGGCGAAGCCACGATCATGATGATCGCCCAGGGGATCACGGTCACCAGCATCCACAAGGCGTGGATGAAGGAGCGCAGGAAGCTCATCGCGCCACGTCCTCCGGTGCGGCGCCGACCACCGGGCGCGGCGCCGGTGCGCGCGCGATCAGCCAGTCGGCGAAGGCGGCGAGGTCCTTGTGCGCCATGGTGTTGTCCGGATACACGCCGGACGGCAGCGGCTTGTCACGCAGCGCTTCGGCCTTGCCGGTGAGCACCAGGTGCGGCTGGCAGCCGACGGTGGCGCCGGCGACCAGGTCGCGCGCCGTATCGCCCACGACGGGCACCGTTTTCAGGTCGACGCCGAAGCGCTCGCCGATCTGCTCGAACAGGCCGGGCAGCGGCTTGCGGCACTGGCAGCCCTCGTCGGGGCTGTGCGGGCAGTAGAAGACGGCATCGACGCGGCCGCCGAGCACGGCCAGCATCTTGTGCATCTTGCCGTGGATGGCATTGAGCGAAGCCACGTCGAACAGGCCGCGGCCGAGGCCGGACTGGTTGGACGCGATCGCCACGTGCCAGCCCGCGTGGTTCAGGCGCGCGATCGCCTCCAGCGCGCCGGGGATCGGCACCCACTCCTCGGGCGTCTTGATGTACTCGTCGCTGTCGACGTTGATGGTGCCGTCGCGATCGAGGATGACGAGCTTCATGACGCGAGCCTGGACAAATCGGCGACGCGGTTCATCGCCTCGTGCAGGGTAGCAAGCAGGCCGAGACGGTTCAAGCGCAGGTCGGTCTGCTCCGCGTTCACCATCACGCCGTCGAAGAAGGCGTCCACCGGGCCACGCAGCGCAGCCAGCGTCTGCAGCGAGGCCGTATAGTCGCCGGCTTCGAACTGGCTGCGGGCCTGCGGCGCGATCTGCTGCGTGGCGGCGTAGAGCGCCTTCTCGGCGTCTTCCTGCAACAGCTTGTCGCTGACATGCGCGTCGGCCTTTTCGGCCTTCTTCAGGATGTTGCCGATGCGCTTGTTGGCAGCCGCCAGTGCCGGCGCTTCCGGCAGCGCAGCGAAAGCACGCACCGCCGCCAGGCGCTTGGCGACGTCGCCCAGGCGCTGCGGACGCAACGCCAGCACGGCGTCCACTTCCTGCGCGCTGTAGCCCTGCTCGCGCAGCATGCCGGCCAGGCGCTCGTAGATGAAGTTGGCCAGCTGCTCCGCGGTCTCCGGCGTCGCCTGCGGGAACAGGCCCAGCGCCTCGGTGACCAGGTCGCCCAGGTTCAGCGGCAGGTCCTTTTCCATCAGCATGCGCACGATGCCCAGGGCATGGCGGCGCAGCGCGAACGGGTCCTTGTCGCCGGTGGGCAGCTGGCCGATGGCGAACAGGCCCGCCAGCGTCTCCAGCTTGTCGGCCAGCGCCACGACGACGCCCAGCTGGTTGCGCGGCAATTCGTCGCCGGCGAAGCGCGGACGGTAGTGGTCCTCGATGGCGATCGCGACGTCGTCGCCCAACTGGTCGTGGCGGGCGTAGTAGCCGCCCATGATGCCCTGCAGCTCGGGGAACTCGCCCACCATGTCGGTCAGCAGGTCGGCCTTGGCCAGCTTGGCCGCGACATCCGCTTGATGCGCGAGCTGGTCGCTGCCCAGTTGCGCGCCGATCACCTTGGCGATGGCGCGCACGCGGTCGATGCGCTCGCCCTGCGTGCCCAGCTTGTTGTGGTACACGACCTTCGCCAGGCCGGGGACGCGCGACTCCAGCGTCTTCTTGCGGTCCTGGTCGAAGAAGAACTTGGCGTCTGCCAGGCGCGGGCGCACAACGCGCTCGTTGCCGCCGACGACGGCGGACGGATCCTGCGGGCGGATGTTGCTCACCACCAGGAACTTGTTCGTCAGCTTGCCTTTGGCGTCCAGCAGCGGGAAGTACTTCTGGTTGGCCTTCATCGTGAGGATCAGGCATTCCTGCGGCACCTGCAGGAACTGCTCCTCGAACTGGCACACCAGCACGTTGGGACGCTCGACCAGCGCGGTCACTTCGTCCAGCAGCGCTTCGTCGGCTATCGGCTGCACGCCGCCGCCGACACGCGCCGCGGCTTCCTGCAGCTGGCGCACGATGTCGGCGCGGCGGGCTTCGAAGCTGGCGATGACGGCGCCGTCCCGTTCCAGCGTCGCCGCGTAACTGTCGGCATCGGCGATGCTGACCGAAGGCTTGGCGGCTTCGAAGCGGTGGCCCTGCGTGAGGCGGCCGGCGTGCAGGCCCAGCGCCTGCAGCGGAACCACCTCGCTGCCGTGCAGCGCGACGAGCGCGTGCGCCGGGCGCACGAACTTGACGTCGGTCCAGCCGTCCTGCAGCTGGTAGGTCATGACCTTGGGAATGGGTAGCCTGGCGATGCTCTCGGCCAGCGCCTTCTGCAGGCCTTCGGCCAGGGTCGCGCCCTTGACGTTGCTGTCGTAGAACAGCGCTTCGGCCTTGCCGTCCATCTGCTTCTTCAGGCCGGGGACGGCGGACGCGTCGGCGCCCAGCGCCTGCAGCTTCTTCAGCAGCGCCGGGCTGGCGTTGCCGCTGGCATCCAGGCCCACGCTCACCGGCATCAGCTTCTGCGACACCGCCTTGTCGGGTGCCTGGCCCGCGACGATGGTGATGTGCGCGGCCAGGCGGCGCGGCGAAGCGAAGGAAGTCAGCTTGGAGTCGCCGGAAGCCAGGCCTTGCGCCTTCAGCTGCTCCAGCAGCACTACAGCGAAGGACTCGCCCAGCTTCTTCAGCGCCTTGGGCGGGAGTTCCTCGACAAACAGTTCGACCAGGAGGTTCTTGCTCGCCATCGCTCAGGCCGCCTTCTTCTGCATTTCGGCCACCCACTCGCGCGGCGCCATGGGGAAGCCCAGGCGCTCGCGGCTGTCGTAGTAGCTTTGCGCGACGGTGCGCGCGAGGTTGCGGATGCGGCCGATGTAGGCCGCGCGTTCGGTCACGCTGATCGCGCCGCGTGCGTCCAGCAGGTTGAAGGTGTGCGCCGCCTTCAGCACCTGCTCGTAGGCGGGCAGCGCCAGCTGCTGCTCCATCAGGTTCTTCGCCTGCTTCTCGTACGCGGTGAAGGCCGTGAACAGGAAGTCGACGTCGGCGTGCTCGAAGTTGTAGGTCGACTGCTCCACCTCGTTCTGGTGGTAGACGTCGCCATAGGTCAAGCCTTCGGTCCACTTCAGGTCGTAGACATTGTCCACGCCCTGCAGGTACATGGCCAGGCGCTCCAGGCCGTAGGTGATCTCGCCGGTGATCGGCTTGCACTCGATGCCGCCCACCTGCTGGAAGTAGGTGAACTGCGTGACTTCCATGCCATTGAGCCAGACCTCCCAGCCCAGGCCCCAGGCGCCGAGCGTCGGGTTCTCCCAGTCGTCCTCGACGAAGCGGATGTCGTTCTTCTTCAGGTCGAAGCCGACGGCTTCCAGCGAACCGAGGTACAGCTCCAGGATGTTGGCCGGCGCCGGCTTGAGCACCACCTGGTACTGGTAGTAGTGCTGCATGCGGTTCGGGTTCTGGCCATAGCGGCCGTCCTTGGGCCGGCGGCTGGGCTGCACGTAGGCGGCCTTCCAGGGCTCGGGGCCGATGGCGCGCAGGAAGGTGGCGGTGTGCGAGGTGCCCGCGCCGACTTCCATGTCGTACGGCTGCAGCAGCGCGCAGCCCTGGGCGTCCCAGTACGACTGCAGCTTCAGGATGAGTTGCTGGAATGTGAGCATAGGCTGCGGGTCGGCGCGTGGCCGGGTCCCGGATTCAGGCTGTCGGGCGCGGACCGGCGGCCCGCGGAACCGTCGATTGTAGGGCGCGCGTCAGCGCCGGCGCAGGGCCCAGGCCAGCGCTGGGATGCCGAGCGCCAGCGCCCACAAGGGCCACAGGCCGAGGCGGGCGATCCACCAGGCGTAGGGCGTCAGCGCGCGGCCGCCATGGACCTCGCCCAGCAGCACCCCGCGGGTGTGGCGCGGCAAGGCGTGGGTCACGTTGCCGGCGCTGTCGATGATGACCGTGGCGCCCGTGTTGGTGGCCCGGATCATCGGCCGGGCGAATTCCAGCGCCCGCATCCGGCTGATCTGCAGGTGCTGGTCGATGGCGATGGTGTTGCCGAACCAGCCGATGTTGCTGGCGTTGACGAAGATGGTGGGCGAGTGCGCCTCGTCGCGGAAGCGCGCGCCGAGCTCCTCTCCGAACAAGTCTTCGTAGCAGATGTTGGGCGCGAGCCGCTCGCCTTGCCACTCGAACGAGGGCTGCCCGACCTCGCCGCGGTTGAAGTCGCCCAGCGGGATGTTCATCATCCGCGTGAACCACTTGAAGAAAGGCGGGATGAACTCGCCGAAGGGCACCAGGTGGTGCTTGTCGTAGCGGTAACGCTCCGCCTCCGGAACGCCCGGCTTCAGCCCGATCACCGAGTTGGTGTAGCCCTGCTCGAAGTTGCCGAGCGGGATGCCGACCAGCGCCGCGCGGCCGTTGGCGGCCAGGCTGGCCTTCAGCTGGTCCAGGTAGCCGTCCGGCAGCTGCTCCGGCAACAGTGGAACAGCCGTTTCCGGCGTGACTACCAGTTGCGCCGGCGCCGAAGCCACCGCTTCCGCGTACCAGCCCAGGGCCAGCGGCACGCCGGTGCCGGTCTCGAATTTTTCGTCCTGCGGGATGTTCCCCTGCAGCAGGGCGACGCGCAGCGCGGGCGTGTCTGGCGCCGGCGCGGCCATGCGCGGAGCGATCACGTTACAGGCCGCCAGCAGGCCGGCGGCCACGGCGACGGCAACCCAATGCCGCAAGGAGGCGCGAGCCTCGCCGCGCACCAGTAGCGACAGCAATGCGGCGAGCCCTGCCGCGATGGCCGTGATGCCATGCACGCCGATCCACGGCGCCAGGAAGGCCAGCGGCCCGTCCACGTGCGCGTAGCCGCCCTCGCCCCATGGGAAACCGGTGAACCAGGTGGCGCGCATCAGCGCGGCGCCCAGCCAGCAGGCGGCAAACACCACCGTGGCGCGCCAGCCGCCGGACGGCGCCAGCCAGCGCGTCACGCCACAGGTCGCGGCGTAATAAAGTCCGAGGAAAGCCGCCAGCGCGAGCACCGCCAAGGCGGCCAGCACGGACGGCAGCCCGCCGTACACGTGCATGGAGATGAACAGCCACCAGAAGGTGCCGGCCAGCCAGGCGATGGCGAACAGCCAGCCGGCGAACGCCGCGCGCCAAGGCGTCGCCTGGCGCTGCACGAGGCCGGCCAGCACGGCGAGCGAAAGCAGTTGCAGCCACCACTGCGGCTGCCCGTTCCAGGGCGAGGCGATGGAAAAGGCCTGGGCGAGGCCAGCCAGCAAGGCGAGCCCCAGGAAGGCGGAACTGGCCAGGCGGCGGATCAAGCCGGCTTGCCGCCAGTGGCTGGCTCGGCCGGGCTCACCTTGAACCAGCGCACGGCGCCGCCCTTGGTGTGCAGCACGACGAAGCGCAGTCCGGCGAGGTCCAGGGCTTCCCCGCGCTTGGGCACGTGGCCCATCTCGTGGGCGATCAGGCCGCCGATGGTGTCGAACGCGCGCTCGCCGTCGGTGGGCACGATGCTGACGTTGAAGGCCTCGTTGACGCGGTCGATGGAGGTGTCTCCGCTCACACGGAACGTGCGATCGGCCAGGCCGAAGATGTCGCCCTCGTCGGTGACGATGTCGAACTCGTCCTCGATCTCGCCGACGATCTGCTCCAGCACGTCCTCGATGGTGATGAGGCCCGCCACGCGGCCGAATTCATCGATGACGATGGCCAGGTGGTTGCGGTTGCCGCGGAATTCCCGCAACAGGTCGTTGAGGCCCTTGCTCTCCGGCACGAAAGACGCCGGCCGCAGCAGTTGGCGCGGATTGAAACCCGGCGACCGCTGCAGCTTCAGCAGGTCCTTGGCCATCAGGATGCCGATGATGTTCTCGCGGTCGCGCTCGTAGACCGGGAAGCGCGAATGCGCCGTATGGATGACGAGGTTGAGGATGTCCTCGTAAGGCGCATCGATGTCCACCAGGTCCATCCGCGGCGCTGCCACCATGACGTCGCCGGCGGTGAGCTCGGCCATCCGGATCACGCCTTCGAGCATGACGCGCGACTCCGGGCCGATGACCTCGTTGTCCTCGGCGTCCGCCAGCGTTTCGATCAGTTCCTCGGTGGAGTCCGGGCCCGGGTGGATGAACTCGGCGACCTTTTGCAGGAAGGTGCGCTTGTCCTGCTTGTCCTGCTTGTCGTGCGCAGGCCGCGTAGGGTGAGGGTCTGACACGGCCGTCAGGCGGGAGTGGAGGGACACATAGCATAGCGGATTGGCCGCGTTGCTGCCTCTTCCGTGCCCGCATGGGCGCTCAGCGGCCCGATTTGCCGCGCGCGCCGATCGCGCCGGCGCGGATTTCCTGCAGGTTGGACAGGAACTGCAGGAACTTGCGCGCCTGTTTCTTCAGGCCGTAGTCGGTTTCGGCGATGCGCGCTTCCAGCATCTCGGTCACCCGGCTGTCCAGGGTGGCGGGAGGCAAGCGCAGATAGGCCTCGGTCTCGCTGCCGGCGCGCTCGATCGTGGCGCCGGCATTGCGCGCAATCTTGATCATCGCCGTGTTCTCGGACAGCGCGTGGATGAACATGAGCTCCACGCCTTCGTTGCGCGCGTTCATGACGGCGCGGTCGAACAGGCGAGCACCGTAACCGCGGCCGCGGGCCTTCTTCGCCACGGAGACGCCGAACTCCGCGCCCGGCGCGCCGTCCGGGTCGGGAATGAAGGCGAGGTGGGCAATCGCGATCAGTTCCAGCTTGCGGTTGAAGATGCCGAACACCTCGTCGCGCTCGAAGTCGAGGCCGTCGACGTAGCGGCGGATCTGTTCATCGGTCGCGGCGTAGCCGAAACGGAGGTAGCGGTCGTCCGGCTCGAGATCCAGCAGGTGCTGGGCGATGCGCTCCCGGTGGCCGGCGCCCAGGGCGCGGATCGGCACGATCCGCCCGGAACGGGGTTTGTGTTTCGGTTCGGCCATGTTCGATATATAAGGGTTAACCCGTAGCACAACAAGACCGCTGCGGCGGAAATGCGTCGCCTGCGCGGACAAGCTCACAGGTGCGTAGCGTTGCGCGATAGTGTCCCAATGGGTGAGGCAGCCGCCAGCTTGGCACATTTGTCGCAGCTTGTTTCAAAATGACGGGCAGGCTTGCTGCCGCAACCGTCATGTCCTTCTCCTGGGTCGATGCCACGGATTTCGCACGCCACACCAAGGTCATCGCCGTGGCCGACGTGGTGGAGTCGGTGCGGCTGATGGAACTCGACGAACAGGAGTTCATCCAGCGCTGGCACGGCTTCGTCGAGTTCGTGAAGCAGCACCTGCCTGGCGAGTCCGGGCGCTTGCACAAGAGCCTGGGCGACGGCTTGATGATCGAGTTCGGCGACCCCGCCGGCTGCGTGCGCGCGACGCTCGCGATGCAGTCCTGGTTCAACGAAGGCAACCAGGGCCTGGCTGCGGAGCGCCACGTGCACCTGCGCATCGGGGCGCACATCGCCGAATTCGTTTCCGACGAACACGACATCTACGGCACCGACGTCAATCTCACGGCCCGCATCGCGACGCTGGCCGGCCCGGGCGAGATTGTGATCTCGGCTGCCTTGCGCGAACGGCTACAGGACCACCCCGCCGTCCTGCTGGAAGACCTGGGAATCTGCCACCTGAAGCACGTGCGGCAGCCGGTGCGCGCCTATCGTGTTGGCCGCGCCGGCCGTGCGCCGGTGCTGCCGGCCGCCTCCGCGGCGGGACGCCTGCTCACCCGCGCCACCGTGGCCGTGCTGCCCTTCGCAGGCGCGCCGGACGGCGAAGGCCTGGGCGAGGCAATCGCGGACGAAGCGGTGGCCGGGCTCACGCGCGTGCCGGAACTGCAGGTGGTGTCCCGGCTGACCACCGCGGCGTTCCCGCTGGAGCGGGCGAGCTTCCTGTTGCGCGGCCATGTGCGACGTGCCGGCGAAGCGGTGGCGGTGTTCGCGGAACTCGGCGACATCGCGAACTCACACATCGTGTGGGCGCACAGCTTCAAGGGCCGCACGGCGGACCTGTTCTCGGACGACACGGCGCTGCTGCGCGGCCTCGTGGCGGGCGTCGCTTCCGGCGTGATGGCACGCGAGGCGGAACGCGCGCAGGGCCAGCCCTTCCCTTCGCTTTCCAGTCCCACGCTGCTGTTCGCGGGGCTCGCCGCGATGCATTGCCTGGCATCCGCGGACCTGGAGCGGTCGCGGGCCATGCTGGAGGAACTGGTGGAGCGGAACCCGCGCCAGCCCGCGGCCCATGCCTGGTTGTCCCATTGGCACCTGCTGCAACTGCGGCTGGGATTGGCGGAAGACGCACAGGAGCACACGGCAATGGCGCGCTCGCATGCCACCGCCGCCCTCCAGGCCGACGGATACGCGCCGCTGGCCCTGTGCATGGACGGGCAGGTGAAACTGCGGCTGCTGCGGGACCCCGATGGCGCGGCCACCCGTTACGCGCAGGTGCTGCGCGCCCGCGCCGACGACTCCCTGGGACTGCTGTTGCAGGCGGAGCTGCACGCCTTTCGCGACGAGGGCGCTGCCGCGCACCGCACCGCGCAGCGGGCGCTGGCGTTGTGCATGCTCGCGCCCTTGCGCTACTGGTACGAGCAGGTCGCGGGCCTGGCGGCGCTGGTGGCGGGAGACCTCCCGCAGGCGCTGCTGCTGTCGGAAAGCGCAGTGGCGCGCCAACCGGAATTCGCGGCGGCGCACGTCCAGTTGGTGGCGGCGCAAGCGGCTGCGGGCCAGCATGCCGGCGCGAAGGCCAGCCTGCAGCGGCTGCTGCGTGTCCGCCCCGATTTCACGCTGGCTCGCATGCAGGCCGATTGCCCGGCTTGCGACACGGTGTTGCGCCGTGTCTCGGAGTACCTGGCACAGGTGGGCGCGCCGCCCGGCTGACGCGGCCTACCAGCGAGCCGGAAGCTTCTTCTTGAGCGTGATGCGCTTCACGCCCAGTTCCACGTAGCCGCCCTTTTCGAGATCCTTCAGCAGGCGGCTGACCATTTCACGCGAGGCGCCGACGCGGCTGGCGATCTGCTGGTGGGTGATCTGCGTCAGCTCCACCGGCGACTGCAGGCCAGCGGGGCCCTGCTGGCTTTCGAGCGTGTGGATCACGCGCCCGTAGACGTCCAGCAGCGCCATCTGCCGCGCCGTCTCGGTGGCGTTGCGCGCGCGCCGGATCACTTGCGTCACCAGCTTGATCGCGAAGCCCGGTTCGTCGTCCAGGTGCTGCTGCACGGCCTGGCGCGGCACCAGCGCGCACAGCACCGGCTCGATGGACATGACGGAGGCCGAGCGCGGGCCGCCATCGAGGGACATCTCGCCGAAATAGTCGCCGGCGACGATGAAGCCAAAGGTGATTTCGCGGCCGTTTTCGTCGGTGGCGTAGACCTTGACCTGGCCTTGCAGGAGGACGAAGAGCGAGTCGCCCGGTTCGCCTTCGTTGAGGATGATCGTGTTCTTGCGGTAACTGCGCAGGATGCCGCGGGCAGCCAGCCGGCCGATGGATGGCTCCAGATTGGAGATGAGCCGCTCCTGGTCGGCGGCGTTCCTGGACACGTTCATGGCGTCCCCCCTGTGAATTCACTCTAGCATGGCGCGCTGCGCCGCCCAAGAGGGCCGGCGCCTAGTGCACGGGATGGTGCAGCGAGCTCCCGAGCGGCGGCAGCACGGCGACCAGCCCCACCAGCGCCCTCACGCCGTTGGAGTGGGTCTTGGCGCACATGCTGCGCACGTGGCTGCGGACGGTGGAGACAGCGACATGCAGCTGCGCGGCGACCTCCGGGGCGGAAAAGCCCTGGCACAGGATGGCCAGCACCTGCTCCTCGCTGTTCGTGAGGCCGTGGGTACGCGCGAAGAAGCACAGCATGAGCGAGTCGCACACGGCGCTGCGGGACAGGAACAGGCCCAGCATGGCGCCCTGCGCGGACGACTCGGCACGCAGGGGAACGACAGCCACGCTGAGAGACCAGCCCGATGGATTGCGCAGCGCGATCATGCTGCGCAGTCCGGTGCCGCCCTTGGCCAGGGCCTGGAGCAGCAGCCGGGATTGCTTGGGGTCGTGGGCCTGCAGGTGGCCCTGGTGAACGGCGAGCACGTCGCGCCTGGAGAGCTCGTGCCGCGCAGCCTGGTTGGCATGGAGGACGCGGCCTTCGGCCGAGGAGACGACGACGCCATGCGCCAGTTCGTCGACCAGCAGCGTCAACGCGCCGCCGACTTCCGCGCCCTGGAGCGGATGGCCGAGTCCGGCCTCGCTGCTTGCATCAGCGAATTCGTTCATGTTTTCCCCCCGTTTGTGACAAGCTTAGGAAGCCGACGCATGGGCTGCGAGGCAATTTCCCCGGGGTGTTTGTGAAAGATTCACCTGGACGGCACGGGGTCGCCTGCGCTAAGCGCATCCAGAACCGCGTCCATCACGGCGGGAGTGAAGGCCATCTGCACATGGGCAAAGCCGCGAACCAGCCGGTTGTCCGCGCCCGGGAGCGACGCCGTGGAAGCCGGGAAGACGATGTTGTCGCAGTTGGTGTACCAGCAGGTCCGCGGCGGCTGCGGCAGCGCCGCTTCGTCCGCCTCCAGTTGCCGCAGCCACGTGCTTTGCAGCCGCATCTGGAGCCCGTTCGGCCGGCGGCTGAAGCGTCCCAGCCAGGTACCATGGTGCGGACTGCACAAGGTGACCAGGCGCGCGATGCGCTCGCCCGCGCGCATGTCGCGCAGCCACGAACGAGCGACGATGCCGCCCATGCTGTGGCAGACGAGGATGGGCGGCCGGCCGGTGCAGGCCGTGATGCGCCGCACCGCGTCCTCCACCAGCGGCGTGTAGTCGCCGATCGGCGCGAAGACCGGCTCCAGGTTGATCGCGATGCAGGGCTGGCCGCGCGCGCGCAGTCGCCGAAGCCACGGCGCCCAGAAGCCCCGGTTGCAGACGAAGCCGTGGATGAAGACTACGCCTTGTCGACCTTGCGCGTCCTGGGGCAGCAGGTCCGGCGGGTCGCGCCATCGCAGCGGCTGGCGCCAGTAGAAGACGCGGTACATCTCGCGCGTTTCGCCGGCCCAGGACCGTGCCAGTTCGCGCAGGGTCGGCTTGGGAATGCCGGGGTCGCCGCGCTGCACGAGCACCAGCAGGACGAATTCGACTGCAAGCGTCACCGGACCGATGGCCAGCAGGACCAGTGCACCGGCCACTGCTGTCACCGTCGAACGCGGCGCCCACCAGAGGAGCCAGCCAATCAGGACTGCCAGTTGCAGCGCGCCGGTGGCGCGGGAAAGTCGTGCGAGTTCGGAGCTGCGCGGCATGCGGCGCAGTATCCCTGATGCCTGCCACTTGTCACCTGTGGGACGACGCTGCTGGCGCCCTAGGACAAGTCCGCTGGCGCCGCGCGCTCCGCTTTCCACAATGTCGGGCATGGAGCACAAGCCCTGGCTGAAGAACTACCCTCCCGGTGTCCCGCACGACGTGGAGCCGCGACAGTACACGTCACTTACACATTTGCTGGAGGAGTCGTTTCGCAAGCATGCGGCGCGGCCCGTGAGCGTGTGTTTCGAAAGGTGGATGACCTATCGGGAGCTGGATGAGTGGTCGCGAGCGCTGGGTGCCTGGCTGCAGTCGCGCGGGCTCGAGCCGGGTGCGCGCGTGGCCATCATGCTGCCGAACATCCCGCAGTTCCCGGTGGCGATGGCGGCCGTGCTGCGAGCGGGCTACACATGTGTCAACGTCAATCCCCTGTACACCCCGCGCGAGCTGGAGCACCAGCTGAAGGATTCGGGCGCGTCGGCGATCATCCTCCTCGAGAACTTCGGCAAGACGCTGTCGGAAGTGATCGGCCGCACGCCGGTCCGCCACGTGGTGCTCACGGGCATGGGCGACCTGCTGGGCGGCCTGTACGGCCATTGGATGACGTTTGCGGTCCGGCACTTGGCGAAAATGGTGCCGGCCTTCCGGTTGCCGTTGGAGGATGGGCGCACGCTGACGCCGCTTGCCGCGGCGTTGCACGAGGGCGGGCGCCTGCAGCTGAAGCCTTCGGCACAGACGCTGGAATCGGTGGCCTTCCTGCAGTACACCGGCGGGACGACCGGAGTCTCGAAAGGCGCGGTGCTGACGCACGGCAACATCGTGTCCGCGATCCTGCAGGCCGAAGCTTGGTTCACGCCGGCGCTGAAGCGCGTTGGTGACGTCAGCCGCGCCAACGTCGTGGCGGCTCTTCCCCTGTACCACGTGTTCGCGCTGGGCCTTTGCCTGCTTGCCATGCGCTGGGGAGCGCACATGACGCTGGTCCCCAACCCGCGCGACGTCGGGCGGTTCGTCGAAGTGTTGAAGAGGCGGCCGTTCCATATCCTGCCGGCGGTGAACACGCTGTTCAATGCGTTGCTCCAGCATCCGCAATTCCGCAGCATCGATTTCTCGCAGCTTGCGGTATCCCAGGCGGGCGGCATGGCAGCCACTCCGGGAACGGCACGGCAATGGCGGCTGGCCACGGGCTGCGTGATGGTGGAGGGCTGGGGCATGAGCGAGACGTGCGCGATCGGCACGAACAACCCGGTCGACAGCGCCGATTTCTCCGGCACGATCGGGCTGCCGCTGCCCGGAATCGAGATCGCGATCAAGGACGATGCGGGACGCTCGCTGGCCGTCGGCCAAGCGGGCGAGATCTGCATTCGTGGACCCAACGTGATGGCCGGCTACTACTGCCAGCCGGAGGAAAATGCCAGGGCCTTCACCGCCGACGGCTTTCTGCGCACCGGCGATGTCGGCATCATGGACGACGGCGGCCGTACCCGCATCGTCGATCGCAAGAAGGACATGATCCTGGTGAGTGGCTTCAACGTCTATCCGACCGAGCTCGAGAACGTCATCTCCACCTGTCCGGGCGTCGTAGAGTGCGCTGCCGTTGGCGTGGCCGACGAGAAGCAGGGCGAAGCGATCAAGGTGTTCGTCGTCAAGAACGATCCCACGCTTTCCGAGGAGAGTGTGGCAAGCCATTGCCGGCAGCACCTGACCGGCTACAAGCTGCCGAAGTACATCGAGTTCCGCGACGAGCTGCCCAAGAGCAATGTTGGCAAGGTCCTGCGGCGTGAGCTGCGGGCGTCGGCCTGAGGGAAACGCTCGATGTCCGCGCCGCTGTTGCATGGGATGCGTGTTTTCGAGCGTGGCTGGCTGTCGTCGAACAACATCCTGTTCCTTGGCGATCGCGGCACAGCGCTGGTCGACAGCGGCTATGCGACGCATTCGCAGCAAACACTGGCTTTGGTGCGCGATGCGCTTCAAGGGAGGAATCTCGACGTCCTGGTGAACACTCACCTGCACAGCGACCACTGCGGCGGCAATGCGGATTTGCAGACGGGGTTCCCCGAGCTCCGGACCTGGGTTCCCGCGACGCAAGCCGGCGCTGTGAGCCGATGGGACACGGTGGCTCTCAGCTATGCGACCACCGGGCAGTCGTGCGAGCGGTTCAGCTTCACGGACATGCTGCGGCCCGGCTCCGAATTGCAGCTGGGTGACCACCTGTGGCAAGTCCACGCGGCTCCAGGGCATGACCCGCATTCACTTGTGCTGTTCGAGCCCTGCTCGCGCACCCTGCTGTCGGCCGACGCACTCTGGGAAAGCGGATTCGGCGTGGTGTTCCCCGAACTGGAGGGCGAGCATGCGTTCGATGCAGTCGCGGCGACGCTGGACCTGATCGAGGCCCTGCAACCGGCCGTTGTGGTGCCTGGGCATGGCAGCGTGTTCTCGGACGTCGGGTTGGCGCTGGGCCGCGCACGCAGCCGGCTTGCAGCCTACCTGGCGCAACCCGAGCGGCATGCCTCGCACGGCGCCAAAGTGCTGCTGAAGTTCAAGTTGCTGGAATTGCAGAGCGTGCCACGCGCCGAGCTGCTGCAGTGGGCGCTCGCAACGCGCTATTTCGGGATGGTTCGGGCGCGCTGGTTCTCGTCGATGTCCGCGGAAGCCTGGTTTGATGCGCTCGTTTCCGATCTCGAGCGATCCGGCGTCGCCTTGCGCGAAGGCGAGTACATCGCGAATCGCTAAGTGCGATTTCCGCGCGCGCAAAAGAAAAGGCCCGTCATTACTGACGGGCCTTTCTCGCTATAACAGCCTGACGATGTCCTACTTTCACACGGGAATCCGCACTATCATCGGCGCAGAGGCGTTTCACTGTCCTGTTCGGGATGGGAAGGAGTGGGACCACCTCGCTATGGTCATCAGGCATAACTTGTTGCCACCTTGCTTTTGGAGCAAGGCAGCCAATTCATAGAGTCTTATCAGCAGCAGCTTTACAGCTGTGGGATTTTGATTGCGTTCAACCCTGGCACAACACCTTGATCGTCTGATCAAAGTTATAGGGTCAAGCCGCACGAGCAATTAGTACTGGTTAGCTTAACGCATT